>CAYYFD010000037.1:0-10058 GCA_964471125.1 uncultured Candidatus Peribacteria bacterium
GATCTGCATCCATAAGTTGGTCAATCTCAGAAGGAGGAGCTTCATCCATAATTAATAAGGAAGAGAATTTATCATATGTTCTTGGCTTGGCGATGCAACTATTTTCGAGTGAAACTACACCAATTTTTCATAATCATGCGCAAGTAACTGCGCATTCACCTGCCTAATCAATTCCATCACCACACCGACCAAGATGATGAGTCCGGAGCCGGAGATGAGGAGGTCTTGGCTGGAGAGATTGGAATACTTCGTAAAGAAGAGCGGAATGACCGCAACGATACCGAGGAAAATACCTCCCCAGAGATTGAGACGGTTGCTGACCTTTGCAAGGATCTCCGCCGTAGCACGCCCTGGGCGAATACCGGGGATAAAGCCCCCGCGCTTCTGGATACTCTCCGCAAGTTCGTCAGGCTTGAAGGTTACGGAGACGTAGAAGTACGTGAAGCCAATCACAAGGAGGAAGTACCCGATGATGTACGTGAAGCTCGGTGACTGCGGGTTTAAGTACGTCGTGATGAAACGAACGACTCCGGCAAAGCGAGGCGCGGTCTGAAGGAATTGAGCAAAGATCGCAGGAAGAGTGATGAGAGAGATCGCGAAAATGATCGGGATCATTCCTGCCTGATTCAGACGGATCGGAATATTTGCCTGTACCCCGCGGCCGGATCCCTGATTTGCGTAGGTGATGGGGATAAGGCGGTGTGCATCCGTGAAGAGGACGACGCCGACAAGCATGGCGATGGAAGTGATTGCGAAAAGATAGAACGCTGCAAGCTTCCCCTGCCCTGCGATGAACATGGCGCTAAGGGAGGCGGGCATTCCGGAAACGATACCGGCAAAAATAATCAGGGAGATTCCGTTTCCAATACCCTTCTCCGTGATGAGCTCACCGATCCACATAAGGAAGATGGATCCAGCGGTCACGTAGATCATCGGAAGGATGACTGCGGGAAACGATGTGTCGATGAGCTGTATGCCACCGCGACCGAGAAGGATAAGAAATCCGTAGCTCTGAACGAAGGTGAGTGGAAGGCTCAGCCAACGCGTATAGCGGTTGATGGTCTGCTGACCAGTTACCCCTTCTTTGCTAAGCGCCTCAAGCCGCGGAAAGATCACAGTACAGAGCTGCACGATGATGCTGGCGTTGATGTACGGGGAAAGCCCGAGAAGAACGATGGAGAAGTTATCGAGAGCGCCACCGGTAAGTGCGGCAAAGACTCCCATGACGCCGCCGGCCTGACGCGAGTCGAGGAATTGTTTCAGAGCAAATGGATCCGCTCCGGGGATGGAGATGTGCGCGGCAACGCGGTACGCGAGGAGAAGACCAAGCGTAACGAGGATCCGCTTGCGGAGTTCTTCAGAATGCCAGAGTTGGCGGAGGTACGTGAACATGCAGAGCGATCAGCTTTCAGCTCTGCGCTGTCAGCTTGACAATAGTAACGCTGCCTCCGGCCTTTTGCACGGCAGCCTTTGCCCCTTTTGAAGCAGCTTGGACAGTGAGCGTGAATTTCTTGGAAACGGCATTACCGAGGACTTTCACAGGACGTCCCGAACGGACTAGTCCTCTGCGACGAAGCGCAACGGAATCGTAGCTGCCGGCATCGAGCAGGCTCTCCATCTTTCCGAGAGTGACCACTTCATACCGGACAGTGCGTGGACGGGTAAACCCGCCGAGCTTGGGCTGTCTGCGGACAAGCGGCGTCTGACCTCCTTCGAAACCGAAGTTGCGGCCCTTGCCCACGCGCGACTGCTGGCCTTTTGTACCGCGACCGGCCGTTGTTCCTCCTCCGGCACTATTGCCGCGCGCAACGCGCTTGCGCCTGGTAACGGCACCCCGTGATGGTCGTAGTGTGTGAAGCACGTGGGGCAGCTTAGCGAAAAGAAGTGAAGGGTCAAAGAGAGAAATAAGGGATTTACGAGAAATAAGGGATCTTTTCCTTCTTTTTGATCCCTTCAATCCCTTCGTTCCCTTGTATTGCGAATGCGGCAAAAAGCCTGAAAATCTGCTATAATGATGGGATTTCCTATGCTTCGCGCTATTGCCATCATCGTGGCTACCCTCGCCAGTTCCGCTGCGCCGACGGCATCAGTTCTGGACAGACCTGTGTATCTCACGCGGGCGGAGGCGACGATGCTGCTTTTGAGTAGCGCGGATATTCCCCTGCTCCTCGACGACCAGCCTCTGCTCTACCCGGATGTCCTCGAAGGCGAGTGGTACATACCGTATCTGAAAACCGCCGTACGCATGAAGATGGTCGAACCAGATCCAACAAACGGACTCCTGCATCCGCACGGATCCATAAGCCGAGGAGAGTTTTTAAAAATGCTCACTGTCACTTTTTCTCTTGAAACAAATGTCCCATTCCCGTTTACCGATGTTCCGGCCAATACCCAATATCGTTCCTACGCTGGTATCGCACAGAAAACAGGAATATTCCGTGACAAAAATTCCCCTCTGCTCCTCCATCCGGATGCCCGTGTCACACAGGACGAAGCCGTGGATGCAATCGCAAAGATTCTCAAGACAAATTTTCAGGGAAAATCCGTGAGCACCACACTTATGAAAAAGGATCTCAAGCGCGCGGGACAATCGCAACCACCAACCCCGACCCCGAATCCTTCGCAGAATCCTCCACCTACACAACTCCAGCCTATCAGCCTTCCCCAAAGATCGGCCTACGCCCTGCGACCGTCAACCGTAAAAGAATCCCTTCGGATGAATCTTGCAAAGCGCAGCAACACGCTCGATGCCGTTCGCCTCGAAATCCTTCAGCGCGTGAATGCTGAACGCCGGAATGCAGGCCTTTCCATCCTCCGACACAACACACTTCTAGCGGATGCAGCTCAGCTACACGCCAAAGACATGCACAAGCGTGGGTACTTCAGTCACTTTACGCCCGAGGGGCTTTCCTACGTCGACCGCATCCGCGATGCAGGCTACCTCGACAAAAACGCCGCACTCTGTCCGTGCACGGCCACAGTCAATACCATGGATCTTCTGCAAAACCGCCGGGAGATCGGACCCGATTACATCCTGATCAAATCCGGCGACCAGTGCGCATGTCTTGCGCGATTCGCTCTGGGAGAAAACATCGCCAAGGGCCAGATGTCGGCAAGCCGGGTGATGGACGACTGGATGAAGTCCGAAAACCACCGGAAAAATATCCTGAGCGGCGCCTTCGATGAAATCGGCATCGGTATTTTCGGGGATCTGTGGGCACAGGAATTTGGGAAGATAGAGGATTAGGGCGAAGGCTGCTATCTGCGGTTCATTTCTTAGAGAAATGCTACACCACGGCAGGGGTGCTCTCCACCGTCAGGCGAGGCAGTTTTGCGCGGTGATAGAGAATCCTTTGCGGTGAGACTCCTACACTGCTGACATATATCTGGGCGTGGCGCAGGCGGGGATTACTCATACAGGCATATAATGTTACCTGCTTTCCTTCAAAAAAAAGCTGTAGATTTGCCATGCGAACAACATCGACAATCGCCTTGATCTCTTCTTTAGCATTTTCTACCGGGAAGGTTCGGCCCTCGAGACTCTCTAGCCAGAGCCTTACCTCAGCAACTATTGGCGCAAGTGCTGCGTGGACACGCGAGCGAACTATTTGGGCTGCCTTATGAAGACTGTTCGCTTCAAGAATTTGCAAGCCTTCGGATAGTCTTTCAGGTTGAATATAGGAAAGGAAGTACAAGATACTGACATATAAATATACTGTATCAAATACAACTGAACGCCTTCCCAAACTCCTCTGCCGCCTCAGGCCCGTTTCCCGTCACAATCAATCCATCGACCGTCACAGTATCTCCGGTATACGTTGCACCCATTTTTTCAAGAAACTCTATCTGCGTTCGCTGTCCATCATCCCATGTCGTCGCCTTTTTTCCTTCGAGCACGCGGGCCTTGGCGAGGATCGTCGGTGCGATACAGATCGCACCCAAAGGAATGCCGGCGCGAGCGGTATCGTTCGCAATTTTTAGCGCATCTGCATCGGACGCGTAGGCAAAAGCCCCCGGTCCGCCAATGAAGGCGATACGGTCATAGTCTTCTACAACAACGTCTTTCAATGCGATGCTGGCATGAACATCTGCACTGAATTTCCCTGTGCACGGACCCTTCGCCTTGCTCCCGATGTCGATCCCAAATCCTGCATCCTCAAGGCCTTTACGTGTGCCCGCATATTCGAGATCCTGAAATCCCTGCTGGGCAAGAATGATAAGAGCAGTGCGCATGAGAGAAGTGTAGAGCACCCAGACCCCCTCTCCCTAACCCTCTCCCTAACCCTCTCCCGCCGGGAGAGGGATATTTAGATACGCAAGCGAGTACAAAACGTTTGCCAAGCAGCGGAGCAGGGTTTCCCCTCCCGACGGGAGGGGATCAAGGGGAGGGGGTCACCAATGATCTAAGGAAAACGGGGTTAGTCGCACTGGGAATGTGCCATCATGCATCCAGCGAGCAGGGCGCAGAAAGCGCGCTTTCTGACGAGTACGCCGCAGCGGACGAGGAGTTCGCGCTTTCCGCCCTGCGAGATGAAGATGCATAGGCACATTCCCAAAAGCGACCCGTGTTTCTTCTTGCCCGTCCGTAGCCCCGCCCGCAGGCGGGCGAAGGCGGGTCTCCACTTTCTTTGCCTGCCCTGCCGGTCGGGCGGGCACGAGCAAAGAAATGGCAAGATCAAACAGAAGCCGCCAATAACATTTTTTTGTAAATGAAAAAACAACCCGGCCCAAAGGACCGGGTCATTGCGGAGAAAACCTCCGCGGGGCTATTCGCGCGGGACGAATTGGTCCCCCTCCATCAACTTGAGCCACTTCTGGGTTCTGGCCCAGATGTAGCCAAAGAGCATTCCTGCCTGTGGGATAAGGCAGATGAGCATCGAGTGAGAGTACTGAAGCTTCTGATATCTCACGAGAAATCCAGGTGTCGCATTCATCAAAAATGCGATGAGGATAGTTGCAATGACTGTCAGCAATCCTCCACAAATCCAGAAAGTGTCGGGAAGACAGTTTCCCCAACAACTCTTCGCCGCGAAGAAGGCGATGAAAAACAGAATGAGTGCGATTCCAACCGCACACAACAGACCGTCATGCTGCACTGAGGCAGCAAGCAACTCAGGAACGCGAAACATGTGACTGCTCCTTGATGGATGTGAATGAGCGAATAGCCCTGTAGAACCCCTATGGTTCTACATATATATTATATAACTATATTTATATATGTCAAATAGAGACCTTTGAAGTCTCTGACAAAAGAGATCTCTTCCTCTATCACCGGACCCCAGTAGGGTGCTGCTGGGTCGCCTTAATTTCCCTTCAGATTCCCCTCTTTATCGATCTGGCTACGGCTGATCTCCTTCACACCCGCATTGCCGCGCTCGACTTCGAGTGCTGCAGCGTCAGGATTGGCAACTGTCGGCTTCACTTCCTCTTTAAGGTGCTCCGGTCGTGCATGCAGTTTCTGCAAAGCAAGAATGATCGCCTGAGCATTCACCAGCTTGTTGCGGGTTCCGTAGCGCTTGGAAAGCACATCTTTCACGCCTGCAGCTTCAAAAACAACACGCAAAGCTCCACCAGCGATCAGCCCTGTTCCGGGACTCGCAGGCATGATGCGGATCTTGGCGGACTTGAATTTCAGGTCAACAGCATGGGGAATCGTTCCTTTATTGAGAGGAATGCGGATCATGTTCCTGCGTGCGGCCTTGGAAGCTTTCTGCACGGCAGCCTGCACTTCAGCGGCCTTTCCAGTACCCAGACCCACTTTGCCCTTCTTGTTTCCGGCTACGACAATCGCGCGGAAGCGCATGCGGCGGCCTCCTTTCACCACACGTGTGACACGGTCGACACTCAGCGTCGTCTCCTCGAACTCGGAGGGTTCTCGCTGGCGGCGATCATTGCGCTTGCGGTCGGGACGGGAGGACTTGGCAACCATGGGAGAAATGGAATCGGGGACGGGAATTAGAATTTCAAACCGGCTTCACGCGCGGCATCGGCAACTTCTTTGATGCAACCGTGGTACTTGTAACCATTACGGTCGAAGACAATGGTAGCAATCTTCTTCTCCTGCGCTTTCTTCGCAATCAGCGCACCAAGCTTCTTTGCACCTTCTTTGTTTGGCTTTCCTTTTGCTTCCCGCGTGGATCCGGCGACGATGGTCTTTCCGGAAACGTCATCGACAACCTGTGCGGTGATCTGCGTGTGGGACCGGAACACTGTGAGACGAGGACGCTCCTGCGTGCCAGTGATGCGGGCGCGGATGCGACGCTTTGTCTGGAGCCGATGGGTGAATTTGGAGTGACGCATGGGTGAGAAATGATTATGCCGCGGCGCCTGCCTTTACAGCAGACTTACCAGGCTTGCGGCGAACGATTTCATCGCTGTAGCGGATGCCTTTGCCCTTGTATGGCTCCGGCGGGCGAAGACCGCGAATGACGGCAGCGGACTGACCGACGAGCTGCTTATCGCAACCGCTGATCGTGATAAAGTTCTTGTTCTTTTCATCGGGAGTAATGGTGATGCCCTCTGGAATTTTGAACTCAATCGGGTGGCTGTGACCAAGGTTCAAGACAAGAACCTTTCCTTTGACGAGTGCCTTGTAGCCTACTCCGATGATCTCGAGCTTCTTGCTGTAGCCCGCACTCACACCGATGGCCATATTGGAGACAAGCTGACGTGTAAGTCCGTGACGGGCCTTTGCAGCGGGGGAATCATCGATGCGGGTGATCGTTACCGTGCTTCCGTCGATAGTGATGGAAACCTCCGGCAAAAACGTGTACGAAAGCTCGCCCTTCGGGCCTTTCACTTTCACCGTACGACCGGAGATGGTCGCTGCTACGCCTCCGGGAAGTGCCACTGGTTTGCGTCCAATACGAGACATAGAAATGAAGAATTAGGAGATGGTACAGAGAACTTCGCCGCCAACGTTCTGCTTGCGGGCTTCGATATCGGTCATAAGACCCTTGCTCGTCGTGAGGATAGCAACACCGAATCCATTCAGAACCGGACGGAGTTCCTCAGCGGGGCTATACACCCGTCGACCGGGCTTGCTGATGCGGGCAATGGTGAGACGGGGCTTGTCTGCTGCAAAGGTAACCGTGAGCTCCTGAAACGGAGCTTCACCCTCTACGGTCACATCGCTGATCCATCCTTCCTTCTTCAGAAGCGTGAGAAGCTCAAGCTTGATGCCAGAATGCGAAGCACTACAGGAGTTTCGCCGCGCCGACTGTGCATTGCGGATGCGAGTGAGGAGATCGCCGATGGGGTCATTGACTGGGGACACGGATGCGAAGAGTAGAGAGAAAAAGAAAAAGAAGAAAGATTACCAGGAGGATTTTGTGATGCCGGGGATGAGCCCCTCAGTCGCAAGCTCACGAAAACAAATGCGACAGACGCCGAAGAAGCGCATGAAACCATGGCGCCTGCTGCAGAGCGTGCAGCGGTTGTAGATGCGTGTAGGGAACTCCGGCTTCTTTCCCTGCGCCTTTGCCTCAAGATACTCCTTGAGACGTTTGCGCTGGCTGTTGATGAGGGACTTGCGGGCCATGAGAGAGATGGTTAGGAGTTTTTGGCGGAAGACTGGCGCTCGGGCTTGAAAGGCATACCGATCTTCTTGAGGAGGACCATGGCGGAAGCGTCGGTGGCATTTTTGATGGAGATCTGAATCTGCATGCCGAAGATTTTTCCGGCCTCCGGAGGAGCGATCTCCGGGAAAATCGTGTGGTCGCGAAGACCGATAGCGTAGTTACCATGTCCGTCGAGGCGCGTAGGAAGACCGCGGAAATCACGGATGCGGGGAAGGGCGATGCTGATGAGCCGGTCGAGGAACTCCTCCATACGGCGACCGCGCAATGTCACTTTTGCTCCGACCACAAGGCCTTCTCGGGTCTTGAAGTTGGAGATGGCAATACGCGCCTTTGTGTAGACAGGCTTGAGTCCAGTGATCGTAGAGAGACACTCACCGATATACGCATGGATCTCTTTGCCATCCATCTTCGTCTTGTTGATACCGACGTTGACGATGACTTTATCGATCTTCGGAAGAGCCATCGCATTGTCGATCTTTAGATCTGTCTTGAGTGCCTGCAGGATAGGCCCGCGCAAGCGATCATGCAGGGTGACGTAGTCACCTGCTGTAACCTTTGTAGGAGAAGCCGTTGTTGAAGGTGTAGCTTTTGCCATAGGAGATTATGAACCGCGGCCAGCGGAACGACTTGTCTGGCGCTCGATTTGGTCAGGAACAGAGTGATCCTCCTGCATATGCGTCGGTGCCTCCACCTCGGCTCGGTCGGCCATTTCTGCGGCACCGAATCCGATCTTCTTCCAGAAGGGACCTTTCTTAGCTGCTGCAGGAGCTTTGACGGATTCAACTTCAGCATCAGGCTTCTTTTTGAGCTTCGTGGCAGCAGCTTTGACTGCGACAATCGCCTCGCCGCTGCGCTTGGCAATGCGCGTAGCATGGCCCTTTTCGTCAAACTTGAAACCGACGCGCGTGCGCTTTTTAGTCTTCGGATCGAGAAGCATCACATTGCTCCAGTGGATGGAGGCTTCGTACTTCATGATCTGACCTGCGCGGCTCGGAGTTTTGGGCATGTGTCTCGTGCGCATGTTGATGTCCGCAACGACAACGCGCTGCTGCTCGGCCATGACTTTAAGGATGACTCCCGTCTTACCCTTATCTTTGCCGGTAATGACGACGACAGTGTCGCCGGTACGAATTTTTCTCATAGTACGTCGGGGGCGAGGGAGATGATCTTCTGGTAGCCCTTCGCGCGAAGCTCACGGGCAACCGGACCGAAAACGCGTGTGCCTTTGGGCATGCCATCCTTCTGGATGATCACGCAAGCGTTGTCATCGAAACGGATACCGCTGCCGTCCTTGCGTCTCGTCATCTGACGGATGCGGACAATCACGGCCTGCTCAATGGCTTTCTTATGAACGGTACCGCGAGGTGTTGCTGTCTTCACCGCGATGACGATAATGTCACCAATGCGTGCATAGCGGCGGCGGGTTCCCCCGAGCACTTTGATGCACATGGCGGTCTTCGCTCCCGTGTTATCGGCCACATTGAGGATGCTTTGCTGCTGAATCATTTGGCGGAGGAAACGGAATCTTCAGTCTTTTCTACTTTTTTGCGCTGACGCAGGACACCGGCAACAGCTTTGTCTTCGGCAATCTCACTCACGCGCGGTGCGCGCTTCACCACTTCTGTAACGCGGAAACACTTGCGCTTACTCAAAGGGCGGCACTCCGTAATCACCACCATGTCTCCTTCATGAAGATCCGTGAACTCTCCGCTATCCGCAAGGAATTTCTTGCTGCGGCGGAAACGCTTTTTATACAGAGCGTGGAACACCAGGCGGTGCACCGTCACGGTTACCGTGCGTTGCATCTTTGCCGAAGTGATGAGTCCTTGCTTGGTTCTCATGATTGAGCGGGAAGTGTAGTGGTCTTGGACCGTTTGGACAAAGATTTTTTGCTCTTCTTATCTGGAGAGGAAACCGAAGAAACCGATGATCCCGAGGAACTTTTTGGACTCTTCAGACTCTTCTCCTGCAGCACCGTCAGCAACCTCGCCATGTGCTTGCGAAAATTTTTCATCTTCGAAGTATTCTTCTCTTTGCTGAGCTCGACACAGAGGCGGGTCTCAGCAGCTTCACGACGAACGGAAGTCACTTCGGCCTGAATGTCCTCTGTGCTCATCTTGCGGATTTCGGTGATGGTGGGGAGAGCTGCCACGGATTAGATGAGGGAACGGGTGATAATACGTGTCTTGAAAGGAAGCTTGTGACCGGCAAGGCGAAGGGCCTCACGGGCAGCAGGCTCCGGCAGACCATCCATTTCGAAGAGGATGGTGCCTCGCTTGATGATGGCAGCAAAATACTCCACGGAACCCTTTCCGGATCCCATCGGCACCTCTGCAGCTTTCTTGGTTACAGGGTTATGCGGAAATACGCGTACCCAGATCTTTCCTCCACGGGCGACAGAGTGCGTCATAGCGCGACGAGCAGCCTCGAGCTGTCTAGCCGTAAGCTCTCCTCCGGTCATGGCCTTCAAAGCTACAG
>CAYYFD010000038.1:0-9887 GCA_964471125.1 uncultured Candidatus Peribacteria bacterium
CCTGGGGGAAATCGCTGAGTCCGTCGCCATCATTATCGATGGAGTCCTGACATGCTGCGCGAGGCAACGTTTCATCGTTGTCTGTTGAAGAACTACAGCTGAAGTCATTCGGGAAATCCGTGGCTCCGTCTCCATCGTTGTCCACTCCGTCATTGCATTGCACACTGTTGGACTCGTCATTGTCCTGACGGCTGGAACACCCTGGATCCTGCGGGAAGTCCGCCAGTCCATCTCCATCATTATCAATCGAATCCTGACATGCTGCCCTTGGCAATGTCTCATCATTATCCGTAGAAGAACTACAGCTGAAGTCGTTCGGGAAGTCGGTTGCTCCGTCACTGTCGTTATCGATGCCATCGTTACACTGAACCACATTCAGCTCGGTGTTGTCCTGGCGGCTGAAACATCCCGGATCCTGCGGAAAATCGACCAAACCATCACCATCATTATCTACCGAATCCTGACACTGGGATCGGGGAAGAGTTTCATCGTTATCTGTAGAAGATGAACAGCTGTAGTCATTCGGAAAATCGGTTGCTCCGTCTCCATCGTTATCGATTCCATCGCTGCACTGTGCAGTTACCGTATTAAATTCGTCGTTATCTTGCCGGTTCGAACATCCTGGGTCTTGGGGGAAGTCCACGAGTCCATCTCCGTCATTATCGATGGAATCCTGACATGCTGATCGCGGGTTCGTTTCATCATTATCCGTCGAAGATGAACAGCTGAAGTCATTCGGGAAGTCCGTTGCTCCGTCACCGTCATTGTCGATGCCGTCGCTGCATTGGGCGGAAGCGTTGAATTCGTCGTTGTCTTGCCGGTTGCTGCACCCCGGATCTTGGGGGAAATCCACAAGTCCATCACCGTCATTATCTACCGAGTCCTGACATGCAGCCCTCGGCAATGTTTCATCATTATCCGTTGAAGAGCTACAGCTGAAGTCATTCGGGAAATCGGTTGCTCCATCTCCGTCGTTGTCGATGCCATCGCTACATTGGCTGACGCAGTTTGTTGAGACATTGACCGGTGCGCATTGGAATCGTACAACGGAATCCATCGCATCCGGGTCTGCCGGAAGCGTAGAGCCGAACGAGTCGTAGGTAATACCGACCGCGACTGTTCCCGAAGGACAACTGTAGCTTTGGACAGGCGTACCATGGTGGACGATGTCGTTGGGTTGCTGCGTATCTGTTTCGGTATTGCTGATGCCCGAAGACGAGATTTCGTTGCAGCCAATACCGGTTCCATCGAGGGCATCCTCGCGACCTGCATTGAGAATATCGTTGAAATATACCGTCACTACGGCTGCATTGCTGGAGTTACATGTCGTAAGGACGAGGTCACTTGGGAAACGTGAGTTGCTCTCGATGTCGCTATTCGGGAAGTTTGCTCCGCGGCTTCCCAGACTCCCGTTGCTGTTGAGTGGGCTACAGGCGATCGTGAGACCATCCGTGCTGTCGTTACCGGCTTCGATGCCGAGGTAGGCGATTCTTGTGATGACTTGTCCTGCAGGACACGTAAAACTGCCGCCGGACTGACGCGTAACACTATTGCCGTTTTGATCGGTTTGGCTGTCATTGGTCTGCGTATGCGAAAAAGACGCACCGAGCGATACCGTGTTCGTACACACCTGAGCTTCTGCTTTCGGTACCGACATTGGCAGAATCTCTTCCGCGGGTATGGGCATCCCGGCTATGGGGAGCTGGGACAGGAGCATTGAGCACAAGCTCACGGCGGCTAACGCAGAACGTATCTTCATAGAAAATTATGAGAAAAAGGTACCAGTTTCAGATACTTTTATGAAAAAGTCAATAGCAATAAAATACCAATAAATATGCTTATAATGTGCATATATTTAATTTATTAGCTGAATGTGCAATTTGAAAAATTTGATACAAAAATCATCAAAGTTATATATATAAAACTAATGATTTAAATACAATAAACAGGTCAAAAGACCACTTCTATGATAAACAAAGATTACTTTTGTTCGAACTCATTCATTCGCAGTGGCTCGGCACGCCAGCTTGAGGTTGGCTGGCCACGTCGTTCGCGAACGACGTGGCTGGGGAGGTTGGATTCGAACCAACGAATGGCGGCTTCAAAGGCCGCTGCCTTACCACTTGGCGACTCCCCAACGAGGTGATGTGAATAACGAATCTGAGCGAGAATAACGGAATTGGGGATGGATTGGCGCTTGCCTACCGAAGCTCCGCAGAGCGTAGGTGGGACTCCCCAATGGCTTATTGCCTATTCTAACGCTTTTTAGGCTTATAGAGAAGTCTTACTACAATAGATTATTATGCACAAAAGTGATTTATAGGTCAATTTGACCTTTATTACTCATCCGCGAAGATATTGGACTTTCCCTCTGCAGAATGACAAAAAATCGCATTTCATTAGCTATAGTATTGCTCACAATCGCCCTTGCAACCGGACCAGCAATTGCACAATCCACGTGCGATCAGACACGAAAGGATAAAACAGAGGCAGACTATCAGAAATGCCTTCGAGATGAGCGTGAGCAACGCGCTAAGCAGCTCATAGATATCTATAAGCTTCAGATCGAGAGCCAGAAAGAGAAGCGCACGTATTTCTTTGACCAGCGTAAGCGTCAGGCTGAACTTCTCTGGAAGCAGGCGGATTTCGATATCGAGCTGCAGGCCGATACTGCTGAGCAGAGGATTTCCCTCGCAAAAATGTCGAATGCCGATGATCCATCCATTCCTAGAGATCAGGCGACTATAGAGGTACTTCGCCAGCGTCAGGCACTACAGACCCGCCTGAAAGAGCAGATGCTCAAGGTCTATGAGCAGCGTGAAAAAATGGAACATGCATACTATGACGTACAGTTTGTGCGCTACGAGCTCTCCGTTCGCGGCCTTCCCGTTCTTACCTTTGATTGGTAAAGAGTCATTCTTTGGAAATTTGCATCATTGTGCTCTTGCGTCCCTTACGCAGTCACCGTAAACTTTCGCGGCATGTTTGCCATGGTTGAAATCAAAGGCTTTCAGGAGAAGGTGATACAGGGCCAAAAGCTGAGCATCCCGCACCTTGCTGAAGAAGCTGGTGCAATGGTCGTATTTGATAAGGTCATGATGATTGTAAAAGATGCAGATATTACCGTTGGAGCACCGTATATCGCTGGTGCGTCTATTGAAGTCAAAGTCCTCGAGCATACGCGCGGCGACAAGATCCGCGTTGTAAAGCACCGCCGCCGCAAGCGTTATCGCAGGGTAAAGGGTCACCGTCAGGACTATACGGAAGTGGAGGTGACGAAGATTGTTTGCTAGTCCGGACGATTCTCTTGGTTTAGGCATCCATCTCTTTGCGAATGTCTCGCATTGCACTGAGCGTCAGACCGAGATTTTGCATGCACGCGATAGTTTCCCCGAAGCGCTCTTTGATCTTCATCAGATGATGGAGATATGCGCGTGAGTGTTTTTGCGAGAGGAGAGAAGGGGACTCTGGATCGATCGGCGAGTAATCCTTCAGATATGCACTCTTGAGAATATCGAGTGACGATCCGTCCGAAAGCAGCACTTTACCGTGCCGTGCAAGGCGCATAGGGAGAACGCAATCGAACATGTCGATGCCTTTTTTCACGCATTGCCGCAGTTGGTCGATGACGCCGACACCCATCAGGTAGCGTGGCTTATCCTTGGGAAGCAGCGGGCACAGTGCATCGAGAACTCCGTACATATCCTCCTCGCTTTCTCCAACAGCAAGTCCTCCAATGGCATATCCGTCAAATCCGATGGCCATCATTTCTTGTGCGCATTTCTCGCGGAGATCCCTTTCGAGGCCGCCCTGAATGACGCAGAAAAGCAGAGGCGAAGAGTCCGAGGCATCCGAAGAAGCAGAAGATGCTTTTAGTTTCTCATGTTCTGCCTTACATCTCTTCGCCCATCGCAGCGTCCTATCTGTTGCCTCTACGATCTCCGAACGCTTTGCCGTGGATGGCGGGCAATGGTCAAGGCAGAGAATCATATCGCTTCCCAGCTTATGCTGGATTTGCATGGCGATCTCAGGTGTAAGCACATGCTCGGAGCCGTCGATGTGGGACCGAAAGACCACACGCTCGTCGTCGATTGACCGCAGATTGCTCAGCGAAAAAACCTGATACCCTCCAGAGTCCGTGAGAATGGGCTTTTCCCAGCCCATAAACGAATGAAGGCCTCCGGCTCCGGCAATGACGTCCTCTCCGGGGTGAAGGTGAAGGTGGTATGTATTACAGAGCATGAGCTGCGCTCCCAACGATAAAAGCTCATCATGGGAGATTCCCTTCATCGTTCCGGCGGTTCCTACAGGCATGAAGAAAGGGGATTCGATGATGCCATGGGCGGTCTCCATCCTTCCCCTTCGGCCGACGGGAGTCTCTTTGAGAAGCGTAAACACCGGCATACCCTAGCAGAAATTCGGCATTCTTCCATGCAAGGGAAGTCCGGAGTTGTACGATTTCTCAGCTGGGAGACAATGGCCCGATTTCCCGGCAGACCCGAGACTGGTGACTAGTCGTTGCAAGTGTCTCGGGGATTTTCGACTTGCGCGATTGGCCATTCTGTAAAGCAATCACTTGATGACCCTTTATGATAGGGGCAACTTCTTTCCCCATTCTTTCATGATCGATCTCTCTCAATGTCCGAAGTGTCCCAAGGTCATCCGCGCAACGTGCTTTCGGGTGAGCTTCGGGCTGTCCTTTCTCTTTGTGGGCATCTCCCACTACATGAGCCTCAGTGATTTTCGCGCTATGGTGGCTGATGGCCTCGGCCCCATTACGCTTCTCGGGTCCCTTTGGGCCTACATTCTTCCGGCACTCATGATTGTCGGCGGAGCGCTCCTCGTAGCAGACCAGCGTCGGGATATTGAAAGCTGGGCTACAAGCCTTGCACTCGGTTCTATTCCCGCTGGAATGCTTTTGAAGTCGATTATCGGTGGTGTGTCACTTGCAGACACGATGCCTGCGGCGATCAATGCGTTTGTCTGGATTCTTGTTTATGGATTTGTTCTGAAAATGTCCTGCTGCGCAAAGCAGGGCTGTGAGAAGCCGGTTGGAACGATGTAAGAATTGTGCATAATCAAAAAAGTGTCGCCCTTCGACTACGCTCAGGGTGACACTTTTTTTGCAGGTTGTATGGTGCAAATATCTTTGCAACCTGCAACCTGCAACAGGAAAGTTAGTGCTTCGTCACGATCCCGTCGATCAGCCCGTACTCCAGTGCCTCCTTTGCGCTCATATACTTGTCGCGCTCGGTATCAATTTTCACTTTCTCCAGCTTCTGGTTGGAGTGTTTGGCGATCATGGTATTGAGGAGATCCTTAGTTTTGATGATGTGCTCGGCATGGATCGCAATGTCTGTCGCCTGACCCTCCGTGCCTCCGAGCGGCTGGTGGATCATGATCTCGCTGTGCTCGAGAGCGAACCGCTTTCCCTTAGCTCCTCCCATAAGGATGATCGCGCCACCGGAAGCAGCCATACCGAGACAGACCGTCGAGATATCCGGCTTCACGTACTGCATGGTGTCGTACATCGCGAGGGTAGATGTGACCTGTCCTCCAGGGGAGTTTACATAGAGAAGGATGTCTTTCTTGGCATCTTCTTTTTCAAGAAACAGCAGCTGGGCGATCACAGAGTTTGCGACGTCATCATTGATCGGCGTACCGAGAAAGACGATGCGCTCCTCAAGAAGGCGCGAGTAGATGTCATACACACGCTCTCCGAACTGTGTTTTTTCGATGACCGTCGGGATCAGCGTATTGCTGGGTGTGGTGATACCGCGGGAAATATTTCGTGCGATGGACTGAATGCGTGGGTGCATGGGAGAATGATGAAGGAGAAATGGAAAATGTGAAGTTCAAATCATTGTACCGCTTTTTGGGGGACGGAGCAGTGTTCAGTGTGTTACGAATGTTGTGGAATAGAAAGAATTGAAAAGAGGACTTAACATATTTCGTCTTCCGTAAGTGCGGCGTAGACTGCGCAGCAATGAGTGAACAGTTTTTAGAGGACGGGCCGGGCCACTTTATTGTCAGAGCCGGACAGGTGCATCGCCAGCCGGATGGAAGTATTTCTATGGAAGAGCTGAAGCGTATTGCAGCGCTATATCAGCCGGCGTTTGACGCTGCTATAAAAGCTCTGGAACAGGGCAATGTACCAAAGTTTCATGTCGTCGGTGCCAAGGATACTGACGAAACAAACTGATGAGCACCGTAGAGCCTTTTCGTTTGTGGCAGGATCGCACAAAGCGTTTTGTGTCTGAGGCAGCAAAGCCTCTCATAGTCATCCTCGGTCCTACGGCATCGGGGAAAACCGCATTGAGTATAGATCTGGCAATATTTCTGAAAGCAGAAGGAAAACATGGAGAAATCGTGAATGCCGATTCCCGTCAGTTGTACCGCTTCATGAATATTGGAACAGCGAAAATTACTCCTGAAGAAACGGCGTGCGTCTCCCATCATCTTTTAGATGTTCTTGATCCGAAGGAGGAAGTGACCGCTGCGTGGTACAAAACAGAAGCGACGCGCGTTATCAACGATATCCTCAAGCGCGGCAATATCCCGATTCTTGTTGGAGGGTCGATGCTGTACATATCCGCGCTGATCGACGGACTGGAATTCGTTACAGGCGCAGATCCTGTTCTGCGAAAAAAACTGGAGCAGCAGTACGATGTGGATGGAGGAGTGGAATTGTATGCGCGTTTGATGGAAGAGGATCCGGAGACGGCCTCCGCGTTTTCCAAGAACAATAGGCCGTACGTGATCCGCGCGATGGAGATTCTGGAGGGAATGGGAATGAAACCTTCAAATGCCAAGCAGTCTGGATCCTGTCCGTGTGAACTGTTGATCTTCGGGATGCACTGGTCACGGGAAGCTTTGGTTTCCCGCATCAACATGCGGACAAGGCAGATGTTTGAGGCAGGATGGATCGATGAAGTCCGGTCATTGCTCGACAAAGGATATTCCCCAAATGATCCGGGAATGAAGAGTCATGGGTACAGGGAAATCGCTGAGGCGATTTCCGGAGGTCATATCGATGAAGAGGCGTTAGCCGATTCAATTGCTGCCAAAACACGACAATATGCAAAGCGTCAGATGACCTGGTGGAGGGCAGATGAACGAATCCAATGGATAGACCATCATTAAGCAGCAATCTCCGTTTTCAAATTCTGGAGTGCAATGTGTGTTGCAAGGTAGATCGGACCTACTTTTTCAAACTCAGCCTGTGCGCCTTTTGAGAGCTCAGTTTTTGCAGGTGCATCCTGCATTTCCATTGGTGACTGGAGAGTTTCGCCTTTGGGGTTCTCGGGATGTGGCATGTTCAGCATTAAAACTTAAACACATCATGGTGCTCCTCGATCCGCTGCTTCATCTGCCAGAGCTCGTCGATCATGGCAGAGAGAATGGGGGATTCGTCGGGTGTCTGCTTGCTCACGCGGAAGAGGTAGACGTTCTGGAGCTGGTTGGCGATATTCATCAGCGCAAGGTCGGTTTTGTCGCGCCACTGTTCATCAAGTTTGTCGTAGACATCTCTTTTGAGGAATGTCTCCGGCTTGTAAACGTCGATTTCTCCAGAGTCCACAAGGGTGAGAATTGTTTCCAGAAACGTGTTGTGCTTTGCATCCATGGGAGCCGCTTCTGCTTTGCCCATATTCAGCTGCTCCTCCGCAGTGAGGTTTTGCTTTTGCCCCTCTGTGATGGTTGTAAGAAAGTCTGCCATAGATTCCTTTCAGTATAGCAGAAGGACGGTTTTGCGGTAAGGTGGTTGTATGCGGCTAAAGCAAGGCGACAAAGCGCCGGTATTCTCTGCCTTCGACCAAAGCGGGAAGACACACGCTCTTGTGGATTACTTGGGTCACTGGGTTCTTCTCTACTTTTACCCGAAGGACGACACACCGGGTTGTACCAAAGAGGCATGCGGGTTTCGTGATCATTTTATGGAACTCAATGATCTCGTGACGGTTCTTGGTGTGAGTAAGGACAGCGTAGAAAGTCATGCAACATTTGCAAAGAAGTACACACTGCCTTTTCTGCTTCTAGCAGACCCCGATCAGATATTGATCGCAGCGTATGGTGCTGATGGTGCGCTCCTTCCGAAGCGTGTGAGCTTTCTGATCAATCCTGCGGGGGGCATCGAGAAAATCTATGACAGCGTCGATTGTGATGCACATGCCGCGCACGTGCTGGAGGATATGCAGCGCGTTTCGCAGTAATCTTCCGTTATGGCTCAAACAATTTCCGATCCGGCCTCTGCCCCCCTCGCTTTCCGCGTTCGCCCGCGCACGCTTGCGGAATTTGTCGGACAGCAGCATGTCGTAGGGGAGGGGACGCCTCTACGGAAAGCCATTGAATCGGATGTGCTCTCTTCCGTGATACTCGCGGGGCCTCCGGGAACGGGAAAAACGACGCTTGCCCGTATCATCGCAGAAGCAACCAAAGCGGAGTTCACTCAGCTCAATGCGGTGACGAGTGGCGTTGCTGATCTCAAGGCTGTCTGTGCGCAGGCTCATCAGTTGCGTACGACCTTCAAGCAAAAGACATTGCTCTTTATCGATGAGATTCACCGCTTTAACAGGGCTCAACAGGATGCGCTCTTGCCCTATGTTGAAAGTGGCGATGTTATTCTCATTGGAGCAACGACGGGTAATCCCTATTTCGATGTGAATGCTGCATTGGTCTCGCGTTCGCATGTGTATCTGCTGCAACCATTATCCGTAGACCAACTGATCATGGTTCTTCGTCAGGCGGTAGCAGATGAACGAGGACTTGCGGGAAAAGTGACCATTGCAGACGCTGCTCTTCAGCACATTGCGACGATTGCGAATGGTGATGCACGTACGGCACTTAATGCTCTGGAGCTTGCCGTTGTCACCGCAGGAAAGAAATTATCCCTTCGCGAAATTGAAACATTGTTTAAGGAGCGACGTGTGCGTTATGACTCTGACAAAGAGGATCACTACGATACGATCTCGGCATTTATAAAATCTCTTCGGGGAAGTGACGTCGATGCTGCGCTTCTCTGGCTCTTTAAGATGATCAAAGGTGGTGAAGAATTGCGGTTCCTCTTCCGGCGAATGGCGATTTTCGCTAGTGAAGATATCGGAAATGCTGACCCGCGAGCATTGCAGGTCGTTGTGAGCGCATGGCAGGCCTGTGAATTGGTAGGATTACCGGAAGGGGAGTACTTCCTTGCACATGCTTGTGTGTACCTTGGTCAGGCGCCGAAGAGCAATGCTGTGGCACGCGCGATGAAGTCTGTGAAGTCCATGATTGCAACAGCTCCATCACTCGAAGTGCCGATGCATTTGCGCAATGCACCTGTAAAAGGAATGGCGGAGCAGGGCTACGGAAAGGGCTACGAATACCCGCACAATGATCCTCGTGGGGTGGTTGCTGGGAACTATTTTCCTATGGGTGTTGAGCGCCAGCCATTGTATGAGCCGACGGACAGGGGGTTTGAAAAAGAGGTTTCCGACCGCCTCTCGGCTGTGCGGCAGATTCTTCGTGGCAACTAGGGGCTCATCTCCATTATTCCATCGTTATATGCACGCAGCAGTTCAATGGCGTCCGCTGTGTGCGCTTTGATGCGATGGAGTCGCTCAATGTGTTCCTGTCCTCCATCCAGTAATGCATCAATTCTTCCATGCAGTATCGCCTGCACTATTTCAATTGGTTCTCCGTCCAATGTAGCAAGATGCGCACAAGCACGTTGCGCGATATCAGAGATCATCGAGGAGTGAATAATTTCTGTTCTCAGAAGTCTATCGACAGTTTCAAATTTTGCCTGGCTCTGTTCACGGTTCTTACCCCTTCGAACGCGTTCGCTGTATGTATGTTTTTTCAACCCAAAACCGGAAGCTTTAGTCCGGTCAAGAACAATGGCATCGCCG
>CAYYFD010000039.1:0-9818 GCA_964471125.1 uncultured Candidatus Peribacteria bacterium
GTGAAGCAGGACTTCGGTGCAACGCTCGAAACAATCCGGAAGCGACAGGACGGCCTTGGTAGCCGAGCCGGAACATCCGCGGATACCACTTCCCTCATCCGCGGACGCGGAGATCTGCTCATCGATGCACTCAGCACCATCATTCAGGCCATCGATGCAGGTGTGTACAGCAACGAAGACGAACTCATCGAAGCCAAAAATAATCTGCGCGATAAGTACATGCTCCCGTATCAAACACTTCTCCCGAGAAGTGACACCGAGCACGCACTCGCAGGCATTGCCCACATGCTGCTACGAAGCAGAGACATAGATAGGTCCCAGCTTCCGGAAGAAGTGCGTACCGCGCTGGAGAAGTCCGATGCATGCCTCACTACAGTAGAAAAAACTATCGAGTCCCTCACGGTAGAAGAAGCAATCAACGCCAGTCACCGTTTGGCAATCCGCAACTGCCTCGGGAAGTACCGAGAAGCACAGGCACTTCTCGTAAAGCTCTCTGCACCTTCTTCCGAGGAACCATCCCCCGTCGAGTGGCAGAAGCGCTCACGGGGAAGGTTGCCAAAAACAAGGAATTAGTATGTTTTAATTTTTCAACTCTTGAAAAATTATTGGTCGATTTGACGATTGGCAGCCCAATTTGGCTATCAAAAATTTTCGTGACCGCTCAGGAAAAACCACTTGCACAAGGCAGTATACTGCCGACTCTGTGGCACCCCTTCCCCCTCCCCACCGCATCGTACGGACGAAAAACAAGCACTCGAGAGCGGTGCTGAAGGGCGATACGGTGATCATTCGTCTTGCACGCAATCTCTCGCAGACAGAAGAGCAAGTGCACATTCGCGATCTGCTTCGGCGCATGACGAAGATCGTTCTTGAGGAGCGCACAAAAGTTCTGGTGAATCCTTTCCGCGGAATTCTACAGGGAGAGAATGCATGCACCGTACGGCTCCCCACGAAAAAAACCTATCGCTACTCCCTCGCTGCAGGAGAGAAGACCAGAGCATTGCTCAGCCAAAATAGGTGGCGGATTTCCGTTGGCCCGAAAACACATCGCGACGCTCTCCACAGATTTCTCTGGAAAACCCTCGCACACGCAGAGCGACGTCGGATCACAGAGCTCGTTGAAAGCATCAACAAGCAAACTCTTCGTGTCCGCATTCGCGGTGTACGTCTCCAGTTCGCCTCCACACAATGGGGTAGCTGCAGCTCCAGAGGCATCATCATGATCAACGCAGCGCTTCTCCTGCTGCCCCCGCGTTTCATGAAGTACATCATCGTCCACGAACTCGCACATCGCCTGCGTGCGGATCATTCTCCGGCTTTCTGGAGGATCGTGGAGCAGGCCATGCCGGGGTTTGATGCAGTGAGGAAGGAATTGATGGAGTACAGGTTGCCCAGTCACTAAGGCGTATATGACACACACAATTACTCTGGATAATGAACAGGGAATAATCGCTATCAACAAATTTGTGACTCTCCGTACTATCGATGGTGCATTTCACACTCGGATACATGCCGTACCTATCGGAAAAATCGCCAAGACCCACTATTATCTCATTCGCAGTCTTTTTGAGCAGGTTTCCGCAAACTCTACTCCCGGAGATCTGAAAGAAGCATGCATGGGAGGCGGAAAGATCACTAAATCTAATGGGTTATCCGTCGAATGGGGGTCGTCGACTCTCCGCGAAACATACGGCAAAGATCGTCCTGCAGACGAAGCGATCGCGACTGCCCTGATCGGCGAAATACGGGCTTGGGTCGAAGCGAGACTGCAAAAGAAATAGGAAGGCCGCAAGGTTATGAATTGATAGGGCGGAGGGGTCCCGCGCGCCACGGGGGGTGAAGGGGAAGGCTCTGCTTGCGCCTCAGCGCAGTCGAGATGGAAACGCCGAAGCCTTGGAGGCGTTTCCAACGAGACACAGAGCCGAGCGGAGAGGTGTTGGCGCGCGGTGCGCTTTTCTTTGCAACTTTCTTTTGTCGGGCAGACAAAAGAAAGTTGGAACAAAATACCGTACACTTCACATCGTATGAATAATACATTCGATCTTCGCCAAGCATTGAAAATAGCAACTGACGCAGCTAATGCCGCCGGAAACCTCCTCGAGCAAAAACAATCTGAACTCCTTTCCGGTGGATACAGTTCCATCGGCGTCGGAACGAAATCCGGTCCGCATGACTACGCCTCCAGTGCAGACAGAGAGGCTCAGGCAATCATCGTTACCATGATCCAAAAGGAATTCCCCAATCACCGGTTTCTCGGAGAAGAAGGTGACACCGATCATCTTGGTGATCCCTCTTGTCCCTATCGCTGGATCATCGATCCGCTGGATGGCACGACAAACTTCATCCACGGAAAACCCAACTACGGCACGATCATCGCACTTCAGGAAGGCGACGTAACCATCCTCGGCATCATGACACGTCCCCGATTTGCAGAAACCTATACCGCCATCCGTGGAGAGGGTGCTTTTCTCAATGGCAAACGCTGTGTCTTGCGGAAAACAGCAGGAATGGATGATGCGGTCTTAAGCTGTAATATCGCCCATCGCGCTGTAAAAAAGCCCGATGGTACCCTCGTCGTCCCGATCCCCTTCTGTGCATCTATAGAGAACTACGGCAATGCGATCGAGGAGTTTGCAGTCGTCCTCAAGGGCTGGAATGACGGTGTCTTTTTCAAAGGCCCCATGCTCTGGGACACCGCTGCAGGATGTCTCATGATCGAAGAAGCTGGAGGACTTTCACGCACAGAACTGACAGAAAAAGGCGATGATCGATCAAGCGTCTTGTGTGCCGCAAGCACGAAGGAGATTTTTGAAAAGATAGAGGAATTTGTGTTCAAGACGTTAAAAGCGTCACCGTAGAGACGGCACTCTGTGCCGTCTCTGCACATCGATTGAGACGGCAAAAATGCCGTCTCTACAACGGAACAACATTCATTCGTATCCCCGCCTTCTTCATCAATTCCCCAAGCAAATACACCGGCAATCCCACAACACCCGTCCAATCACCTTCGACCTTCTCGATCATCAATTGCCCCCGTCCATCAATCTGAAATGCGCCGGAGCGGTCTTTCCACTGACCAGTAGAGATCCACCAAACGACATCCTCTTCCGAGAGTTTTTTGAAGTGCACGTGGGAGGAAGAGATTCCATCCTGTATGCCATCCGAACCAATGACACAGAGCGCAGAGTGCACAGTAGAAATATTGCCACTCTGCAACCTGAGCATCCTCTCTGCATCTGCTGCATCCACAGGTTTTTCGAGAAGTGTTCCATCCGCAGAAACCACCAAGGTATCGCAGCCGATGACACAAGCATCCGGATGCAATGCATGAACATCCTCGGCCTTCAGGCATGCAAGAACGGAAGCCCGTACCGCCGGATCCTTCTCTGCACACGCCGATTCATCAACGGAACTTGGCATGACTTCAAAGGACAAGCCCAATCCCTTCAGAAGCTCCCTGCGCTGCGGGCTGGCCGATGCAAGGATGATGCGCATATGAAGAGAATAGAGAAAAGAGAAGAGAGTACAAAGATTCTTTTCTCTCTTCTCTTTACTGTTTACTCTGGAATATACGGCGTCGGCCTCTTCGGCCCCGTACCGTCTTTACGACGAGTCGAAGGATCCCTTGCCTGACGCATCATCTCCATACGAAGCTTGATCGTTGCAGGCCCTACGGACTTATGTCTCACCGTTTTGAGCTCATTATCCATCCCCTGTGGCAGGGTGCCCGAAGCATCCTTACCCACGATACCGCGGCAAAGCGCATGGAACCCCGGCAAAATACTTTCCATGCTTACAGGACAGGAACCTGCGCGAGTGTAGTTACGAAGCAACATGCGCTGACGCGTTGTAAGGTCCTCCGTGGAATCCGCATGCACAGCGTCACTGTCATCTGACCTTGCAGATGCACTTCGCATACTGGAAGACCTTGCTGCGGCATGCTCTGTGCCATCAAGAAAATCCTTGAATGTCGTCGGATCATTGATATCTGGTTTCACAGCATCCATTTCCCCGTTCTTCAGTCTCTCACGGTAATCCTCGATCGCACGCGAGTAGGCACGTCGCAAAAGCTGCCTCTGACCCGACTGAAACTCGTACACTTCCTGCCGGATATCACCGATATCTTCAAACTTGGTACCGTCATCATCCTGCGACCGGAAAATCGCCTGAGACGACAGCGGCACGGAGATGATCGCGATGAGAAGTGCCGTGACTGCGCGTGAAGATGAGCGTTCCATATGGGTGTTGGGGAATCATAGTATTATAGCAGGAAATCATTTTTTTCTCAATGAATGGAAGAGGAGAAAGAAGGGATGTATGGGAAATAAGGGATTAAAGGGATTCCCTTATATCGCTTAGATCGCTTCTTTCCCTCTTTACAACAGTCCCACTGCCTTCTTCACCTTCTCCATCATCGCTCCGGCGATCACGCGCGCTTTTGCAGAACCCACATTGAGCACATCTCTGACATCCTTTTGAGTGAGCTTCGCCCGCGCCGCTCGCATTGCCGAAAAATAATCCATATACGTTTCGAGAAGACGCTTCTTGGCATCGCCGTACGGAAGACCGTTTTTGTACTCCGCCGCGAGCGCTTCCGTTTCCTTTTTGCCGAGGAAAAGTTTATGGATATTGAAAATCACACATGTATCGGGGTCTTTGGGATCATTCATCCCTTTGGAGTCCGTCACAATCCCCATAATCGCCTTCTTGATGATTTTCTCGTCGCCGAAGAGCGGGATCGTATTGCCGTAG
The DNA here is from genome assembly GCA_964471125.1 of uncultured Candidatus Peribacteria bacterium. Classification (GTDB taxonomy): domain Bacteria; phylum Patescibacteriota; class Gracilibacteria; order Peribacterales; family Peribacteraceae; genus 2-12-FULL-55-11. The sequence continues at coordinate 4,753 of CAYYFD010000039.1, forward strand.
CTCTTGCTCATTTTCTGCCCATCGGTGCCCGGCACCACTGCAACATCCTCACGAATCACGGGCTCGGGCAGGATGAAGGTTTCGCCATAGAGATGGTTGAACTTCCCTCCTATATCACGGGCAATCTCCACATGCTGTTTTTGGTCTTTGCCAACAGGCACCCGCTCTCCTTGATAGAGCAAAATATCTGCCGCCATCAATACGGGATAAGTAAAGAGGCCCACATTGGCAGCGATGCCTTTCTCCACCTTCTCTTTGTAACTGACTGCACGCTCGAGAAGTCCCATGGGCGTCACGCACGATAGAATCCACATCAGCTCCGTATGCTCCGGGACTTCAGATTGGCGAAAGAGAAGAGAATGGTCTGCATCAAGTCCAGCTGCGAGGAAATCGAGGACATTATCAACGATACAGGCACGGAGCTCCTCTGGATCCTTGAGAGTCGTCAATGAATGGAGATCCACAACCATAAAGATGCTCGCATCGGATTCCTTCTGGAAATCGATATTCGGACGGATCGATCCGAAGTAGTTGCCGACATGAAACTTTCCCGATGGCTGGAACCCGGCTAGAACGCGCATGACGCAAGCTTACAGCTTTTAGCTCTTCGCTGTCAGCCTTTTTCAGTGTGCTGATTTCAACCTCTTCAGCGCCTGCTCAAATGTCTTTGGTAGTGGCGCATCTATGTGGATCTTCTCTCCAGTGATCGGATGCGGGAGATCGAGGGAAGCAGCATGGAGAAAAAACCGGTGAAATCCCGTGGCACGTGTAAATGTATAATTGAATTTCTGCTCCCCGTAGAGCGTGTCGAGCGCAAGCGGATGCCCGATTGCCTTGAAGTGCCTGCGGATCTGGTGATGCCGGCCTGTCTCAATCTGACATTCGATGTATGTGGCTCCAACGAATCTTTCGAGCACGGAAAAATTTGTGACAGCAGGAACAAGGTTTTCCGCCTTTTTTTCTTTGATGCTGCGCGCAGGAAGCGGTGCACGTATTACGCCTCTCTCCCTGTCGATCACGCCAGCAACAATCGCTCTATAGACCTTCTTCCATCCTGCAAACCCTGAAGCAAGTACCGCATCACATGCGGCCTTGGACCGCGCAAAAACCACAATGCCGGAGGTATCGAAATCTAGCCGATGCAAAACACGAAGCCCTGGGTACTCCTCATGCAGAAAATCGTAGAGCGGAAGTTTACCCACCACCCCCTTCCCCCGCACTGTCAGTTCCCCTGCGCGCTTGGAAACGGCAAGAAGATGATCATCGGAAAAGAGAATGCGATCAGGAGAAATACTCATGAGAGGATGGTACTGGAAGAACTCGCAGAATGCTTACTTACTCGGGAGATCGGCTGCGGCGCTTCCTCCATCAGCGATACGACCACGAGCTGACCCCAGCAATGGGTAGACGGCATCGCGGGTCCAGTGCGACGCTGGAGAAATTGGAGAGCCATCGCCTGTGCCCGGCAATACCTGGACAGGAGTAACTGCGGCGCGCTGATCGCGGTCTTCATCTGCAGCACCTGCGTACTGATTGAGAACTGCATCGACAGCATCCTGAGGGCTTTTTTGAGAGTGATGAGTCATATGTAGTTATTATATACTATTTAATAGTAAAGTCAATATCAAAGAAGTGGCCTGCCAACCGTAGCCAGGAGATCCCGAGTGAGTGGTCCACCTCCGCTCGCTCTGGCGAGGCTACGGTGGACAACCTCCTGCGGAGGTTGGTGGACGATACTGGGATCGAACCAGTGACCTTGCGAATGTGAATCGCACGCTCTAACCAGCTGAGCTAATCGTCCGTAAAAACATTGTACGTATTCCTCACCCGAAGCGAAATCCTCCTCACCCATTTTATCCACACAAACAGTCACACTACGCAATTGCTCAGGCCAATTCCACAACTTCGCTGTGCCAGATTTTTCGGCTTCAAAATACACAAAAACGGCACAGAGAACTCTTCATTTTTCCTCGCACTTCTCTTTGTCATGTTTGTGATGAAAATAGGCGCACATTCATTTGTTTCCCCCACTTGTATGTCACAACACGAATCCGGATCCCTAGTAGACGTTATCGATCACTTCGTTTTGGCAGAGAGTCGCGAAAGGGAAGACGTTGCCAAAGAAATGCAGGAGCTTGCTGCTCTCTACCGCAATGTGATGCGCAAGCCTCTTCCAGAAGCTTCTCCGTCATTCACAACAACTGAGCGCGTAGAAGCTCTGCGTGCCATGCGCCACTCGTTGGCCAATGATGATTCCTTTGACGAAGATCAGGCTCCGGTAGAACTAGCCGCATAAATAATTTCCCTCAGAAAAACGTACAGACGCGCCTCGGGCGCGTCTTTACAATGGTACGGTGCGCCGCCTCATCATCAACGCCGACGACCTCGGCATCACCGCCCCTCGAACCCACGGAATCTTCGCCTGTATGGACGCAGGTATCGTGCGCTGCGCAACCCTTATGCCCAATATGGCAAACAGTGATGCGGCAGTACGACACTGCAAAGAAAGAGATATCGGTATCGGCCTGCATATCAATCTTTCGGAAGGAGCTGCGCTCACAAACGAACGGGATATAACAACCCTTCTCGCTCCAAGCGGTTTTCTTATGGGTAAAGAGCGAACACGAAAAGCTCTCGACGAAAACGCGATCGATCCCGAGCATCTGGAGCGGGAGCTCCGTGCACAGCTCGAGTGGTTTTTGGATCACTACGGCCAACCGACACACGTCGACAGCCATCATCATCTACATGTGCATCCGGTAGTCGCTCCACTGCTCGCCCCTATACTCAGTCGCTATGGCATAGCCAATGTCCGCGTGCCCTGCGAATCTCTGGAGCGGTTGCCATGGGAACTTTCCGAGGAGCGTACAGCGTGGATCCACATGATCTCGGCACAGGCAAAGAGCGCCAGAGAAATCTTCGACAGTCACGACCTTCGTACTACGGACCATTTTCGCGGTATGGCACTCATCGGAGAAGCGAATGCTCGTAAATTCCGCCATCTACTCTGCGCGCTGCCCGAAGGAACGACGGAGCTCATGGTACATCCTGGTGCATGCGACCCAAGCGGTGACGATTTTAGCCGTGATCCGCAGCGCGAAACGGAGAGGAATATGCTCTGCGATCCCGATCTGCCGGCACTCCTCCAAAGCAGAGGTATCACACTCTGTTCGTATAGCGAACTCTAAGATGAAAATCCTCCTTCTCGGTCTCGGCGCAGAGGCAACCGGTAATGCAACGACACTTCGGCGCATTGCTGCGCATCTCCAAGACATAGGGCATACAACGGCATTCAAAGAGATTGAAGGTCTTGATGAGGACGCCATCGCGATGATTGCACGCGAGGAACACTATGATGCAGCACTGGGCGTGCATGCCTACGGCGCGGGAAGATTTCTACGACATCTGGCAATACCGACTGTGATCGTCTTTGGGGGAACGGATCTCAACGAACTCGTCTCTGAACAGTCAAAAATGAACGTGATGACTCAGGCAGTAGAAAAAGCCTACGCACTCGTATGCTTCAATGAAGATTTTCTCGGTCGCGCCGGCAATCTCTGGCCACACCTTCGTCCGAAGCTCCATTGCATCCCGCAGTCAGTAGAGGTCTCCCCCTCGCAATTTTCCAAAGCATCCATCGCTACCATACCGAAAGATGCCATCATCTATCTGCTTCCGGCAGGACTACGGGAGGTGAAAGATCCGCTCTTTCTTGGTTCCATAATCGCACAGTGGCATATGCGCGACCCACGGATTCACCTCCTGATCGTCGGAGCAAAGCGCGATCCCGCCTATGCAAAATCCATGCTTACAAAGGCGCAAGAATTTCCGGGCGTACTGCTGATAGACACACTCCCTCAAGCCGATCTCTGGGCACTGATGTGTGAGTCACAAGCTGTCCTTAACACATCAAAAAGCGAAAGCAGTCCCAATAGCCTACTGGAGGCGATGGCACTCGGCGTGCCCGTGCTCGCGCGCGATATCCCAGGAAACCGTGCCGTTATACAGCACAGGAAAACTGGGTTACTTTTCGATTCCCCTGATGACTTTCTTACAAACGCAATGATGCTCCTCGAAGATGCCAATCTCCGTAATACGTTGATCCAAAATGCGAAAAATATCATTGATGAAGAATTTGCGCCTGCGCGTGAAGCCTCTGCTTATCAGGCACTCTTTAATTCTATGTCTCAGTAATCCCCTATGCCGACCATGAAACGCATTATTCTCTTCCGGTTCCATCAAGATCTCAACGTATGTAAGCAGCGATTGGAGATGCTACAGAATCTCAACAGTTCCATACCCATCTACGGTCTCTGCGGAGGCTCCCGTGCCTTTTTGGCGAATGCGAAACGCCAACTCCGCCACCTCTGTGTTTCGATCCACAGCCCGCCCAAACATGATGCACATTGGCACTGGAAAAATGGAGATCTCGCCATCCGCTCCTGGTTCAAGGACGTTGGCTTTCTGCTGGATTTCGACATGCTCCATGTCATCGAATGGGATCTCCTGCTCGCCTCACCTATAGCCGAACTCTACCGCCATGTACCGAAAGGGTCTCTGGGCCTCAGTGGAGTGCAGAAGATTGCAGAAGTGGGGCGGCGTTGGAACTGGACGACAAAAGAAACCAAGCGGGAGGAATACCTCGCCCTGCTGAAGCATGTGCGCAGGCATTACGGATATACGAAAAGCCCGCTGTGCTGCTTTGCACCAGGAGCATGTATTCCCAAAGATTTTTTGGTGCGCTACGCGGCACATCGCATTCCGCCATATTCCAACGACGAAGTACGCCTTCCCCTGTACGCACAGATTTTCGGCTTTCCCATAGCAGATACCCGACTGTGCTCTACCCAATATGAACCAGAGGAATTCGCGCTCTTCAACACCGACAAAGTGGAAGTATCTCTCCGGGCAATCGCGCAGGAGCTTAAGAAACGCAATGGGCGGCAGGCGTTTCACCCGTGTACAAAGCGACTACCCCCTGCTCTTCTTCATCAAATGCTCAATCAACCTAATCTATACAACTCGTCGGATACGAAGATCTGTAGCCGGGTGGCCCCGCGCGCCAC
>CAYYFD010000040.1:0-2208 GCA_964471125.1 uncultured Candidatus Peribacteria bacterium
CTGCTCAGGGATCGTCGGCAAATGCCACGGTTACCTTCAGTGATATCGTCGGTGGTGGATACGTTATCCCTGCCGAGGAAACGGTCGTCTTCGAAATTCATGCTGATATCTCGAGCAGTCTCTCGACGACGCTCGGTGAGCATCTTCAGCTTAGATTCTCGACGGGTTCCACGAACTTCGTTGAGGCAGAAGAGCTCGATGATGGCTCCGCTCTCTCCAACATCAAGCAGAACCCGGCAGCTTGTGGATCCACGACTTGTGACATTATCTTCACAACAGTGGCTTCACAGCGTTGGAAGCTTGTGAACCAGGGAGATCTCTTCGTCACGACAGACTCGACGCCGCTTCGCAATCGCCAGCTCCTTGGTGGAGCCCTTGGTGAGGCTGTGCTGCGCGTCCAGTTCCACGCTGAAAATGAGTCCATTGACGTCCACGGACTTAACTTCGCCTCCTCCGGTTCGACAGCATCCTCTGTGGATCGCCTCGAGCTCTACAAGGAAGGTGAGGCTACGCCGTTTGCTCTTGCTACAGCAGGTAGCTGTGGTCAGCGCGCGGTAACGTCGACCACATACGCTCCAGCTGGTGGTTCTATCTCCACCTTCTGTACGAGCATGCAGAGTCGCCAGCTTGTTGTAGGTGAAGGTCAGGATATCGACGTGATCGTCCGCCCACGTCTGAAGACAGACGTCGGAGGAGGCACGACGAACCAAATCATTGCTTTCTTCATCGACCCGACAAAGGCATCCGATGACAGCCAGACAGGATCCGGCTCCATCCGCGCCCGTGGTGATGAGTCCAGCAATCCTCTTACGGCAAACGATGGTGACACAACGGCCGAAGGAGAAATCTTCATCGGTATCAACAGCGCAGCTGCGCAGAACGGAACAATCGTTGGTAAGAAAAACCTCTCCGTGATGGCTAAGATCACATCGATCACGAACGCCAACCCGGATGCTAACGGTTCAGCAATCCAGACTGGCCTCAGTAACATCGGTCAGTTCAAGATCTCTGCTGCTGCTCATGGCAACACCAAGGACGGTCTCAATGACGTTATCCTCTCCGGCGTAATCTTCGACGTAAACGCTACGAACGTCGGAATCACCGCTTCCACCTTTAAGTTTTATAACAAGGCGGATGCAACGAACAAGGTGAACTGCACGGCGTACGATGATGGTGGAACAGCTATGACCACTTCGTACACGAACTCAGGTTCGATGCTCGTTGAGTGTAACGGTCTCGTTGGCTCTGTTGTGAAGACAGAGATCGACCAGGGAAGCGATCAGACCTTCGTTCTCGAGGCGACGATCAACAACCCGAACCTCTCGACCACCAATAGCACTCTTCAGGTTTCGATCACGAACTTCGATTCGATCAACAACCTGACGTTTGGTAAGTCTTCCGGAAACAGCCACCTTGTGTGGCGTGATACGGATCAGGCTGGTGCCACGTCCTTCAAGTGGGTTGAGTACCCAGATACGGTCGTGAAGTCGACGAGCTACTCTGGCTAATAGCATTTCTTTCTCTGGGAAGCGTGTAGCGGATCCGCCTCTGCGGACCGCTACACCTCCTCGGGGAGGTGATCTATTGCCTTGTAGGTTCGATATTCATTTGTAACAAAAAAGCCCCCCCGCAAGGGGGCTTTTTTAAAAGGGAGAAGATTCATGGGAGGGAAACCGCTAGGTTTCCCTCCCATGGACCCTCCTTTCCCCTTCAAAGGAAGCGCTTAAAGCGGGCTTTGCCCGCTTTCGCGCATTATATTATTTGGATATCTTTATCCTAGGATCTTGCGTTTCCATTCCAGTGCTTTGTTTACCCATGGTTTTAGGAGTATTTGTTGTTCTGGCGGGTACTCTACGACTGTTCCACCGAACTGTTCCTTGAAGCGGGTGATGCCGGACCAGGAAGACAAGGAAGATTGCAGATTGCAGATTGCAGATATTTCCTTCCTATTATTTTCTGCAATTTGCAATTTGTTATTTTCCAGAGGTGCGATTCCCAGTAAATCATAGGTATGACATCCGGCAGCCTTACAAAACTGGATGGCTTCCCATTGCAGAAGATACGGAGCCATAAGGGCACGGTGAGCATAGTCGGACGCGCCGTAGTAGTAGATCCCAGTGCCGTTCCAGATTGTTCCGAGCAGGCCAGCAATTGGATTTCGGTTTGGTCCGTAGGCCAAGAGTAGGAAAGCGTCAGGAAGTGATTCCA
>CAYYFD010000040.1:2308-9788 GCA_964471125.1 uncultured Candidatus Peribacteria bacterium
GGATTTCGGTTTGGTCCGTAGGCCAAGAGTAGGAAAGCGTCAGGAAGTGATTCCAAGAACTTTTGGTACCGAGAGGCCGGAGGAGCAGTGAAGCCGTCTCTACGGGCTGTTTCTGCAGCGAGGCGCGCAAAAGCATCTATATCGGTTGATTGCTCTACTTTTACGCCATGCTTCTCTGCGAGGCGAATGTTGTACCGTCCCTTCTGTTTCATCTGTGCAAGTATTGCCTCTTCGGATTGTGTGAGGTTGATGATCCGGGTGGCGGGAGGCTGCTCCGTGCGCGGAGAATTATGAATGAAGAATGAAGAATGAAGAGTTGATTTAGGTGGAGAGTAGAAAAGCGAAATACACTTTTCGAAAGATGCCTTTCTAATAATTTCGTCCAAAAAATTCTTCATTCTTAATTCTTCATTCTCCATTCCCACCGGCCCCCTCGGTATATCCCATGTACTCCATCCGAAGGTTGTTTTATCAATTACGACAAGTGCCGAACTCGTTATTGGTTCAACCTCAATATAGATCCGCACTTCTCTCCCAAGTGCCTCCTGATATTTTTTCCATTCCAGCGATTGCCAAAGCGTGCCCTGCGGATGGGCTTTCGCCCAACGGTCGTATTCCTTCAGGTCGGCCGGAGAGGAGAGCTGACGGATGGCCACATGCTGAATTATGAATGAGGAATCAGGAATTATACATTGTAAGGTTTACCTTCTTTGCTCGTCATAGAAGCAACCACGTTGTACTCTTCTTCCATGCCCTACGCCCTCCCCACTCTTCCCTACGCTTACGACGCTCTTGAGCCGCACTTTGATGCGCGCACGATGGAGATCCATCATACGAAGCACCATCAGACGTACGTGGATAAGGTGAATGCCTCACTTGCGGGGACAGAATGGGAAGGAAAGCCAATCGAGGAAGTCATTGTCGATCTTTCTTCTGTTCCGGAAGATAAAAGAGGAGCTGTGCGCAATCATGGAGGAGGGCATGCGAATCATTCATTATTCTGGACGATTCTCGGACCAAATGGAGGAGGGAAGCCATCGGGAGATCTGGCAAAAGCAATTGATGCATCATTCGGTTCGTTTGATGCGATGGTGGAGCAGTTCAATACTGCTGCGGCGAATCGGTTCGGGTCGGGGTGGGCATGGTTGGTAAAAATTGCAAATGGCACATTGCAAATTGCGAGTACGGCGAATCAGGATTCGCCATTGATGGGCAAGGCGATTGCGGGATGTGAGGGAACGCCGATTCTGGGATTGGATGTGTGGGAGCATGCGTATTATCTCAAGTTCCAAAATAAGCGTCCGGACTACATTAAAGCGTTTTGGAACGTAGTGAACTGGAAGGAGGTGGAGAGGAGGTTTGCTGCATGACTTTGCACATCAGATCAATTTTTTGTTGATGTGTCTCTTAATCGCTCATCAACTCTCTCAAGAGATTCTTCTTCAGGGGAAGGGGCTTCTGTCCAGCGCTCATACCATTGTCTTTCTCTCTTGCTCGCTAATGCATATTCCACGGGGTCGTCTGCCTGTCGCGATAGGGGCTTTTCAGTTAACGACAAATGTTTCGGGCGCATTCCTCCTTCTTTCAAAAAGCGTCCATCTTTATTTGCGGGAGTCATGCCTCTCCCATCGCCAAAATTTTTGTCTATACACGTATCAACCAATCTATGAAGTGCTTCTAGGAACGATTCAAAAATGCGGTCCCCCGCGTCTCCTGCAATTCTGATCCTGTGCAGATGTGTCAAAGAAAGATCTTCGTATAGGCAAACGATATTTCCTTCTGTGATGTCTGGAGAAGGACCGTCCTGTATCTCTTGCTGTGAAATGCTTTCAAATAAAGCAATAAGGGGGCGTGGGTCTCCTGTTTTTCCGGTTTGGCGTTCCAAAGCACCGAGGGCTACGGCAATAGCTCGCACAGTGCTAGCGTTGTATCCAACGTCATACAGGGCTGCCGTCTCTTGCACGCGCCGTTCGCAATCTGCAACAATCGAATTTGCCTTTTCCATAATAAAATTATAAATTATTTTTAGTTTTTGTCAAAATGAAAATAGTGCCAAAACGTGATTCGACAGGCTCACCACAAACTGCGCGCCAAGCCCCTACCCCCCGTGGCGCGCCGCCGCCCCGTGCTTATTCAATTCAGTCATAGTGATATATGTACCTTAAGTTTTTCCGACAGATCGTCGTTATATCGGAGTTGCCCGGCTGTATTTGCCTGAAATGCTATGCATGCCAACTCGATCCGTATTTCTTCTTGTAATGCATGCAATAAAATATAGCTTTTCATAAATTGCCCTTCCATCGATCGAAGCGCGAGGATCTCAGCGATTCGGCTGTGATATTGCTCCTGCATTTTTTCAGGAAGCTCCTCTACGTCATACGTTAAATGACTCCAAATCCTGTTGAACATATCGCACATTGTCGATGGTTTCACATCCGTCTCCATTAATAGTCAAATTATAACAAATTTTACTATTGTCAATCATATTTCCCATCACTTGTTGAAAATAGTTGACCGGATGTGCGATTTGCTTACAATTTGTCCGATTGCAGTGGCTTCGATTGAGTTTTGAGTGCTGCAGGCCCGTCATATATCCGTTTCCGGTGTACTGGTTACCCGTTAGGGCGATCGTGTCCGGTAACGTTTCTCCCCCATTTTTATGGCCAAGAAGCCTGCAAAAAAGACGAAGGTAACAAAGAAGCCTGCACCCAAAAAAATTATTGCCAAAAAATCTGCGCCAGCCAAAAAGCCGGCTCCTGTTGCAAAAAAGCCGGTTGCTAAGCCTGTGGCCGCCAACAAAGTTGTTGTGGCAGAAAAAAAGGTCCAGCCCAAAGTCGTTGCCGGTACGAAGAAGTCAGCGGACTTTGGTGGAAAGAAGGGCTACCAGATGCATGTGGATGACAATGTGCTTCCACAGGTGATCCCACACATCGTTCCGATCGCCGGACGCATGCCTGCCGGATGCAAAAATCTTCCTGCACATCTTCAGCCCAAGCAGGTGCGCGACGGACGCGTGTATCTCGTAGAAGACGAAGGTATCTCTATGGTGCCGTCGCTCATTGAAATGCAGCTTCTCAGCTACAAGTGGTTTCTGACAGAGGGTGTAAAAGAGCTCCTTGAGGAGATCAGCCCGATCATGGATTTTTCTGGAAAGAAGATGGAGCTTCGTATCCTCGGACATTCTTTCGATTCCCCGAAATACGATCCGGATACATGTCGCCGCCGCAACCTCAGTTACGAGGCGATCATGAAAGGTCATGTGCAGCTCATCAATAAGGAGACCGGCGAAATCAAAGAGCAGGATGTGTTCCTCGGAAGCATTCCGCTGATGACGAACACCGGAACATTCATCGTCGGTGGTATCGAACGCATTGTCGTGCACCAGCTTGTCAGAAGTCCGGGTGTGTTCTTCGCCAAAATGCCGGACTATCCACGTCATCATGCCGCCAAGATTATCCCGAAGCGCGGTGTGTGGCTCGAGATCGAAACCGATCGCCGTGGCATCATCTCCTGCAAAATCGACCGCAAGAGAAAGATCCCCATCACACAGCTTCTGAGAGTGTTTGGCTTTGATACCGATGCAAAAATTCTCAATGTCTTCAAAGATGTCACGAAAGAGAAGGATCATATCCTTGCTACTTTGGAGAAAGATCCGGCACGCTCACTCGAAGATGCGTACCAGAGCATCTACAAGAAGATTCGGCCGGGAGACCTTGCTACACCCGAGAATGCGAAGCAGCTTGTGGACGGATTGTTCTTTGATTTCAAGAAGTACGACATGGGCCACATCGCCCGTTATAAGATGAACCGCCGCTTCGGACTGAAGACGGAAAGTGATGAAGCGCACCGTGTGTTTCAGGTATCGGATTTCCTCGAAATCCTCCGCGAACTTATCCGTTTGAATAACGGTGAAGGCGTCCCGGATGATATCGATCACCTCAGCAACCGCCGCATCCGCTCCGTCGGAGAATTGGTCCAGAACAAGTACCGCGTGGGACTCGTTCGTACCGAGCGCATTGTGAAAGACCGTATGACGGTGATGGATCTGGAGACGGTTACCCCGATGCAGCTCATCAACAGTCGCCCGATCACGGCAGCCATGCGTGAGTTCTTCGCAAGTTCGCAGCTCTCACAGTTCATGGATCAGACCAACCCGCTTTCCGAGCTCGACCACAAGCGCCGTCTTTCCGCGATGGGTCCCGGAGGACTTTCCCGCGAGCGCGCTTCGTTCGACGTTCGCGACGTGCACCCGAGTCACTACGGACGCATCTGTCCGATTGCCACTCCAGAAGGACCAAACATCGGTCTTGTGGTGCACCTTGCCGGATTCTCACGCGTAAACGCCTACGGATTCCTGGAAACGCCGTACCACGAGGTCAAGCACGATGTCGCTCTCGATGCAGACAAATTGCTCGGCCGCATGATCGACGTGACGATCCGCGATGGACACACCGTCATCGCCAAAGAAGGGGAGGTTATCGAGACGAAAGCAAAAGCGAATGCGGTTGTGAGTCATCACAAGAAGCTCGGCAATAAGGCCGTTCCTGTACGCCCTTATGTAACAGGAAAGACAGAGTATGTGGATGCCGAGCAGGAGCGTCACCTCACCATTGCTCAGGCACCGAAGGGGCTCACGTCGTTTGGAGAGTTTGCTTCCACGCGTATTTCCGCCCGCCGCAAAGGCGAGCCGGTTCTTGCACACGTTCGTGACGTCACACACGTCGACGTGTCTCCCAAGCAGATTCTTTCGATGTCCACATCGCTTATTCCGTTCCTTGAGCACGACGACAACACCCGCGCATCCATGGGTACAAACATGCAACGTCAGTCCGTGCCACTCATTAAGCCTGCATCACCACTTGTCGGTACCGGTATGGAAGGCCTTGCCGCGCGCGCTTCGGGTCATGCGCATATCGGAGAAGAGGATGGAGAAGTGGTTGCCGCAGATGCTCAGCAGATTTCGGTGGTGTACAAGACCGGTCGCAAGCAGACCTACAACCTGCATACATTCCAGCGCTCGAACCAAGGAACGTGTTTCCACATGCGCCCCAGAGTGAAGCGCGGCGACAGCGTCCACCGCGGTACGGTGCTTGCCGATGGCGCTTCTGTAGAACAGGGAGAGCTGGCCCTCGGCCAAAACCTCCTTGTGTCCTACCTACCGTGGGAGGGCTACAACTTCGAAGATGCCATTATCATCTCCAACCGCGTTGTGGAGGAGGGGTACTTCGATTCCATCCATATCGAGTCCTATGTCACGGACGTTCGCGATACGAAGCTCGGTGCGGAGACCGTGACGCGCGATATTCCGAATGTGGGTGAAGCCAAGCTCAAAGATCTCGATGCAGACGGCATTATCCGCATCGGTGCTACTGTTCACGAAGCAGATATCCTTGTCGGAAAGATCACGCCGAAAGGGGAGACGGAGCTCACGCCGGAGGAGCGCCTCTTGCAGGCGATCTTCGGTGACAAAGCCAAGGACGTGAAAGACAGTTCCCTGCGCCTTCCTGGTGGAGCCGGAGGAAAAGTCGTCGATGTCCAGATCTTTGACCGCAGCGAAGGAGATGAACTTGCTACAGGCGTGATCAAGCAGATCAAAGTCTTCGTCGCCCAGACCAGAAAGATTCAGGTAGGAGACAAAATGGCCGGTCGCCACGGAAACAAGGGCGTCGTTGCCCGCGTCGTTCCGCGTGAAGATATGCCATTCCTTGAAGATGGCACGCCAGTCGATATCATTTTGAACCCACTCGGTGTCACTTCCCGTATGAATATCGGACAGGTGCTTGAAACCCACCTTGGTTGGGCATGTCAGATTCTTGGACTTAAGATTGCCACCCCTCCGCTCGATGGTATCCACACAGAGCAGATCGACGGATTCCTCAAGGCAGCGGGTCTAGCTGCAGACGGTAAAGTGCAGCTCTTCGATGGTCGTAACGGGGAGAAGTTCGCCTACAGATCTACCGTGGGAATGGTGTACATGCTTAAGCTCCTCCACTTGGTCGAAGATAAAATCCATGCTCGTTCCGTCGGTCCGTACTCTCTCGTTACACAGCAGCCTCTCGGAGGAAAAGCTCAGCACGGAGGACAGCGCTTTGGAGAAATGGAAGTGTGGGCTTTGGAAGCCTACGGTGCCGCGCACACACTTCAGGAAATGCTTACGATCAAGTCTGATGACGTCATCGGTCGCTCGAAGGCATACGAAGCCATCGTCAAAGGCGAGCCGATCCGCAGGCCCAGCATTCCGGAGTCGTTCAACGTTCTTGTCAAAGAATTGCAGGCTCTTGGTCTCCGTGTCGACCTTCTGAAATTCAAAGATGAAGTCGCTCCCGAGGAGCGCGTAATCATCGACGAAGGCGAGGTCGAGCCGGTCGAGCTTTCCTCCCGCGTAGAAGCAGAGGAGCAAGCGGAAGGCCTTGTCCCGACAGATGATGCTATCGCTGAAATGGCTGTCACCGGAGAAGAGTCCGCTGATGAAATCGTTGCTGGTATCGAAGAAGGCGCAGAAGTCGAAGCCTCCGGCATAGGTGCGAAGCAGGAGATGGCGGAAGCGGGAAGCGAAGAGGCGATGGAGTCGGCGTAGTAAAAAGAGACGTATGAAACCAAGGAGACCATAGAGCGATCTATGGTCTTTTTGGTCTAGAATGAGCTACTTCTCCAGTAAAAATATAACTTTTCTATACATCTCCAATTTCTTCAGGGAAATCCACCGATAGCCTTGACGCTTCTTACACGCTTTCCATAGAATGCTTCGGCCTTATGGCACTACACGCTTACCCGCAAGATTCGTAGACCCGCCGTTGCGGGAAATCGAGTTCTGCGGGTGTGCGTAAGCCACCCGCTTTTCTTTTTATGACGGACATTGGTCTGTCAGAAAAAGACCCCGAGCGGATCCTCCATCCTGCATGTGTAGGAGAGAGGTGAAGTCGAAGGGTTGCTCTAGGTTGAAGACCAGGAGACACGGCGCGGTTCCTTCGCATCATCGGCTCGATGAAAAAAGATTAAACCGCATTTGCACCATCTCCGTACTGGTGAGTAGTCACTAGTACGAAGATACCCTGTCTCGGAAGTTGTGCCCTGAGACAGTAGAGTTCACACCATTACCGTGGGCATGTTCTGCCTGCGCAGTGGCATGTGGACAGTACGCACTATCAAAAAATGTTACTCATGCGCATCACATGGATGCCTCGACTCTGCATTCCGATGAAGGACGTGGCCAGCTGCGATAAGCTTCGGTCAGCCGCTAGGCAGGCGCTACCAGCCGAAGATTTCCGAATGGGGAAACCCCACAGAAGTTATGTTTTGTGACCCGCGCAAGCGGGAGGTCACTCGGTGAACTGAAACATCTCAGTAACCGGGGAAAAGAAATCAATATAGAGATTCCCCAAGTAGTGGCGAGCGAAAGGGGAACAGCCCAAACCCATAATTTATTATGGGGGTTGTAGGACTCCATACGCCGATCTTCTTTCTTTAGGCGAACGACCCT
>CAYYFD010000041.1:0-9681 GCA_964471125.1 uncultured Candidatus Peribacteria bacterium
CCGATGAAGCGATGCTGAATCTTGCACGTGCGGCAAAGGAACTTACCGGCAGCAGTTGTCTCTGTCTTGCGGGAGGAGTTGCACTGAACTGCGTGAGTAATGGAAAGATTCTCCGAGCCGGAATATTTGAAGACATCTTCATTCAGCCTGCATCGGGTGATGCCGGTGGCGCACTCGGCGCAGCACTGATGGTGTGGCACAAAGAAATGAAAGGACAGCGACTGCCACGCATGGAACATACGTACCTCGGGAATGCCTACGAACAAACCGAGATTGAACAATTTCTAGAAAACGAAAAAATTCCTTTCGATAAAGTCGCACTGCATGATCTGCCGCAGTGTGTAGCAGAATTATTGGAGGGCGAACATGTCATAGGATGGTTTCAGGGACGCATGGAGTTTGGCCCACGCTCGCTTGGTAACCGTTCTATAATCGCCGATGCGAGAAACCCGAATAACTGGAAAAAGGTGAATCTGAAAATCAAGTTCCGGGAGTCTTTCCGGCCGTTTGCTCCGACCATTTTGGAGGAACGTACCAAAGACTACTTCGACCTCGATCGAGCTTCACCATTCATGCTGCTCGTCGCAGATACGGTGGCTGAAAAACGAAGAGAAATTCCCGCAGTGACACATGTAGACGGATCCGCGCGCATTCAGACGATCAACCGCGACCAAAATGCACTGTACTACGATCTGCTCAAGGCATTTGAAACACGAACAGGTTGCCCTGTGATCATCAACACATCGTTCAATGTCCGCGGAGAGCCGATTGTGGAGTCTCCTAAGGATGCTCTGAACTGCTTCCTGCATACGCATATGGATTATCTGGTTCTCGGACAATGCGTGATTGATAAGAAGAAATTACCGCCGGAGTGGAAGCGAAGCAGTGAAGAATATCTGAAGAAATTTGTGTTGGATTGATTGTCAAATCGCACAGTACAGCCACAATATCACCATCGATCTTTGGGTAGAAGGGAGGTGATTCTTATGGTGAGAAGCCCCGTGTTTCTCTATGGATGCTGTCTCCTTCTTCTGGCATTACTCGCTTGGGCAAAGGAATCCAATGCTCAACTTCGCTATGCCAATGGCAAGCAAGCAGAGGAATGGGGCAAACCCATACCAAAAGGATGTGAGTCCAGAACCAATCTCGAGAGAGAGTGTAACTGGTCACTCATGAAGATGATTAGCGGCGTCATCGGCGTCTTTGCCGTTATCACCGCAAGCATCAGCAGCTAGCAACATCCCAAAGATCGAAACGCGGCGGGCCCTCTGGCCCGCCGCAATTTCAAACGGAAATCAGTACAATAAGATCATGCGCAAAGAATGGCTGATAAATACCGGCTTACTAATGGGATCAGTAATGCTCTGTATCGGTGTTATGGAATTCGCCCTGCGCATTACCGGCATCGTCCAAGTCGGTCCGCATCCTCCGCTAATCTTTCAAACAAGCAACAATCCGGAGATCAGCTATGAGCTCGTCTCAAAGATTGAACGCGTGGCCTACCGATCAACCGTGAAGACCAATGCCTTGGGCCTGCGTTCGGAGGAGGTGAATCCGTCACGTCCACATTTTGCTGTTATTGGCGACTCGATCACCTTTGGGTATGGCGTAGAAAACGATGAAACGATCGCCGCGCGGCTGGAGCAGAAACTCCCGCAGTATCAATTCCTCAATACCGGAGTGCCGGGCTATCACCTCGGGCAGGAAACGGCTCTCTACAAAGAAAAGGTTGCTGCACTAAAGCCCATAGGCATCATCCTCGTCTTCCATCCGAATGACATGAACGCAGGCACGGGATGGCTAGATGCGGATGGAATTCTACGCGGGGAGGGAGATGATCCCAATAATCGGCCGGCACTACGCTGTAATCCTATTACGACAGGAATTCTTGGAAAGATTCCGGGGCGCTGCTGGCTCGATCGTCATAGTGCGCTCTACACCGGAGTGAAGAAATTCATCCGAATGCGTACGAGCATGGAAGCGCTGCAGGAGGAACAGAAAGAAAATCAGCAGAATCCGCAATCCGACAGTATCACCAAGGAGCAGATCGATCGCTATGCACAGCAATTTGCAGCATTCAATGCCGTTCTCCTGCCGTCGCAGAAAAAAATATTTGTGATCTGGCCGGACAGGGAACTGCACACCGTAAGTCGCCTGAAGATTCGGGCAATCGCAGAAAAATACGGATTCCGTGTCGTCGATCTCTATGAGACCTTCGGCAATACGGCTAAAACTCTCTCATGGGACAGTGTGCACCCGCATCCGGAGACGATTGTGAAGGCGGCGGAGGTGATTGGGGGAAATATCCAATGACAACAAATTGCCAACGGAAAGCGCTATCTCTACGCTAACAGCACACTCATCAGTCGCTTCCACATGTCTCGTATGAAGATCCCCGTCAATGAACCGATTATCGCACCTGAGTCCAAGCAAGCTGTCATCCAAGCATTGGAAACAGGCTGGATCTCTTCGGCAGGGCCGGCTATCACCCGCTTCGAACGGGAATTTGCGGACTTCGTGGGTATGAAGCATGGCATCGCCGTGATGAATGGAACAGCAGCGCTTCACCTAGCACTTGCAAGTCTTAAGATCGGTCCGGGAGACGAAGTGATCGTACCCGACTTCACGATGATCTCGACGATTACCGCAGTGATGTATACGGGAGCAACGCCTGTCTTCGTGGATATCGACCGCGAAACCTTCGCGATGGACCCGGCGCTTGTGGCAAAAGCCGTAACACCGCGCACTAAAGCTATCATTCCGGTACATCTCTATGGTCACAGTGCGGACATGGATCCGATCCTGGAAATAGCGCAGAAACACAAACTGGCAGTCGCGGAAGACGCCGCCGAGGTCCACGGTGCGACATACAAAGGCAGGCAGTGCGGTTCGATGGGCACAATGAATTGTTTCAGTTTTTATGCCAACAAGCTGATCACCACCGGAGAGGGTGGCATGATTGTCACCAATGATGATGCGCTTGCAACCCGCGCAAAATGCCTGCGCGATCTGGCGCACAGTCCTGAAAAGCGCTTTGTGCATACGGACATAGGATTCAACTACCGCATGACCAATCTGCAAGCAGCACTGGGTGTCGGTCAGATGCCGCACATCAAGGAATACATCGAGAAGAAACAGTGGATGGGACGCCGCTACACTGAGGAGCTCTCGGCGATACGCGGTCTACGACTTCCGATTACGAAAGACTACGCAACGAACGTCTACTGGATGTACGCTGTCTTGGTCGAAGATACGTTCGGAATGTCCAAAGATACCCTCCGAAAAAAGCTCGCTGATAAAGGAGTAGATACGCGTGACTTCTTTTACCCTTGCCACAGCCAACCATTCCTAAGTAAGCATCCACAATTTTCGGCATCGTTTCCCGTCACCGAAGATGTGTCTGAGCGGGGGTTCTATCTCCCCTCCGGATTGGCTCTCACCGAAGAACAACTCACCTTCGTCTGTAGTACTGTCCGTGAAATCGCTTCCCAATCCTGACTTCTACCATCAAAAGATCCCATGAAGCTTGAGCCATCCAGCATCTCCGTCGTCATCCCCTCTTACAATGAGCGGGACAACATCACCGATGCCATCACACGGACAGCATCTGCACTCGGCGAAAGCCTTCTGGAGATCATTGTGGTCGATGACAATAGCCCCGACCGCACATGGGAAGTAGTTGAGAAGCTCCGAAATCCTCGCTGCCGTCTGATGCGGCGCATGGACAAGCGCGGCCTGGCATCAGCCCTGTCGGATGGCACGAAGGCAGCCAAAGGCAAGTACATTGTCTGGCTGGACTGTGATCTGGGGATCCCGCCGGAAGACATCGTGAAGCTGGTGGAACAACTAGGCGAGTACGACGTAGCGGTAGGATCACGTTATGTACCCGGAGGCACGGATACCCGGCACCGCTTCCGCGCGTTTCTCAGTTATGTCTTCAACTTCTACACCAGAGTTGTACTAGGACATTTTTCCTTCTGGGACTGGACATCCGGATTTGCTGCTGCACGAAGAGAAACGCTGCAAGCCATCCCCCTGTCTCCCGATGGTTTCGGTGAATACTTCGTAGAGTGGGTGTATGCCTGTCTGGAGAAGAAGGTAAAAATCATCGAAGTGCCGTACCGGTACGGGCTTCGGCAAGCGGGAGAATCGAAAACAGATGGCAGTCTCCGCGTCTTTTTTCGTCTGAGTATCAACTATGCGTGGAGGGTGATACGCATTAGAATGCGCGGCAGTACGCCATCTTCATGAGTTCCTCCACAGCCAACGGCAAGGCCTATACCACTATCGCGCGCTGCCGCGTGTGCGGCTCGCAGGAAATCAGCCCGCTGTATACGCTGGGAGATCTCTACGTTTCGGATTTTGTGGAAAAACCGGATCAGGGAATCAAAGCGCCGCTTGAGATGGTGATGTGCGAACATTGTTCACTGGTACAGCTCAGAGACACCGCTCCGCAGGAGTTGCTCTACGCCCGCTTCTACTGGTATCGCTCGGGTGTTACCGACACGATGAAGAAGGCGCTCCGGAACATCACCGAGAGCATTGAAAAGCGCATCCCACTCTCTGCCGGAGACATTGTTTTAGATATCGGCAGCAATGATGGCACGATGCTCAGAACATACGCCGTCCCCGGCATCATCAAAGTCGGGGTGGAACCGGCATCAAACCTCGCGGAGGAAGGAAGAAAGGGACTCGAATATTTTATTAATGATTTCTGGACGAAAGAAAATTACGATAAAGTCGTTCCTAAGAAGGCAAAGGTCATCACGGCGATCGGTATGTTCTATGACATGGAAGACCCCAACCAATTCATCCGCGATGCAGCGCTCAGTCTCCAGAATGACGGCGTGTTCATCGCGCAGTTGATGTGCCTGAAAAACATGCTAGATACCAATGATGTGGGCAACATCTGCCATGAACATCTGGAGTTCTACTCGCTCAAATCCCTCGAATTCCTGCTCGAAAAGAACGGGCTCACGCTGATCGACATTGAGCACAACATAGTCAACGGCGGCAGTTACCGCGTGTACGCGGGATTGAAGAATGGAACACCTCCCAAAATGCCTGAGGGTGCCCCTGAGAGACTGTCGCAATATCGCAACGAGGAACGCGATCGCGAAATAGACTCCAAAAAAGTTCATGCCGAATTCTTTGCACGCATAGAGGAGAGCAAAAGACAGTGCGTAGCGTTCATCCGAGAGGCTGTCGCCAAAGGAAAAAGCGTATGGGTCTACGGCGCATCCACCAAGGGTAATACTATCCTGCAGTACTACGGCCTCGATCACACGCTCATTACAGCCGCTGCAGAACGCAGCCCCGAAAAGTGGGGAAAATTCACCGTCGGCACCGGCATCCCGATCGTTTCAGAGGATGAAGCCAGAAAAGCCAAGCCCGATTACTTCCTCGTACTGCCCTACGCGTTCTTCGATGAGTTCTATAAGCGCGAAGAGCAGTGGCGCAAAGACGGCGGACAGTTCATTGTGCCTCTCCCGCAGTTCCGCGTCGTCCCATGAAGAAGAAAGCTCTCATTTTAGGCATCACTGGCCAAGACGGCAGCTATCTTGCTGAGCTTTTGCTTGGGAAGGGATATGAAGTCCATGGTCTCATCCGTCGCTCGGCAACAGGCAATACGAAGAATATCGATCACCTCATGGATCGCATCACACTACATCGTGGTGATTTAGCTGATGCCACCTCGCTCTACCGGACAATCACCTCTGTCCGTCCACAGGAAATTTATAATGAAGCGGACCAGGACCATGCCGGCTGGAGCTACGACCTGCCAGATTACGCTTCCGATATCACCGGCTCCGCTCCGGGGCGAGTTCTCGAAATCATCCGCGCAGTGGATCCTACAATCCGCTTCTTCCAGCCACTGACAAGCAACATGTTCGGTCTGACCGACACGAAAACGCAGAACGAAGAAACGCCGCTCAACCCCCAGAGTCCCTATGCCTGCGCGAAGGCCTACGCATGGTCGCTCACGAAGTACTACCGAAACGTCCACAAGCTCTTTGCCTCAACAGCAATCTTCTTCAATCATGAATCGCCGCGCAGGACGGACTCCTATGTCACGCGCAAGATCACGAAGGCCGCGGTACGAATCTCACTCGGACTCCAAAAAGAGCTGCGGCTTGGAGATTTAAGCGCCAAGCTCGACTTTGGGTTTGCAGGTGAATTTATGGAAGCAGCATGGAATATTCTGCAACTCGACCATCCGGATGATTTTGTCATCGGCACGGGAGAAGCGGTATCCGTACAGCAGTTTTTAGAGGAAGCATTCGCGCAGCTCGGTCTTCAAGTAAAAGATCATGTGATCATCGACCAACAGTTCTTCCGGCCGGGGAAGACAAGCACGCTCATTGCGGATTACACAAAGGCAAAGCAAACATTTGGCTATGAACCGAAGATCAAATACAAAGAGCTTATAAAATTGATGATTGATGCGGACATGGATCTGGAGAAAGCAAGTATCAACAAATAGCCTCATAGAAGAGTTTTGGCACAGAATTCCTTGACATTGCATTTATATAAATATATTATATAATAGTATGTCAGACTCCCCTCCATCTACAGAAAGATCTGCTGATTCCAGATTAGGGACAGCGATGACAGCTTCTGTTATGGCTGCAATAAGCAACGCACGGACAGAACATGCCGAGCGCATCTGGGAGCTGTGTCCTGAGATCGCACGCCGAGTGGAAAAGGAATATGCCGCCCTTGAAACAGATGGTAAAAAAATTAGTCATCATGACTTTGCGCATGCAAAGCGTGTAGGAGAGATCGCACGTCAGGTGGCTCTCGATGAATGGAACGATAAAGATATTGCAAAACTTGCAGGTATCGCAGGACTCGTCCACAACGCCGATCGCATCATACAGGCACAAAAGGAAATTGATCGCCAGGATGTTTCGAAAGATGATGTCGTTGCGCTCGTAAAGAAATGGATAGAGAACGACCTTGAGGAAACCGATATACAAACCGTTCTCGATGCTGTCCTCGGACACGACGAAAAAAATGCAGCGGAAGATTCGCCGGTAAAAATTGCTTTGCAGGATGGTGATCGCGTTGTGAATCTTGATGTGGACCTTATCCCCCGCTCCGCGCAATTCTATGGCGATCTGCAGGTCATCGACTACGAGCACTATCTTAGTGACCCAAAGGCAACGTACAAGAAACCCAGATCTGTGCTGAGGGACATTAAGTATTCACTGGACTGGGTACAACCAGAAAGTGGAGTGTGTGTGCGCACAAGACTCGCCATGGAAATGGCTCAGCCACGGGCAAAAGTATTCGCATTATTCTTCGAAGTACTTAAAAAGCAGCTTGCACAGGAAGGAATCGATGTGGAGCAAAGTGCGTGATCCCTCACGGAAATTGCGCTTAACAAAGATCGAGAAACGTCCTCAAAAAACCTTCATGGTGCGGAATCATCTTCTTCGGAATTTCCGTAAAGAACTCACCCTTATCGGGAACGCCGGCTGCCTTGCAAATACATACGAGAGATAAGGCACTGCTATAGGGATGATCCGGCCACATATACGCATCAATAAATTTTTCAAATATTACCGCAATCCCCAGTTCATGCTTTGCAATCCTACTACAGGCACTTGGAATGGATTCGCGGTAATGCATGTACCCCCCGGGAATGTGCCAGCCATCCCAGTCTTCATCTTTGCGATCCACGAGAAGAAAGTCCTTTCCGGTTTTCGTGATAATCACCTCGACTGCCGGAATGGGAACGATACCGTGGATCGCTTTCCAGACATCCAGAGGCATATGCGGCGGCAGGAGATTGCTTTCATGAAGCTTCTTGAGCAGGGCTGCCAATTGTGCGATTTCTTCGGGGGTCATGGGGAAAGAATAGCGTAAAAGAGGAGGAGCGAAGGATCAATGGTTGCAACATCCTCGCTACAAGGCAGACTATCAAGGCAAACTCCTCATCCTCAACCATGACAAGCGATCAAGTATCAAAGGATATTCAAAAAGGAAGCCAGGATTGGATTCACGCAATCCAGGAAGGAAAAGGATATACGCCCATCGCCCCGGATTCCTATAGGAAACTTCTGAAGAATATTGATGAATATTCGTTCTTCCGAACGCTGAAAAAATACGTTACGTCGGGAGATAAAGTTCTTGAAGCAGGATGTGGATGGGCATTTTCGAGTTTCGCATTAGCCCAAAAACACATAAACGTAATACCTGTCGATATATCGGGTACATTGATTGCCAGTCTTATAAAACTAAAGCATGAGTTAGGCCAACCATTCGACCAATTTCTATCTCCACTTGAAGGAGATATTTTCCATCTTGATCAGATCGTCGAGAAGCAAGATATTATTTTTAGCGATGGAACGTATGAACATTTTACGAAAAATGAACGTATCATTTTTTTACAGAAAATAAAAAGCTCACTTTCCCTTGGTGGAAAGTTCATTATTTCGGTTCCCAATATGCACAATCCATTCTTTGGCTTCGTTGTGGGCAATGCAATGCCATTATGCTTTCCATTCACCATGAAAAGCTTGTCATCAGAACTCATCGCCGGTGGATTCCAAATCTTGGAACAAGGGTATTCCTTTGTAAATCCTGGCTTCGAACAATGGGCAAAGCGTAAGTGGATGGTTATTCCTATTCGCATGTGCAATGGCATATTTCGCTTTCTACCAACAAGGATGAAAATCCTGTTCTGTGCTCATTTTTATTGTGTTGCTGAATTATCAAAACCTCAATAAATCTCCTCTAAAACGCATGGTAACGTACGGTCACTAAGCCATCTTTTCACGCAATCGACGAGAGAAATTCCTTCGATGCCTTATCTCCCGGATAGGGCCCCTGCTTCACTTCACAGATGCGGGTATCTTCGAGGAATTCCACCCCATGCCCTCCGGAGAGAATCAAAGCAAACTCCCCCACTGCTATCTCCTCTTTTGCCACTTCATTCCATGCATCATCGAAAAGAGTTAATCGTACCTTTCCGCTTTCCACGTAGAAAAACTCACTGACGGAGGCAATGGTAATGGATCGATCAGGGTGACGATGCGGTGCCACCGCGTAGCCTTTCGGACGTTCCATAATGCCGACCTGAAATGGATCTTTTGATTCTGTAATAAACTTGATTCCGTCTACCTGCGGACGCTTCCCGATAATGGCAAGCGTGCGGCCGTGAGCGGTGATGGTTTTGAGGTCGGACATAGGGGAATTGTACGGGGAAACGAGTAAAGAGAAATAAGGGATGTACGGGTATTTCTCTCTTACACCGCTTCCGCCAAAATCCTCCCCATTCTCTCGTTCCAGGAATGATAATGGACGACTTCCGCCCTGCGCTCGGAATTATGCAGCGGCTCCTGCATAGCCTTCTCAATGGCTCTGGCAAGATCCTCTACATCGCCGGGTGTACAGAAGTGAACCAATGTCTCGTCAACGATATCTCGAATAGGAGGAAGATCGACACAGACAATATTTCTGCGTGCAGCCAGATATTCAAAGAGCTTGAGCGGAGAGGTATCTCTCAAAAAATACGAATGCCGGGTCTTGGGTGCCGGATACACACAAATATCACAAGCGGCAATGGCAGAGGGAACCCGCCGCACGGGAATAGCCCCCTGAAAACAAATGTCCTGCGCTGTGAGACCGCGCTCCTGCGCACGGCGCTTGTAGGTGCCAAGCCATGAACTTGGA
>CAYYFD010000042.1:0-8925 GCA_964471125.1 uncultured Candidatus Peribacteria bacterium
TGGACAAGTTCAGCCTGGACCCGGCAAAACTTTCCAAGGCCACCGTCGTCGCGGCATGGGCCGGGAGCGCGGAGGCCGCTTCGTGGGACACGCTCCGGAAGAGGAGGAGAACCATCCCCACACAGAGGAGCACAAGCGGTGCCAACGCACCTGCGTGCATCGATGCGATCATCGACACATACAGGAGTGATGACAAAATGTCGTTGATGCACACCGCCGTTGCATCCATTTGGCCGAGTTTGTGATGTGCCGGCGGTGGCACATGTTTGACAGGAGTTTCTGTCACGGTCATTGTCGCGGACATGTTTCTTCCTTTACCTACAGATGTCTATGTTGATCATGCTCATGCACGATCACGTGGAACAGTCGGATTCGGAGGGTGAGCTCCTACGCGTGAGAAAATATTATTCTCAAGCGATACATCCCGAGTGAAGCTACACAAGTAGCTCACCATTCCATCATAGATTTTCTGCGCCTCCCGAGGGCTTCGGTATAAACGGGAATGGTTGAAATTGACGATGGTGAAACAAACCTTCTTTGTTTTCGGTCATGGTAGAGATGAGACACGGGCAAGCCCGGTCTGCCCTTCTACGCATGGTTTCACATCGTCCTAGTTGGTGCTTACAGCAGCGAAGGGGCAGTAGCCCTCTCGATGCTGTAAGCACGCTTAGTATTGTGAACAGCCAATGATGTGAATGATCGGAAGGAACCTCTCAGGGCCAACGGATTTCGCTGGCCAATCCCTCTAAATACAACATATTTAGAGGATGTCAATACTATCATCAATAAGCAAACTTTGCAAGGGTCTTAAGCCGCTCAATTCCGTCATATTGCTTGGATTTAGCAACTATTGGCTATTTTAGTTTTTTTTCATGCGCATTGCTCTTTCGGCCACAATCCTACACTCCTCCTGCCAGCATCGCCCAGATGCGAATGTGGTTCTCCTTGAGAATCACAAGAATTGCGAGGAAGGCGAAGAGTAGGAGGAATCGGGAAAATGTCCTGCGAGGATTCTGCATAGTGACGACTATACACCCTTTAGAATTCGTCTAGTGCAGCACCGCAAAGCCAGTTGATGACTCTGCTTCGGGCATCTCTGAGGTGCTCTGTGATTTCCGCATTCACGATAGTACGCACCAGCAGGGATGACTCTTCAAATTCTATTTGCTGCGGATCGGGTGTTCCGAGGTTCCTCCGAAGAATTTCCTGCATATCTCCGAGTAGTGTCCTGCCGACATTTCCGATCTGCTCTATGATTTCAGCAGCACATCGTTTCACAGCTTTTGTGCGTACGATCGGCTGTTCTATAGTGAGAGTCATGGTGGCGGGGGGAATGTAGTATTTAGAAAACATCAGGGATATGTCTAGTCAAATCAGCTCTTATGAGAGCCATTTGATGCACGGTAGATTCATGCTGAAATGCATCTGTACAGACAATCTGTGCAGACAGGTCATGAATCCTCTGCATAGTTTGTGCGATGCTTCCTACATTCTTGTGCGGCTCTTCGCCGGGGTAGAAGGAAAGTCCACCATCCAGATCAATGGGAGGTGGTACTGAACTTTCGACACTCACAGGTATCGTTGCAGGATCAGGGATTTCTACGTGAATGCCTGCTTCACGCATCATTACGCGTTCATCTGGTCCAAACATTCCGCGATGGTCTTCGATGGTACTCATAAGTAAGAAAGAAAAAGAGAAATAGAAAAAACGGCCCCTGCTTGGAAGGGAGGCTCGTGGTGCTTGTTTCTTATTTCTTCATGCACGCAGCCGCCCTTCCGCCGTAAGGAGGAGGAGAGACAAGCCGAGGTTGAATGACCTCTGGTGCATTGCAAGAATTGTAATTCCGACAAACGAAGAGTCAACAGTTTTCTGCATTACCTTGACGCCATGCGCTGGGCGGGCTTAAGGGGAGTCAGTGTGGCACTACCTTGAACGATCCCGTTTGGTCCCTTCCACTCTGCAACATGAGTATCTTCAGGATGTTCCCTGTTTTGAATTTCGTTTGCTAATGGGAGCATATGTTCCGGCTTCAAATGGTGTTCTATGGGCTTCGCCATAAACTGGCTGATGCGGCCGATAACCTCGTTTTCGCCAGCCTCCAGTGAAGCGATGAGGCTGCATGCTGCAATCTTTAAGGGGGTGAGTTCCAAGTCGGTGCGTTGCATTGTCCCACTGGCGTCTGTTTCATATGTACTAATTTTTTGTACAACTAATCTCTCTCCATTAAGAGCAAAAATAAGAACTCCGTTTTCTATTAAAAGAAGGGCTTCAGGCCCGTCTTCCGTAATTCTAAATTTCTTTCCGAGCAGATTGGTGCCAGGTGCGAATGATGAGAGCAACGGTGCGGGGTTTGATTTTTTTTGTTCAACAATTGAACTTCGTTGCTCTTCCGAAGAGGAAGTAGGCGCATGACAGGAGGATAGAAATGGAAGTAACACAGAAAGCGTTGCAGCATACTTTGCGCTGCTGACTTTGAACACGGCAGGAGGTTGGTGTGTTTCGTGATCGGCCAGAGCAGAGGAGCGCTCGACCATTGGAAAAACGATACACCTTTGAAAGGGGTGTGCAATGGAATCGCATTTGTTGACATATACATGCATCCGTAGAGACGGCATTTATGCCGTCTTGCTCATATCGAAGACGGCATGAATGCCGTCTCTACCGCAAGCGATTATTGAAACTTCATCACGCTTCCATCAAACCCTTTCACCACGATCGCCCCGTCCTCCGTAATTTTCCCGCATACCTTTGCTTCAATCTCGGATTTCTTGAGGATCGCCAACGCCTCTTTGGCATCTTCCGGATCCACCACAATCATCATCCCGTTTCCCATACACCACGTCTTGTAACATTCTTCGGTTGCAACATTCCCCATCGCAGCGATTTCTGTAAGCCACTCGGGAGGTGCAAAAAGATTATCGAGATCCGCACCGTAGCCAGAGCGTTTGAGAACTCTACGGAACTTGCTCGGAATCCCTCCTCCCGTGATGTGCGCAATGCCTTTCACATCAATCTTCCTTTTCTCTCCGTAGCGACCAATCAAGTCAAGAATTGCGGAGTGGTAGACAACGCTGGGTGTAAGGACGAGATCGCCCCAGGTTCGAGTTGCAGGTTGCAGGTTGCAGGTTGCAGGTTCCTTCCACCATTCATTACCGTATTTCTCGCTGAGGATTTTCCGGATCAATGAAAATCCATTACTTCTCGCTCCATTTTCTTTGAGAGTGATAATCGTATCGCCTGGAGCTATGTTTTTCGTATCGATCACGCGGTCTTTGGCGACAATGCCTACGGCAGTCGCGCTCCACGTCGCGCTGTGTACAGCTCCGGGAACCTCTGCAATCTCTCCTGCCGGAATAACAATCTTCTGCTTCGTGCATGCATCACTCAGGCCATGCATGAGGTCTGCGATAATCTTTGGATCCACTTTTGCAATGTCGATGGTGTTACTGACGGCAATCACTTCCGCACCGGTACACACGGCGTCATCCGTCACCATAGCTAGAAGATCGCTGCCGAGCGTCCTACAATTTCCTGCAGCAAGGGCCACATCGATCTTTGTCCCCGTTCCATCATCGGTCATCACGAGGTAGTGGTCTCCCATATCGAGCATTCCTGCATATCCTCCTTCTTCATACACCGGACATCCGATCATTCCTTTGCGCGAAGCAAACGTTGACGCTGCGGCATCGTATGCTGCCTTCGAGGCTGCATCACCCGCTTTGACGTCTACGCCGGAGTCTTTGTAGGTGGTCATGTCTCAAGTATAGGTTACCCATGAAGCCAGCGCATCCATTCTTGGGTGCGCGCCCTGCCATTCGTAAAGAACGCGCGGCCAGGAATGGCCACGCTGCTTTTTTTTGTTATCCCCCAATCGCCGTCACCTTCACCTTCTTCCTTCCGCCAGAAGGTTCCTCTGTATTTTTCACCTCAAGAACATGGTGCTCTTTGGCATGTCCGCCTGCATGCTTGGTATCACTGACGATACGGCCTTCCTCTATGTGGATGCGCCTCGCGTGCAGAGCCTCAACGAGATGCACGTCATGTGTGGCGACAATGATAGTTGTGCCTTGCTTATGAATTCTCTGAAAAATCTCCAGAATATTTTTGCTGGCATCGTGGTCGAGGTTTCCAGTGGGTTCGTCGGCGAGAAGGATAATGGGTTTTCCGATGATGGCTCTGGCGATCGCCGTTCTCGCTTTCTCTCCTCCCGAGAGTCCCGTCGGGAGACTGCGCGCATGACGCGAGAGATCAAGATCTTTCAAAAGCGCTGCCACGCGACGGTCGACTTCCGCGTCGTCCACACCACAGATTTCCAAAGGAAAAGCGATGTTTTTTGAAACGGAAAGATTGCCGATCAACTTGTAATCCTGAAAGACAATGCCGATGCGCCTGCGATAAAGCTGCATCACCGGTGTCGGGACAGAGCGCAGATCCACGCCATCCACCTCGATACTCCCTTTGGTGACGGCTTCCGCACCGGTTAGCAGGTGGAGGAGCGTGGATTTTCCGGCACCGCTTTTTCCCGTGATACAGACAAGCTCGCCGGGGTCGAGTCGCAACGTGATGTCTTTGAGTACCGTAGTGCTGCCGTAGGACTTCGTCACTCCCTTGAGGATGATCATGGGGAGAAGAGTAAAGCGCAAAGTGCAAAGTGCAAAGAGACGCTATTCACGTTCTTGTGTTCTATTATCTTTCCACTTCGTCCTTTTCTCTTACCGCTTGGTGGTGATCACATAGACTTCCGTACTCCGGTCCCTGCTGGTTTTTGCCTTGATGATCTGTACATCCTTCCATTCCCTGCGGACATCTTTAATGAATGGATCAAAATCCGCACCCTGAAAAACTTTGAGCACACAACGCCCGCCTGTCTTGAGCAGTCGCTTCCCTACCGCAAGAGCACTTTGATTGAGTTCGATACTGCGCCATTGGTCCACGTCGCGGATGCCTGAAGTATTTGGTGCAGCATCGGAGAGAAGGAGGTCGATAGAGGCGGTATTTGCGAGCGCTCGCACGACCTTTTCCACAGCATCGATATCCAGCATATCCTGCTCTATTGTCTGGACGTTTTGAGCAATGCTATCAATTTTTTGAAGATCAATCCCGATGGCGATTCCCTTTGTGCCGATTTTCCCGCTCACGTACTGCAGCCATGAACCGGGAGCGGCGCCAAGATCCAGTACGATCATTCCTGCCTTAAGCAGGTGAAACTTTTCATCGATCTCTTGCAACTTGTAGATCGATCGGGCGCGAAACCCTTCGTCTTTGGCTTTTCTCGCCCATTTGTCGTTGGGGTTGTAGGGCTTGGGCATGGACCAAATTAAGAATGAAGAAAGAAGAATTACAGCGGGCTCTTTTTCGCTGAACCTACAGGGCGAGGATACTCTTTTGAAGTAGCTTTGGTCTTCTCGTAGACCAGAATTTGGCGCTGGCCCCAATCCCCTCCAAGTTCATAGGAAATCGATGGTTTTCTCTGAAGATGTAATTCAGTTTCAGCCCTATTTGCAGAGGAAATTTCATCATCAATATTCATACTCTTCCAGAGGAGAATATGCCCACCAACTTTCACAAAAGGAGCGCAGTATTCGAGGAGTAATCTGGTCTCCGCGACTGCTTTTGCAGTGACGATATCGTAGACCTCACGGTGTTTAGCATTGTTGCCGAGCTCCTCGGCGCGTCCCGTGACGAGCGACACATTGGCAATGCTCAGTGCATCGACAATTCTCTGTACTGCATCCATTTTCTTTTTCACAGAATCCATTCCGACAAAGCGATACTGGGGAAAGGTCATTGCAAGTGGTAGGAGGGGGAAGCCGCCACCAGTGCCAAGGTCGAGTAGTGAGATTTGCGACTCCATATTCCTACATTCATTTATCCATGTGACTGCAGCAAGGGAGTCCATGATATTACCGGTCCAGCAGGACGCTTGTGTCTTGTGCCCAGAAAGATTCACTTTGGCATTTTCTTCAAGGAAAACCTCAACAAGACGCTTCAGGATTGCCGGATCTTTGGGGAGAAGATTCACAGTGCGAAGTGAGGATGAATACTCTAATATTCTCATACTTTCCTACTGTTGCACTATGCCTCACGGTAAACGTATCGCAGAACTTCTCATCAATGTTGGTGCGGTTCGCATCAGTATCAACCCGCCCTTCACTTGGACGAGTGGTATCAAATCCCCGATTTACTGTGATAACCGCCTGCTTTACAGCCACCCGGATGCACGGAAGTTTGTTGTGGATGCTTTGGTGAGCAGAGTGAGCGCGCTTCATATACCTCCGGATGTCATTGCCGGAACGGCAACCGCGGCTATCGGCTGGGCTGCTCTTGTTGCCGACAGAATGCATCTTCCATTGGTCTACGTCCGCAGCAAGGCCAAAGAGCACGGTATGGGAAAGCGCATAGAAGGGGATTTGCCGCATGGTAAGCATGTTGTGCTCATCGAAGATCTCCTCTCGACT
The DNA here is from genome assembly GCA_964471125.1 of uncultured Candidatus Peribacteria bacterium. Lineage (GTDB taxonomy): Bacteria > Patescibacteriota > Gracilibacteria > Peribacterales > Peribacteraceae > 2-12-FULL-55-11. The sequence continues at coordinate 6,460 of CAYYFD010000042.1, forward strand.
GCAGGGAGCGCGGTTTCTTCGGTTCAGGCTCTGCGCGAGGAAGGGCAGGCAGTGGTGACCGACGTTGTTGCGATCTTCAGCTACGAGCTCTATTCCGGTATAGAAGCTGCTCAGGAGAATCGTCTGAAGCTTCATCCTTTGGCAAGCCTCGGTACACTTCTTGATGTTGCGCTGGAGCAGGGGAGGCTTGGTCCGGATGAAATCATCAAGGTTGGATCTTTTGCCAAAGATCCAAAGGCGTGGAGTATGTGATGCAGCTCCATTACGCAGCGGTCATACCAAGATGTTTTTCGATGCGTCGAATGCGTGGCTCATGTCTCTGTTCGACAATGGATATTTCGATGACATCCAGTCGTTCATCGATATTGGAGAGCTTTATGTCTAGCGAATGAATCTTGCGATCGAGGATGTTCACCTTTTGATCCAATATTTGCACACCTACTTCAACCCGATCCATCCTTTTTTCCATACGATCAAATCGCATACTCACGTCCTGTTTGAAACTGCTGATATGGTTCACCACATCACGGAGTGTCACGCCTTTGCTACGAGTATCTTTTTTCATGAAAGTGGAGAATGTAGTGCTATACAGCAATCTGTAGTCTTTCTTCAATCACTCGTAATCGCTGTGGAATTTTTTGATCCTCGATATCTTGCACTCTGAAATCGAGATCATCGACGCCTTTACAGTGTGCCCGAAAGTCAGATCTAAGGAGCTGAGCCTCTTTTTCCATGCGATCAAATCGCATGTTCACTTCCTGTTTGAAACTGCTGATATGGTTCACCACATCCCGCAGGGTAATGCCTTTGTTGCGACCGGTTTTCTTCATAAAAGAAGAGGCTAGGGCCGGACATTAAAAAATACAAGGTGTACGCGCGTACAACCACGGGCAAGGGATGAAAGGGAAATAAGGGATTGAAGAGAAATAAGAGATTGAAGAGAAATAAGCGATCCCTGCTCTTAATGAAGGCATCCCTTATTTCCCTTATTTCCCTTATTTCCCTTATTTCCCTTACTTCCCTTACTTCCCTTACTTTCCTTATTTCCCCAGTATCAAAATTGTTTCAAAAACCGCAAATCCCCTTCATAAAAAGACCTTAGATCCGGAATCCGGTGTTTGATCATAATCATCCGTTCGATGCCAAAGCCGAAGGCGAATCCCTGCCACTGATCGGGATCGATGTTGCAGTTACGAAGAACATTTGGATGTACGAGTCCGCACCCGACGACCTCGAGCCACTTTCCCTCGCGGCTCTCGCTTTCTTCACCCTGCCACCGCATATCGACTTCAAGGCCGGGTTCCACAAACGGGAAGTACCCTGTGCGAAACCTGAACTCCGCATTGGGATCAATCAATTCACGGATTGCGGTGATCATTACCGATTTCATGTTCGCCAGATTGATATTCTTGCCAATCATCAGACCTTCAAACTGATGAAACATCGGTGAGTGCGTAGCGTCGGCGTCTTTGCGGTAGACCTTTCCGGGGAAAATCGCCCGAAACGGCGGCTGGTGACTTTGCATGTAGCGGATCTGTACAGGGGAAGTGTGCGTCCGCAGCACAAGCCTGTCTTTTTTCTCAGATACTTTCTTTCCGTCTATCCAGAATGTGTCTTGGGCGTCTCTGGCCGGGTGCTCGGCGGGGATATTGAGCATATTGAAGTTCATATCTTCGGATTCAATTTCCGGTCCGGACATCGTGTCGAAGCCCATGCGCCCGAAGACCTCTTCCACTCCGCGTATGAACTCCGGAATGAGATGCAGATGCCCCCGATCCTTCTTGGGTAATTGCATGGAGATGTCGATACCGTCAGTCTCTTTCAATGCATCACTCGATGGGCTCATAAGTTCTTTGCGCTTAGCGTCGATGGCTTCAGTCAGAGTTTTCTTCCCTTCATTCAGCTGCGAAGCCACTGTACGGCGTGCATCCGGATCAAGTCCCCCCAATTCTTTTAATGCCAGAGTGAGCACCCCTGCCTTCCTTCCAAAGAGCTCGTGGTCGATCTGATCAAGTGCTGCAGCGCTTGTGCATTCTGCGATCCGATTTATGTAGGACGGCCAGTCATGAGACGCAGTAGTCATCAGGGATAGAGTACAGAGAGAGTGTTTAAAGCGGGAGGGGTTAATGACGGCATGCCAGCTCAATGAGTAGGAATACGCCGAGAATCAGCAAGGTGATCCACCAGTTGAGCAGGCGCAGGACTAAAAAGAGCAATATGACCGTTGTCGCAAGACCCAGAAGAAGACCCTGCCGTAGCCCGATTGCGGTGATCTTTCCCGTATCCCAAAGATGGATGGGCAGCACTCTCCAGAGCAGTATCAGGAGTAATGCCCCGCCTGTCGTTACTGCAAGAAAGGATGATACGAAAAATGCCGGCAATGCCTGCGCAGGGGCCGTAAGTGGGCTTACGCGCAGAAGAACAATAAGCAGTGAAGTGAGTGACAGCGCAGCCGACAGAGCGATA
>CAYYFD010000043.1:0-8820 GCA_964471125.1 uncultured Candidatus Peribacteria bacterium
GCCCAAGAGAGTCATCAATTTCCATATAGTTATATTATAATATATTTAATTATTGTCAATCTTTAAACGTGCCTAAATAGCTATTTTAAGCACATTTAGTCGCATTCCATATCGAAGCTAAAACACCCCGTTTTCATTCGGACAATCCTCCGGCACCTGCTGAGCTGCCTCCCATTCCTCGATGATGAGATCTTCATCGAATCGGAAGATGTGCATGAGTGCAATCCAGGGCATGTCTGGTGTGAGCTGTATTCGTCCATGAACGACGACAAGATCTCCATCTTCCAGTACGCGCAGAAATTCAAAGGACTTATTGGGGAAGGTGACCGCGCTTTCCTCCATCCCAACCAAAAGAGATTCCCTGTCGCCTTTGAAGTACGGATTGTGATGCGTGAAATCCGGATGCACATATTTTTCATAGGCTTCGCGTACGCTCCCTGATGCGGCGAGGCGGAGGAATTCTGTGGCGATATCTTTTTTGTTCATGGTGTGATGATATGGAGATCGTTTCGCTTTTTCAAACCACTATTTATGCCTCATTGCAATTTCTTATACACATCCTTCCGGTGTCCGATGGTGATAACAGTGACCGTCAGAATTTTTTTCTGAATGACGTAAAGAATGCGATATGGCCATATGCGTATGGAGAATATTCCTTTGCATTCGCCTTGCATTGTCTTTCCGCAGAATGGGTCTTCTGCAAGATGATCAATTGCAGAGCGAATGCGATCTTGATCTTTTGAGGGGAGCTTACGCAGTTGTTTTACAGCCGTGGATTTTAATACAACGGAATACATGTGTTCTACAGGCGAAGTTGCTTTTTAACGGTTTCCCAAGGAATGGTCTTCTTTTCTCGCATTCCTTTTCGAATGTCCTGCATGAGTACGGGGTCGGACATAACTTCAAGCGTTTCCAGCCATCCCTCGTATTCTTCTTCGGAAAGAAGAATAACGGAAGGATGCCCTTCGAACGTGATGCGGATGTCAGCACCGGATCTGCCCGCTTCTTCAAGCAACTTGAAAAACTGCTTACGAGCCTGTGTCGCAGAAATTCTCTTTCCCATAGTGTACATCATAACGTACACTGGAGCCGATGTGCAAGACATTTTGGCGTTGGTCATGGGTGCACAGGAGAATGCTTCCGTTCCAATTGGCGTAGATGATCCTGCCAGAGGAGGTCTTCCTCTATTTCTTGCTCTTTCTCAAAACGGCGTTCCCGCTCGCACTCCTCGTTCCACTGGTGCTTTGCTTCTTCTGCAATCTGGATTTCAAAATCCTCGTCAGCCTCACTCCATCCACGGTCGCGGACAATCTCTTCCGCGCGCTGCCGTGTTTCGCGCAAACGGAGGATATCGAGATCAAGCTCTTCTTCGATGGAAAGGGAGAAATGGGACATAAGTGCATGGGGACAGTGGCTCAATGTATGGCGTTCGTTCGGTATACGGGAGAGCAGCTCATAGCATAAAAAAATCGATTCCAGAATTTTGGCTTTCAAAAGAGAAAAAGTACGTTCTATGGACGGATGGAATAGTTCGATATTATGCAAGTTCGTGCACTATCAGTTTCTTTCGTATGTCCTTCGTGAGATGCAAAAAGGCGAAGATCACCGTCAAAAGCACCACTGCATCATCCGCGATGCCCAAAAGCGGCAGAAGATCGGGGATAAGATCAAGGGGCAAGATGCCGTAGAGGAGTCCGCCCAGAAGTATGCCTTTTGCAGAGAGGGGAGTGCGGCGGTCGATTGCGGCTTTCGCGAGAATGCGGAGCCGTTGTGTGGCAGAAACAGTGCGCATGTTTTTTAGTATACTCGTCATACGCAGCCAGACAGTTCGTTTTCTCTTGTACATTCCCCCCTCTTTCTATGCGTTACGTTGACGGATATGTCCTCCCGGTTCCCAAGAAAAATCTGAAGGCCTACCGCGCCATGGCTGAGGCGGCCGGGAAAATATGGATGAAGCATTGAGCTCTCCAGTTTGTGGAATCGGTAGGCGAGGACATTGGCAAAAATACATGGTCGAAGATGTTCTTCCCGGATACCGTGGAGATGAAGAAGGGTGAGAAGGTTCCCGCAAGCATCGTGATCAGGTGAACGCCAAAGTGCACAAAGATCCCTTCATGAATGAGTCCAAGTACAAAGACTTGCCGATGCCGTTTGATATGAAGCGGATGGTGTACGGAGGATTTACCGCTCTTGTGGATCTCTAAATGTAAGATTCCGCGTTGATTTTTTATCATGGATAGCTGAGGAGCTGCTACTCTCAAAGCATGAAGCCGCAGTATGGAGAATTAGTTTTCATCTTGGTGATCGGCGCCTTGCAGCCCGTTACAGAGATGATGTGGGGCAGCAATGTAGCTACCTATTACAATGGCGTTGCGGCCTTCATTGTTATCGCTTACGTATGCTATCGCCTCATTCACTTAGGCAGAAAACTTCTGACTGACTGGGGACTACGCTTTGATAATTTTAGGCAATGTCTGCCACCGTACATGATGTTCGCAGCCGTTGCAGCCGTCCTCTTGTATGCGTATGGGCACGCTATGGGCAATGTTCTTCCTGTGACGTTCTGGTATGTACTGGCGCTTTATCCGCTCTGGGGGATTGCGCAGCAGTTTGTCCTGCAAAATTTTGTTGCAAAGAATCTTGCAGAGGTGCTCCCCTCACTTCCTGTTCGTTCTTTCGTTGTTGCAATGCTGTTCGCATCCGCACACATTCCCTCGCTTGAACTTTTCCTGATGGCATTTGCTGCTGGTTTCATCTTCACCTTTCTCTATCACTACTATGAAAACCTCTTCTGCCTTGGCCTTGCCCACGGCATTCTTGGGGCTCTCGGATTCCATTTTGTCTTAGGACAAAACCAATGGGAAATTCTCGTACGGTATTTTTCGTAAACGTTGATGGAGCTCTGTACTGAATGTTATTACAACTATGATGCCCTGTAGGCAGAGCTTCTCCTGACATCTTATCGATTGATGTCATTGAGAAGTAATTCTTGTCCCTTCAGAAATTTTTTTGGCTGAACGATTGCGCCTTCCAATGCATATCGCACGAGCGATGACCACTTCATGACAAGCTCGTACGGCGCATTTTTCTTTCTGTCGGCGTTGAGCATCCCAAGAAGCTTCACGAGTGAAGGATTCCCTGTGGGCAAGGCAACATTCGTCGGTCTTGGCAGCTTTCCAACTTTTAGTAATGAAAGTACTTCGTTCGGGGGGAGTGGAGATTTTACATCGATCATCATTCCGTCGAGGATGATGATCGCCTTTTGCCATGTGAGCATTCGTTGACGCTTGATTCCAAGCGTTGCAGGTCTTGTGACCGCTCCCGGATACATATGCATGCGTGCTTCTTCTGGGTGAGAGAGAATATCGTGCCAATCAAGCCAAATGTCACGATTGAGTTTCGTAGTGATTCCTCTGTAATCCGCAAGATCATCCACCGTAAATTTCCACACCTGTTCAGGAGTTTGAATATCGTGTTGAAGGTCAACGTAGCCCAGTGAATCTGCTGATGGCATGTTCTTATTAAAGCATTTTATATTAATTTGTCAATTAGGGAGCGGATTGCTGGATCTTATTACAACCCTACTTAGCCCTACTAAGAGCATGTGTCATGGAAATAACGCACTCAAGCAATTCCATATCCTATTTCGCTATCAATGCTGATGTGTATGACCATGTTCAAGTTGGCGCTGTGACAGGCGGACTGCCAGAAAACTTGCAAGCAATGTTGTAAAAGGCACTGCCGCAATGAGACCAATGCTCCCTGCGAACGTACGCACGATTTCAGCAGCAAATGTTTCGCGATTGAGAAGAATAAGCCATGACTCGTGATGAGCATTCTGTGTGATCAACAAGAGAAGCGGCAAGGCTGCCCCCGCATACGCAAGGACGAGCGTATTTACTGCTGCTGATACATGATCGTGTCCGATACGGATTGCTCTGCGGTAGAGATCTCTTGCCGAAAGAGCAGGATTGGCACGTCGCAGTTCAAAGACAGCGGATGCTTGGGAAATCGTTACATCATCCAATGTCCCGAGCGCTCCTATGATGATGCCTGCAAGCAGTAATCCGCGAGTATCCAGAGTGGGAATATCCGTCAAAAGAAAGACTGCTTCTTCGGAGGCAAGGCCGAATACATGAGTCCATACAGTGAAAACTTTTGCCAAAACACCCGTCACGATAAGGCTCAAGATGGTGCCGCCGAGAGCTGTGAACGATTTTGCATTCCACCCGTGTCCGATGAGGAGAGTTAATGTCATGACCATTGCTGATCCGATGAGGCTTACAGCAACGGGCGAATCACCCGCAAGAATGCGAGGAAGAATAAAGAAAAAGAGGACGCCGATACTCATGCACATGCCCACGATCGACCGAAGGCCAGAGAATCCACTGAGGAGAAAAACCGCTGCACAAAATAATCCAAAGATCAGCGTGAGACTCGGACGGCGTACGAGATCGGAAACCTGAATGCGCTCTTGGCCATTCACGATTCCAGAAGTCAGTACCAGCCGCTGGCCTTCTGCAAAAGTTATGTGTTCACCGCCTGGCATCTCTTTTGCATTCGCCTTGAATGTGAGTGTCTGGCCTTTTTTCGATCCTCTGGTGACTTGAACAGTTAATTCGGCGCATGTGGCTTCAGTCTCACGTGCACAAGAAATTGGCGTAACCGTGAGAATGGTTGCTTCCATGGATTCTTCCATACTCTGCGCATGCACTCCGACGATTGGAGAAAAAAATGTGAAGCCGCATAGGAGCAGTGTGAGGAAGTGCATGGGAGAAGTACTACGAGTATATCTGTATTTTACCGCAGAACGCGTAATCCCGGCGTAGTTCGCAAACGAAGCCGGATAGAAAGGAATGTATCCATGTATCTGAGGGAACATCAGAGTAGGATGGCATCATCACTATGCAACATCTCTCCACTTCAAATGTCTTCTGGTACAAACAGAATACAACGCATAAGCGATCCATCATGGCGATGAGCAGTGACCAGACTGCAGATGTCGTCGTTGTAGGTGGTGGTATGGCCGGTCTCAGTTGTGCAGATCAACTGGCAGACCGCGGAGCCAGTGTTGTGCTCCTTGAGAAGGATTTCTGCGGAGCCGGTGCCAGCGGTAAAACATCCGGATTCATCACGCCAGACAGCGAACTGGAGCTCAGCGACTTGATCCGCAATCGTGGCCCAGAGAAGGCGAGGCAGCTCTGGGAATTTGTCTCTTCCGGTGTACAGCACATCCGCCAGAATATTCAGAAGCACGCGATCGATTGTGACTATCAAGTGCAGGACTCGCTCTTCATCGCGAACACTGCGAAGAGATTTTCTGTAGTCCAGCATGAGCATGAGGGGCGCATCGCAATGGGGTACCAAAGCACACTCTACGATGCTCAGTCGCTCAGGTCGATTATCGGTTCTTCTGCGTACGCTGGGGGCGTTCGTTATTCCGGAACGTTTGGCATGAATTCCTATCTTTACTGTCAGGCGATGAAAGACGTCCTTGTGAAGAAAGGTGTGCGGGTATTTGAGGGATCGTGTGTGGAGAAAATCGTGCCAGAGGGCGTACTGTCCGGGCCCTACCGCGTCACCGCCCCAAAGGTGATTATGTGCACGGACCGGTTCCTCCCGGAGAATGGGATCGCGCCGCTTGATATGTATCATGCACAAACGTTCCTCTCCATTTCGAAGCCATTGACGGAAAGGGATGCGAAAGCGATTTTTCCGGAGGAACGATTGATGGTGTGGGACACGGATCTCATCTATCAATACTTCAGGATCACCGGTGATAACCGCCTGCTTCTCGGTGCAGCGAGCATGCTCTACACCTACGACCGTACTGAACGACTCAATGCGAATCGCATCGTCCGGAAGATGCAGGCATATCTGCACAAGAAGTTCCCTGCGCTCTCTGTGGAAATCGAGTCCGTCTGGCCAGGTCTTATCGGTGTAACAAAAGACTTCATGCCCATTGCGGCTCAGGATCTCACTCGTCCCCACCTATTTTTCATCGGTGGTGCAGCCGGCCTACCTTGGGCCACCGCTCTTGGAACGTACATGGCAGAAAAAGTAATGGAAGGGCGCAGCGATCTGGATAGTGAGTTCACCCCTCAGAGGCCATTTCCTATTAGCCATCTCCCGCAACGTATCATGGGGACACCGAATGCCTTCGCACTTTCACATGGTATCGTAAAGTATTTCCGATAATATTCTCTCACTATCCTTCTTTCACTTTTATGAATAAGAAAAATCTCTCTTGGGTCATCGTTATTCTCGTCGTTGTGCTGCCAATCGCTTGGTATCTCCTCTCGCCCATCTGGCGGGTAGTAGAGGTCGATGAGGTATCACCGTTGGACCAAGGCGGTGGGGCCTCCGTGTCCGCTCGAGCTGCCGATGCACCCTCAGGTATGATGATCAAAGATACGATGAATACCATGGATGCCGCACGTCTGGCCGAATTCAAGGCGCAGACGGATGCGATGAAGGGTGACGTGATGCTCAAGACGGAAGTGATGCCATCCACACCACAGATAATCGCACAGGCACCCTTCCAGCCACGAGCTCACGACGTAAAGGGGCGTGCAGTACTCATCGAAAGTTCCGGCAAAAAGTTTCTGCGCTTCGAGGACTTCGAAACGGTCAACGGACCGGATGTGCGCATTTACCTCTCGGCTGATCTTGGGACAGATGACTTTGTTGATCTCGGCCCCATCCGTGCGACCAAGGGCAATGTAAACTATGAGTTGGACGCGTCGATTGACACTTCTAAATACCGGAATGTGCTGGTCTGGTGTCAGGATTTCTCGATCCTCTTCAGCTATGCTTCTCTTCAATAAGAGGAGTGCTTAATCATATGGCTTTATTAAGCCATGAATTGGATGGAGTGGGTTACTGGAATCTATTACAACCGTAATAGGTACTGGAGTTTGTATCCGTGACTGATCAGTTATCGTTGGAATGGATTGCGCTTGTCATAATACCCTGTGAGAATTTTTGTGAGATGATCTCTGGTTTTGCGAATACACTCGATCGTGTTGCGGATCATTGCTTGCCTCTCCCCCTGCTCCAGACCGTCTTGTCGTGTTAAATAACTTTCCAATTCCTGTTCAAATGCAGCTATGAGACTGATGTTGTGTACTAGATTTTCCATATCCCTATCCTGGAATTGGAGTGCACTGTGCTGATCCCGATGCTTGTACACATCCGAAGGCATCAGCACGATCTGCGGACCGTGAGGATAATTATGCTGCTTCAGAAAAATATCGTGCAGTCGCCTCCGCACGCTATCGCGTTCTGTCTGAATTTCTCTGGAGAGATCCCTGAGCGCTTCCCTGTCATGCTTCCATGCTCGCAGCTTCACTTCCGCCGCTCGTTCCACAACAGCAAGTCGTTCCAAGAGATCAGCGATCTCCCTATATAAAGGATTGGGAAATTCTGTATATTCAAGATCACTGCCAAGAGTGCGAGCAAGGTCTGCTGGAGAGAAAATCAATATTGGTTGCAGCTCTTCTGATGTTTGCGTGCTCATAGTAGTATTACTACTTTGCATCAAAGCATTTACTATGTCAATGGAGCGGGTGAACGGAATCGAACCGTCGTCACCAGGTTGGAAACCTGGGGTAATAGCCATTATACGACACCCGCAATAAAAGGAATGAACGCCGGACGATAATACGGGATTGTGTTGTCTGTGAGAAGTGCAAGAAGTGTCTTGATAGACATGATCTCTCATTGTTCTCTAAGCTTGACATAACAAACATTAAAATTTATAATCATTCTATGGGAAATGCATTTTCTGCAATCAAAGAACAGGTAACAGATGGTCCGCAATCAGACTTTAATGCGGCATTATTGAGTATGGAGCGATTGAAAAGTCTTGGTGATATAGAAGAATTTGTTCGGGGATATGCGGAGATAGTTTTTGCCCAAGATCATTACGGCGATGTTCCCATCAATACCCTTACTGATGCGAATGTTGTTGTGCAGAGAAATATCACTGTGGTACTAGATATGACGCATCCCTCAAGCAGGGAAGTGTGGGAACAAGCATTGAAGAATTTGTAATATCTACACACCGAAAAGCTCCGGATTCCACTGCACAATCTCCTCTGCATCTACAAAAATAAGACGCGCAGTATCACCCTCTTTTCCATCCTGCAGAGCTTTGCAGAGACTGATTTTTCCATTGTGTACTCTCCCTGTGAGATGCCAGCCAGCTTCATTACGAAAGCGGAATTCACTCCCGTTGGGAAAACGCTTTCGCCCGATGTTTACAAATTTTCCCATCTGTTCAAAGATCGGTTCATGGTGCATGAGATCCAGTGCTGTTTCCCGCACGGCTATGCAAATTCTTCTAAAGCCGGCAGCAAGCCCTGTCTTTGTCTTTTCTGGTGTGCCTGTGCTTTCTCTATCAATCCTCATTATATGTAATTATAGCATTTGTACGATAAAAGTCTATATCTCAACAAACATACAAAATTATGTTATAATAGTAATATGAAACAGGAGGATAGTTCTGAGGCTGTTTCCACTGAGGGCAAGCCTGAGAAGGCATTGCCAAAGCCGCACACACAGGAGTTTACAGATGCTATGAGAAACCTTCTTGAGCATTCTGTTCCTGATCGATGGATCCGGGTTCGACTTGCGGCAGCATCACTCTTTCTTCAGTCTCCCAGAAATTCTATTTCAGAAATACAACGCCATGCAGAAAGTGTAGGATACGTTCTCAGCGAATATTACCAAAAGGGGACTGAGCCACCGCCAGAAATCTGTGTACTGGACCGCCTGCTTCTGGAGCTCCTTTGCCGGTACCGCATACGTGCCGTCACC
>CAYYFD010000044.1:0-8731 GCA_964471125.1 uncultured Candidatus Peribacteria bacterium
GTGGGGGTGGGGGTGGGGGGTTCGAGGAACAGGTCGGTTGTCCGCCACACAGTGCCGTGTTGCAGCACACCGGCCTGTCGTGTGTCAGATTGTTGGTGTCAATATTGTTTGCATAACATAGTGTGGTTGGATATTCGCTGGGACAGGTGGGTGTAGAACCATCACTGCAACGATGTTGGGTACTTCCTACCGTGCAGTACGTATATGCTGGAGGGCTTGCTGGAGGAGTGCCATCGCACAGGTACAGCATCGGCACACATCGCCGGGAATCGCAGCACCCCGCATTGTTGCCGGCCACGCAACGTACATTGGGGAATGTACTCGGGCAGACAGGCGTGTTTCCGTTGTAGCATTCCACAACACTCGATGTGCCACAGAAGGCATATCGCAAAGGCGTACGACTCATACACGTGTAGGTGCAAGCATCAAATTCATTTTGATTGCCATCGTCACATTGCTCGCCATTCTGCATCACACTATCTCCACAGACTTTCGGGGCAAATCGACAATCTGCAGTGCAGAACGCCGTTGCGATGCCATCATCACACTGCTCTCCGGCATTGACCGTGCCATTGCCGCAGTTGCGGATGCATGCGCTTGGTGAGCCGGAGCATGTATATCCTGCTTCGATAGCACATGTTGAGCTGCAACCATCACTGGAGATGGCATTGCGATCATCACAGAATTCACCGGCATTGAGCACGCCGTTGCCGCAGATACGGACACACACACTTGGGGCACCCGAACAGGTGTAGCCAGTTTCTATAGCACAGCTCAGATTGCAGCCGTCTCCGACAGTCCGGTTTCGGTCATCGCATACTTCCCCCGCATTGATCACGCCATTTCCGCACGTTGCCAGACAAACGCTGGGCGAACCTGAACACGTATAGTCAGATTCGATTGTGCAGCTTGCATTGCAGCCGTCACCAGCAGTTCGGTTTCCATCATCGCAACTTTCCGTTCCCTGCATGAATCCGTCTCCACAGGCAGGAAATTTACAGATATTGGTACAACCATCCGTATTGCTGGCATTGTTATCATCACATTCCTCGCCACGTTCGATGACACCGTTTCTACAAACAGAAAGAACCAATTTTTTGCAGCTCGGCGATAGCGTGTTTGTGCTATTGACCGGGGCCGCCAAGAGAAGAGAGCCATCATTGACCGTGTAGGCTGGGTCATTGTTGCTCTGACGTGTTGCAAACGATGTGTCTGTTCCACCAAAATGCACGTTGCTTCCTATGCCATTGGATGCAAACAGCTCATTATCCGCCGAGGTGAAGAATGGCACACTACCGGCACTCGTTGGCCTAAAATACATGCTGGTCAGGAAGCTATTTGGAGTCTCAGCATTCATGCGATACACCATGTAATTCGTCACAAAGCGCGGCAGACCGACAATAAAAGCTTGCCCATTTCCTTCCATTGCCTGGAAGACATTCTCAGGCATTGCCGCACCAATCGATTGCCAGCTGGTTCCATTCCATGTGCTCACACCCGTCGCGGGAGAGACATCGATGATTGCATAGAGCGTATTTCCTCCCCACACCGCAGCTCTGAGGGGAAGAAGACCTTGGGTATTGGCCGCAATGGCAATATTTTCACCGAGGCGGCTCCATGTATGGTCGTTGTTATAGCGATAGACATTCCCGTAATTGCGTACGGCGGCATAGAGGACTCCATTGTGCTCAAGAAGATTGACGATATTCGGAGCGTTGGGGTTCACCACATTGGTGGAAAGAAACGGAGTTCCAAGCCCTTCCCACTGGCCGTTTGTATTGCGTCTGTAGACCATCGAATCTGTGGCAGTGACCGATCCCCCTGGGGCTGCCAGCACTGCATAGAGCGTTCCATTAAGGCTTTTGAGTGTGATTCCCGATGATTGGATTTGTACTTCCTGCACCCAAGAACGCCTTTCACCATTTTGCATCAACCGGAAAATCTTATTATTGGTTGCCATGTATGCGGCATTTTTAAAAGAAACAATCGATGTCGCAGCACCTGTGGTTTTTTTTATGGTTCCAAGCGACACGGGGTTAACGCTATCGGTACACACCTCAGACAGTGAAACTGGGGATGTACAGCTTCCCGGAGCGCACCAGTTGGGATCCACTTTGCATTCCGAGGTGCATGCATCCTCGTTAAGGAGATTGCCGTCATCACATTCCTCCGTTCCCTGAACAAATCCGTCACCGCAGGCTGGCAACTTACAAGCATTGGTACACCCATCCGTGTTGCTGTCATTGGTGTCATCACATGTTTCGCCGGATTCTATGGCGCCATTTCCACAGAAGGGAATAATTAACTTCTTACAGAAAACCTGAGCGGACTTGAACTGTGTCTGGAATGTCAGAGAGGTCGCAAGTATCAGTGGTCCTTCATCCAGCAATCGTGGATTCGAAACGCCCCATAGACCCGTGTCTTGCCAAATTTTGGCGGCGGTATTGTATTGGAGGAGGCTTGTGCCTCTGATAAAGGCAAAGGGCCGGTCTCCGATACTGAATAATTGCGGTGCCAGCACAATAGAGTTTGGATTTGCTGCAGCGACCGTGGGGGTAGCTTCCACACGAGTGTCTACAAGAGGAACATCCGCACCGGGTTGGTAACGGTAAATGCCAAAAGGCTCGGTAGCACTGTTACTTGCATCATGTTTCCCAAGAATAAGCAGTGCGTTTCCTGCACCGACTACGCCGGAAATGCGCCGTAGCGTGGCAGCTCCTGTATCGGCAACCCATGTGGATCCATCCAACCGATGCATGGTACTTACCGTCATCGTTCCTTCTATTGCAGACCCAATGACGTACAGACGGTCATTGGTGTTCGCCAATAGTAATGGATTACTCAGGGGATACCCTACAGCTGACCAAGTACGATTTCCGCTGTATTGATACACTTGTCCATTGTGCACGGCATACAAAGTGCCTTTGAAATTGAGAATGCTGTTGATCGGAGGAGGTGATGGTGATTGCCATGGCGTTCCAAGATCTTCCCATGTGCCTCCACCTGTGCGCCGGAGAATGTGCCCCAAAGATCCGGGTTGAAAGATCTCTCCGGAGCGACCCCTTCTTACTGCATAGAGCCTTCCCCCGGTTTTGATCAGCACTGCACCCGGACTTGCAAAATTACTTGCGGAAGCTATTTCAGATAATCGGGCTTCTAGAACCCACACCGGTGTCTGGTTTACCTTGGTATATCGATACACCGTAGGAACAAGAACTCCTGAACTCTGCGTGACCCCGACAATCGAATACGCTTCATCCCCATGCGAAGCGACGACAACCCCTGTGAGGCGGGAATCTCGTGTAATGGCACCGAGCGACCTGGAAGTTTGCGTACTATTGCACGCTTGAGAAAGCGGCAATGCAGGAGGAAGTATGCATACGCTCGGTGAACCCAAGCAGGAATACCCTGCCTCGATACTGCAGGTAAGACTGCATCCGTCTCCGGCTGTGCGGTTATTGTCGTCGCAGAATTCTCCTACCTGAATCGTGCCATTGCCGCAGATCAATGAGCATGTACTTCTTGGCGTGCCGGTGCAGCTATAACCGGCTTCTATGGTACACAGCGCAGAGCATCCGTCCCCTGCAACGATATTCTGATCATCGCACTGCTCGCTTTCCTGCTTAATACCGTTTCCGCAGTTTCTGGTGCATGTGCTGCGCTCTGTTCCGGTACAGCTGTAGCCCGCCTCCACCACGCACAGCGCCGAGCATCCGTCTCCGGATGCAGCGTTGTTATCATCACATTGTTCATTGGGTTGCTTCACGCCATTACCGCACGGTGGCGGAATGCGGCAGATACTCGGCGATCCCTCGCAGCGGTATCCTGCTTCGACTTGGCATAGAGCATTGCACCCGTCGTTGGGAAAGCGGCTCCCATCGTCACACCCTTCGCCGACAGTGACCTGACCATTGCCACAGAGCAGCGAACAAACGCTCGGCGTACCCAAGCACTGGAATCCTGTATCGACTGTGCATGAGCTGCACCCGTCTCCGGCAGTGGAGTTGCCATCGTCACAGGATTCACCAGTGTTGATGACGCCATTACCGCAGAAGCGCGCGCAAATACTCGGTATGCCAGTGCAGAAATATCCTGACTCTGTGGTACACAGCGCACTGCATCCATCTCCAGCATCACGATCACTGTCATCACATGCTTCGCCGAGCTGAATGGAACCATTGCCGCAATTCAGGGTGCAGACACTAAGCGGTTCCCCTGTACAGCTGTAGCCGGTTTCCACCGTGCACAATGCTGAGCATCCGTCGCCCGTTGCAGTACTCCCATCATCACATGCCTCGTCTCGTTCCTTGATTCCATTGCCGCATACGGAGGGTGTTATGCATTCTTGCAGTTGTGTATACAACACAGTTCCATTTGGTGTAGCAAGAACAAAGTCCGGACGGCCATCACCGGTCATGTCGGCTAGAGCAAGATCCAAAACCCCGCTCTCCTGCACCATGTGCTTTATCCAAACGCCGTTATTTTGCTCGAGCCAGTAGGCCGAGCCTTGTGCCATCGCATATTCTCGCACGGCAAGATCGGTATCGCCGTCACCGTCGATATCTCCAAGGGCAAATACAGGCTTGATCCACGCAACATCGGCGATGAATGACCACGTGCCGCTTGCCGCATTCCACCACATGGCCCTTGAGTAACCGCCTGTGGACTGCTTGTAAATGAGCGCAACGATATCTTTCACGCCGTCACTATTCACATCACCAACTTCCAATGCCGAGGCTACTTCGCCTGTCTCGAGTGTTGTCACAATATTCGTGGCATCATCAATGATAAAATGTCTGACGCCGATAACGTGCTTGCCACTTGCAAGCGTTGAGCGACTCACGGATTGGTATTGCCAGAGTGCGCGGAGACCAAATCCGTCATCGAAGGAAAGGATTCTGCGTAGGGAGTTTTCGTTTCCCAGAATGGAAATGTATTCCAGAGGCTGGTAGGCCATCGTCGGTGTCATGCCGCGGTAGATGGACCCTAAAAACCCGTTGGGTTTCGTGAGGACAAACCGTTCGCCGGCACGGGAAGAGCGTCGTAACCACGGAAGGCTCGAGGCGCTCACTCCGGATGTGCTCATCGTAATAATGTAATGGCTATTCTCATGGTAGCCCGGCAGGGGATTGGAGAGATTGGGATAGATGGACCGTTGCATAAGAGCGACAAGTTGCGTCTGCGTTGCTCCGCTCGGGTCGAAGGCTTCGATGTACCCGCGATCATTTCTGTCTCCATTGGTAAATGTGTTTGACCATGCAGGCGTGAATCCGCCGTCGGTCTTTTTGAAAATTTTCACAGTGGTTCCATCGCGGACGGCTACGTCTATGGTTCCGCTTCCATCAAAGTCTCCGGTCACCACTTGCTCACCTTTTGCGGTATCGATAATGGATTGTGTAAATGTAAGAGAGGCGTTTGCGGGTGCCGTGCAGGATAGTTTTTGCGGACTTCTGCAGTCAAACGGGCACCAGCCGATGGTATTACTCGTATTCCCGTCATCGCAGGTTTCCCCCGGTTCCTTTCTGCTATTGCCGCAGACAATCGGTGTACATGTACTGGGGCTTCCTGAGCAGGTGAAGCCAGATTCTATCGTGCAGGTTGCACTGCAACCGTTGCCTGCATTGACATTGCTGTCATCACATTCTTCTCCAGTTTCCGTAAGGCCGTTGCCACATACGATCGGTGTACAGGTGCTCGGGGTTCCAAGGCATGTGAAGCCAGATTCTACGGCGCATTGCGAACTACATCCGTCTCCTGAATTCAGATTTTGGTCATCGCATTGCTCGTTGCCTGTGATCACTCCATTACTACATAGGCGCGTGCAAATACTGCGCGTCTCACCCGTACAACTGAATCCCAACTCATACCAACAGCTGGAGCTGCAGCCGTCACCCCCTGCAATATTTCCGTCGTCGCACTGTTCCTGTCCTTCTTTGACGCCGTCTCCACAGGCAATCAGATGACAATTGTTGGTGCAGCCATCCAAATCATTGGCGTTGCCGTCGTCACATGTTTCATTTGCCTGTACGAATGTATCGCCGCACGTCGCATTCTTGCAAACATTCGTGCATGCATCAGTATTTGTCTGATTCCCGTCATCACATTCTTCGCCCGGCTGTACGGTACTGTCTCCACATGCGGGGAAAAAGGCCGGGAGTTCCGCAAACGAGACTGTGCGGTCCGAAAAGATCCACACGCGATTGAGGAACGTGACTGCTTTCTTGGCATATTGCGGCAATGCGCTGCAATTCGGAGTAGAGGTCTTGGCCCAGCGAATACCGTTGTCCGAAGAAAGGACGACCTTGTCGCAGTTGGGGTTTCGGTTAGGTACGAATGTGTTTCCAAGCGCGAGAATATAGTTGCCGTTGATCATTAGGTTGGCGGCATTCGCCACGCTTAGCTGGACATTGGTGGACAGCGGTGAGGGCAAAATGCTTTCCCTGGTCCACGGCGCTACTCCCGTTGGCGAACTCATGATGTTGCGGCCGTTAAGCGCGAGGACGCGGTTTCCGAGGACTACCACACTTCCACCAAAGCCGGTTCCGGCTGTTTGCCATGATCCCGTTGCGCTACTGAGCACCTTCACACTTGTCAGTCCCAAAAATAATTTCCCGTCGAATACATACAGCGGTGTGTTGTAGGTGCGGATGCCCCCGGGTAGCACGGGGCCGGGCAACCACGTTCTGCCGTCACGCGAGTGGTACGTTGCGCGCGAAGCCGCACAAAGGCGTCCAAACATATTGCAGCGCATTCCTCCAACGACCCACAACTCTCCATTCCATTCGATCGCCGAGGCCGCGTAGATCCTTTCAGGGAGATTACTTTCCAGGTTCCAGGTGTAGCCGTCCGTCGTCGAATAGGCTTGGCTTGTTCCCAATCTGGAATTCAAATCTTTTCCGCCGATGATCCACAGTTTTCCCAAAGCAGAGACGAACGCATTGTCGCCGACGCGGTACCCCAAGCCTCCGCCCGGACGCCACGTTAATTCCCTCACACCGCTCGGTTTGTTTTCTGTAAGACACGCAATAGAACATCCATCTCCATTGAGATGGTTCCCATCTTCACATTCTTCATACCGTGAAAGTGTGCCGTCACCACACACAAATCCATCATTGACTTGCCCGATAGTGGATCCCCATTGCGAAGAGAAAACCCCAACTGCAGCTAGTGTCCCTAGAGTGACAGAAAGAAACTGAACTCTGCGAGTATGCGTGTTCTTCATAGGACTGGAGAGGAATGGGTGTGGGTGTCTTACGGGGAATTGGCCGTTTCTCTTTATTATAGCAGAAAAATCTATTTTTGATAAATGCGATAATACTCCGGATCCCTTAAGCATTTCTACGCCTGCTGTCGCGCATATGCCTTGCGTTTGTTATTTCTTTGCCATCTTGTCATGCACCAATTCTTTGATGTCCCTGACACAGATTTTTGCAGCGACTTCCCACTGCATGCGCATCTCCACACTTGGGCGTGTATGCGCCTTCTCAAGAATGACTTCTGCAAGATCTGTACAACAAACGGCTGTCTGCAATGGGTGGTGTGAGCGGGCAGGCACTTGTTCTTGAATGCGCCTCCAGGCACTGATACCTTTTTGTTCCTGTCGCATGATTATTCTGTCCATCAGTGATGTGCGGGCTTTACTGGCGCGTGTGTAGTGCTCGATCAATTTCATTCTGTGCAAAAATTCTTCACGGGACTGTGATGATGCAAGGATGCGCTCCCATCTGGGAGGCAGGTCAAGGGACTGCACTTGTGCCAGGACGAGTGGAGGTATCTTCGTTTCAAAGTGTATTTCCTGAGTCATACCGATAAGCGGAATTCCCTGCGTATCTATGAAAGGATCTTTCTCATGTGCAGGGTCTATTATTGAAGCCAATTTCCTATTGAGCAGCTGTTTATAGATCCCGAATCGCGCGGCGGCATCATCACTTTTTGGTCTGATAGATTCCAGTTTACCGGCTGTACGCTCGAGCGTAGCCGCCTGCTCTGTGGGCGATAGCGTAGCGAGAACATCGCACATTTTTTGCATTTCCCATTCAGCTGATGCGATGACGAATAGCCATTTTTCCTCATTTTGAATACTTTCAGTCAGCCGGCACGTATCGTCCTTTCCGTTCTCAATACGTGCATGGATGACGTCATATGCAGGGAGTGACTCATGGATTTCGCCTCTCGCAACGGGAATGACAATGCGGACATTTTCCTTTTGTATGCCAAATTCCAGCTCCCGAAGTACGGGATGTTTTTCATGATTTTTCTTTGGCGCAGGAGGAAAAGAGACAGCCAAAGCATTGCTTTCCTCTCGCAGGCGATGGAACCTCTTTCTTTCTTGTGGGCTGAGTACGGCTCTAGTGAGGGGTTGCTGTAGATTCTTTTTTTTCTTCACCTCTCCATTTCCTGATGTACCAGTGCTTGCAGATGTTCTTTGCTCCAGGATACTTTCAAGGTTGCTCATCGCCACTCTGCTCAGTGGATGTGCTTCTAATGGGAATTGAACTTTAAATATCTGAGCTTCCGCCAATGATGAAACATCATCCATTGCGTGATAGTCCTCGGATGCCCAGCGAAAGAGGCGGTGCGCTTGCAGTCGTATCCTTTCGACAAGTTCATCCAAAAATATTTCCGGTGTGCACGCGGCTAGCTCATGAGATAGGGAAATAAGCTTTGTGTGATGACGCACGATTTTGTTTACCTGATTATCCCCGTTGCTTTTGCTGCCTTGGGCAGGATG
>CAYYFD010000045.1:0-8634 GCA_964471125.1 uncultured Candidatus Peribacteria bacterium
TACCTCCGCTGCAGCCATACGCACCAAATTCTCCTGAAAATCCCCGCTATCCGTACTTTTGATAAGATCTGCATTTGCTGCCTCCATGTTCACACCGGTGTTTTGTCCACGCTTCTCCAGAGCTTTGACTTTTGCCCAGTGCGTGCGGATATAGAGGTCCGAAAGCTGCTCGCCATCTTGAGCATCCATCGCACGTTCCTCAAGAACGTCGCGCCGGGTGCCGATACCTTTCAGCCTCTCATCAATCGCTGCGATGCCCGTTTGCACCGCAAGAGGCGCATCGATATCACCGATAATGCCGTCTTTTACGTGTTGTCTCTCGTGCTTGTGCACCGCTCTGGTAATACCACCATTCGGATTGAGCCATACACTCTTCCCATCAGAAAGCCCTTGTACCCCATCTCCAAGATTCCCTGCTTTCGCACTCGTATCACCCTGAATTTCCGTCATGCGTTCTTGCTGCAAAGACCGCAGCTTCTGTTCGATGATCGTCTCATCATCTTCAGAAAATTCCCCCCGCTCCAGACTCTCTCGCAAAAGAGATCGGGAAATCTCACCGATGGAAGCGATCGTCGCCTCCTGAGCCGCGGCCCGTTCCACAGCTTGTGTATCTATTTCCTGAGCGACCGCCTCATGATCAACTTCGCCCTCCTGCTCACCCGCAGCATAGATCGGCATGGGCTCAGAGTTCTCTGCCAGTGCTAATGCGCCTCTGTTCATGCGCACAGTGTGCAAGCTAAAAAACGCAATGTATAGAAGATGGTCATCGAATTGCCAGAACATAGTTTTTATCTCTTCAATAAGCCAAAATTACGTTGCTATCGAAGTCGCATAATGCTCAATTTATAGCCTCTTCTCATATACCAAAAACGTATACGCCGGCTGCCCCCCTTCTGCCTCATGCCTTTCGCGGCTCGCTTCTACCCAGTGCTCAGCGTGAAACTCCGGAAAGTACGCATCACCGGCAATCTCCGTATGCACGCGCGTGAGGTAGACACGGTCCGCACGTGGCAATGCCTCGCGGTAGATCTCCCCCCCTCCGATCACAAAGATTTCTTCAGCATCTTTGCAACCTGCAACCTGCAACGCCTCCTCCAACGACCCCACAACGTCGCAACCATCCGCTACGAACCCTTGCTGCCTTGTTATGACAATATTCGGCCGCTTCGGAAGTGGATGCCCAATGGACTCATAGGTCTTCCTTCCCATGATCACGGGCTTACCCAATGTCAGTGTGCGGAAATACTGCAAATCCGCAGGAATGCTCCACGGAATGCTGCCGTGATTGCCGATCACGTTGTTTTCGGATGCCGCTGCTATGAGGGAGATACGCACAAGCAGAGTATATGTGATTCAGTACACCTTTGCTGAGATGACTGATTCTCTGCAGAAAACTTGACTAAATGTAAAATTTGAATATATTCACGCTCTATGGAATCTGACCCGCTTGCACTTTACGAGGAAACAAGACGGCGTGAATTGCCGCGATTTTGCAGACACATGCTGCATGATTATTCAGCTGATCAGATTATCCACTTCAGGCCGAAGCTCTGGGCGGAACTGGAGCATCTGGGGATCGCAAAAGAGGTGTATCCACACGGACTCTTTGGCAGACCCGCAAGGCACAGCAACCTTATCAGTAAGCACCCTGTCGCGCTGGAAAGCATTGATCTTATGAATGATTCCTACGCAGTCGCCACGCGCGAGACCTGTGAGCAGATGTATTTTCCCGGTGACGAAGACTGGGAACGGTACTTGGAGCTCTACTACCCGTTTGCCGACAGAGATAACCTGCATAAAATCGACTACTTCCTCGAGGACAGACTGATGGAAAAAAACCTGATGGTTCTCGTCCCCGCACGCAATGAGCGACCCTATCTCCCGGATCCTCTGCTGCGGTTGAATGAGTGGCAAACGCAAAGTATGGGCGCAGAAAATGCACCAAAGGAATTGCTCCATCTCATCTCCCGTATGCGCGGCGAACTGTTCAATCTGCTCGACGAGGGAACGCCCCCGCTCTCGTATCAGGAACTCTTTCCCCAGATCCACTGGGACAAGATATGGGAAATCGCCAAACAGGTACGACCAATGGATTGGCGGGAATACAAATACGGCGTAGAAGTTACTGTCCGCAGGGCGGTCTATGCCAAAGGCGATCCATACACGGCTGTCCGAGAATACTTTAAGGAAAATGGTCCAAAAAAACCCGGACATCATAAAGGTATGCACAACCCGAAAACAACAGTTGAAGAGAAATACTTTCCTCTGCGTCGTAATGGGGGCGATAACGGTTGGCGCCGACGGGATGATGCGCCATATCGTCACACATTTGACGAAGTAACAGTCGAAATGACAGAAAGAATCATTGAGAGATGGCAGGAGAGTGCCTAAAAGCTACACCGCAATCGGCGCCTTTATACTCGGCTCTGGGTCATAGTTCAGAATCTCAAAATCCCCAAAGCGAAAATCAAAGATCGATTTCACATCGGGATTCATCTTCAACTGCGGCAGTGCTTTGGGCGCACGCGACAACTGCAAGCGTGCCTGCTCCACATGATTTTTATAGAGATGCACATCGCCGAAAGTGTGAACAAAATCCCCCACTTGTAATCCACACACCTGCGCGACCATATGCGTGAGGAGGGAATAGGAAGCGATATTGAAGGGAACGCCGAGAAAGACATCCGCACTGCGCTGGTAGAGCTGGCAACTTAACTTTCCGTCAGCAACGTAGAACTGGAAGAGGCAGTGGCATGGTGCAAGTGCCATTCTCCCCTGTTCTACATTCGCCTGCGGACTTATGGATTCATCCGGCAGGTCCGCAGGATTCCACGCAGAGACAATCAGACGCCGTGAATGCGGCCGCGCTTTGATCTGTGCGACCACTTCACTGACCTGATCGATCACGCGTCCATTTGGCCCTTCCCACGCCCGCCACTGCTTGCCGTACACGGGACCAAGATCTCCTTTTTCACTCGCCCATTCATCCCAGATCGAGACGCCATTCTCTTTGAGATACCCGATGTTCGTGGATCCCATCAGAAACCAGAGCAATTCGTGAATGATCGCGCGTGTGGAAAGCTTCTTCGTCGTGAGCATGGGGAATCCCTTGCTCAAATCAAACCGCATCTGTGCACCGAAAACACTGTACGTTCCCGTGCCCGTGCGGTCGTCTTTGACGGTACCGTGGTCGAGGATATGCTGCAGTAAATCCAAGTACGCCTTCATATGCTCTATGATAACTTCGTCGTCACGAAACGCCCACTGAAAATCCGTGGTCTTTTACTGCAAATAATCGCCACGATTGTCATTTGGTCGACACTCCCTGCCGTGATATTGATCCACTGCACATTACTCATATACCAGCAGATATATTTTTCGATCTATGACATACCAAAAGCACGATTCCGGGACTACTGCATTCTTGACCGCCACAAACTAAAAAAGCTTAATTGGCTTCAAAAATGCGGTTGTGCATATTGCGGATATGCCAATGGAGTTGCTGCCTGGATCAAGGTCATCGCAAATCGTACCGAGGTGTACTCCTGTGCCATCAAACACAGTGTGCATAAAGAAGGACAGGAGCATCAGAAGGAGTTCTTCCCCTACGACCAATTCCAGTAGGAAAACCCCTCCCAAACCATTGACAGAATAAAAACGGCACGTGCATCATGATCGTTTATGCGCATCATTATTCCCGGACACGATCCCTTCGAAATCGAGACGCTGATTCTCGATCTTAATGGCACCATAGCCATCGATGGAAAGCTTATAGAAGGCATTAAACAGCGTATAGAAGCCCTCCGGTCATCCCTGCGAATTCTCCTCTTCTCCGGCGATACGCAGGGCACAGCTGCGGATATTGCGAAGGAGCTGCAGATCGAACTCCGGCTCACACCGGATGCAGCAGCGAAGGCGGCTGAGGCGCAAACACTAGATCCGGAAACTGCAGCGACGATAGGTAATGGCAGAATCGATCTGGAACTCTTTAAAACAGTCCGCCTGCGCATCCTCACGATTCAGGCTGAAGGTGTGGATCCGCAGACGCTGCTCGCATCGGACGTTGTCACAACATCGATCCTCGATGCGCTGGATTTGCTGCTCAAACCGAAGAGATTAATTGCGACGATGAGAAAGTAATAATTCCCTTATGAATTCTTCCGTCCAGCATACCTCCACGCCATCTCGAAAATCTGCCGCTGCGTCTCGGCCACTTCTTTGCTTTCTATGATCACGCCAAAGACCTCTTCGCCGTCCCCAAAGGAACAGATGGCGACTTTGTGATCGTAGATATTGATTTCGTTGCGGAAATCGAAATCTTTAGCGGGAACAAGGCGAATTTCGCGGAGCTTCTGACGATCTTCCCCATGCACTTTGCGACCGGCGATGTCATCCGGAGCAATGCCACGCAGGTGAATGCCGCCTTTCACGCGCTCTTCCACATATTGCTCGTCGTACCCAGGCCAGAACTGACGCACAGCTGCGGAGTTTGCGAAGTTCAGGAGCTCGCCCGAAGCCATGAGCGTGTCTTCATAGACCTTGCGCACGCCTTCCCATCCTTCGAAGAACCGAACATGGGGGCTGCGGTGCTTTGCGCCCTGCAACGAGCGCAGTTCGGGAAGAACACGCTCTAGTGATTCCGCATTCTTGCGCGCCTCGATGCTCAGGTACTCCGGCGCAACCGGTGCGTACCACTTCGAACGCATTTTGCGCTCCATGGTAAACATCCCCTTTTGTACCATCTCCTCAAGTGCGTTGTAGCTGGTGATGCGATTCAACTTGCTCAGTTTTGCATACTCGGATGCCGGAGCGGACCCAAGAGAGAGTCCTACAAGATAGAGCTGCGCCTCTTTGTCATCGAGTCCAATGCTTTTGAGGATGGGGAGGAGGGAGCGATGCATACGAATTGCAAATGGAGAATTACAAATGACATTCGAAGTATAGCAATGTGTTATAAATTTTTACAACAGTAATGACTATCAATAGATACACCATATTGTGTTCATGAGTTTTTTCTTTTCAAGTAAACGAAAAAGTGAATATCAGTTGTGTAGAAAAACAATGCAACAGAGCAAATCTCGTACTCATAAATGCATTTGTTGAATGAGCGTTCCACGCCTCACACTCGCATGCGTCGTTCTCAATTTCTTCCCATCTGCCTCATGAACCCCGTCACCTCCCCTCTCAAAGACGCCCTCATTGCCGATGCGAAATTTGCCCGCGCCGGAGCGGATCTCGATTTTACCCCCGCGATGAAGACCAAAGCCGACGTCATCGCCTTTGCAAAGAAACACAATGCGACGTTTGCGGATTATACCTTTGTCGATGTCCCGGGGACGCTCCAGCACACCACAAAGCCCATCCACGAGCTTGGAGACGTCTTCGAGGGCGGAGCGGGGTTTGATGGAAGCAGTATTCGCGGATTTCAGAACATCGAGGAGAGCGACATGCTTCTCATGCCAGACCCCGCAACGGCAATTTTGGATACCTTCCATGGAGAACCAACGGTGTCACTGCTGTGTGATGTAAAAGATCCAACGAGCGGAAAGCTCTACGACAATAGTCCGCGAACGATGGCACGTAGAGCCGTAGAACACCTGCAGAAAAGCGGCATTGCCGATACAGCGTTCTTCGGCCCCGAAGCGGAGTTCTTTATCTTTGATTCCGTCCGCTACGACCAGACAAGTAACGGCTGTTTCTACGAAGTGGATTCGAAAGAAGGCATCTGGAATAGCGGAAAAACAGAAGAAGGTGGAAACCTCGGCTACAAGATCCGCAACAAAGAAGGGTACTTCCCAGGGGCTCCTATGGACCAGCTAAAAGGAGTCCGTGCAGCGATGGTCCGCGAGCTTGAAGCCTCTGGTATCAAAATCGAGACATCACATCATGAAGTGGCCACTGCGGGTCAAGGCGAGATCGACATGGAGCGCGACGAAATGCTCACCATGGCCGATAAGCTCATTCGCTATAAGTACATTCTTCGAAACGTTGCCGCGCAGTTCGGTAAAACCGTGACCTTCATGCCCAAGCCCCTCTATGGAGACAACGGCACGGGCATGCATGTGCACCAGAGCCTCTGGAAAAACGGCCAGCCGCTCTTTGCCGGAGAAAACTACGCAGGCTTAAGCGATATGGCCATGAGCTACATCGCAGGGCTTTTGAAGCACGCTCCAGCACTTTGTGCGCTGTGTAACCCCACAACAAACAGCTACAAGCGCCTCGTCCCAGGCTTCGAAGCACCGGTGAACCTAATCTACTCCGCACGCAATCGCTCCGCAGCGATCCGCATTCCGATGTATAGCAATAACCCCAAAGCCAAGCGTGTGGAGTTCCGTATGCCGGATGCTGCATGCAATCCGTACATTGCGTTCTCAGCACTTCTCCTCGCTGGTCTCGACGGAATAGAGAAAGGATTGAAGCCGGGTGCACACACCGACGAGAACCTCTACAAAATGACAGCAGAGAAACTCGCTGCGATCCCGCATGCGCCCGGAAGCCTGAATGAAGCGCTCGATGCGCTCGAAGCAGACCACGAGTTCCTGACAAGAAGCGGTGTCATGTCTGAAAGCTTCATCGCCTCATACATAGAGGCAAAGCGTGCTGAGTGCGCCGAAGGCGGCATGCGCCCGACGCCGTGGGAGTTTTATAAGTACTTTGATGTGTAAAAAGGAATGGATTATGGCAGCGGAGGCTCAGGAACCTCCGCTGTTTTTTTATTGCCCGAAGGTAAACGCATAGCCCTCCAATCCTTTGCCGCGGATCTTCATCACAATCTCGTGCTCACCGTACTCTCCGTCCCAAAGCGCAAAGAGATCGTAGCGATCCACAGTGAATGTTTTTTCTAATTTCCCATCGAGAAACACTTGCAAGATCGGTAGCGGAAGATCGCGATCTTCCGCTGCGACTGGCATCCCCTCCACCCCCATCACCAAATTAATCTCTCCTCCCAAAAACTTCATTCGGATTTCTCCTGCTTCGGACCGCAGCACCTGCTGCTCCTCATCCACAAGCTGCCATGTCCCATCCAGATAATATGTATGCAGTTCCATCTCCTCCGGTGCACTGTATGTCACTTCTTTCTCTGTAGGAAACATCCCGCCGTTCCCCAATGCCGACCAACTCCGTGAACCCAGGTAGATCTCCGGCGTTTGGCTACCGAAATATTTCTTTGAATCCTCTGACCCTTCTGACTCATTGGAATCTTTTACTGCCACCCCAATCTCCCCCAGCAAACTCGCAATCGCCTCCTCTGTTTCCTGATACGCCCCCTCTCCAAAATGCGTATAGCGAATATTCCCCTCAGCATCGATCAGATACTTTGCGGGCCAGTAGCGATTGCGAAACGCGTTCCACGTCCCAAAATCATTGTCCTGCGCGACGGGGTACGTAAGTCCGTGCCGCTTGATCGCATCAGCCACATTTCGCTGGTCTTTTTCGAACACAAACTCCGGCGTGTGCATGCCGATCAGCACGAATTTGCCAGTGTCTTTGAACGTATCCCAGTAGCCCTGAATATACGGAAATGTGCGAATGCAATTGATACAGGAATATGTCCAGAAATCGACAAGAACAACCTTGCCCTTAAGTTCCTCCAATGTCAGCGGACTACTATTATGCCAAGGACCGAGACCGGAAAACTCCGGAGCTTTCCCTAGGTTAGGAAGATTTGATTGTTGGGAAATAAGGGAAGAAAGGGAATGAAGGGATCCCGAGCCAATCGACTGGGAATCCCTTACATCCCTTATTTCCCTTACATCCTCTTCTCCAAAGAGCCTTTCCTCTATCTCCGTCCCCAATGTTCCGTAACTCGTATTCTGGACAAGATACGTTTGGATCCGCATCAACCCTCCGTACTGTAAGCCCACTGCAGTCAGAATCAACACTCCTCCCGCAATCCTCTTGATCAGTCCGCTATAACGATTGAACGAGCGCATGCGCTGGGTAATCGCCTGCCCTCCGTAACCTACTATCAGTAAGGGAACAGCTGTCCCGAGGCCATACATCGCGAGGAGAAACGCGGCGCGTGGTCCCGGCTCTTCGCGTACGAGAGTGAACGCAAAGCCCAATGCAGGCCCGGCACACGGCACCCACACAAGCCCAAGCGTCAGTCCGATGATGAACGCACTGAGCGGATTTTCACGCCCGAGTTTTGCACCCGCACCCTGCTGGATCTCCCCACCAAACTGCTGAATCTTCCGCGCAACCTTACTCCCCAGCTCCATCGCCGTTGCGCCGAGGGTCTGCGCGACCGTAACCCCAACCCAGCCATACCGCTCAAAGAAGAATCCTCCCATGACAGCACCGAGCAACTGGAGCGTACGGTTGCTGGTAAGAAAGCCCACACCGAAAAGTAGAAGAATGTAATAGGTAGCAATGCGCAGAACATCGGCAAACGCAACGAACTGGTTTAAGACTAACGTAAGAAGGAACGTGAACCCCACAAAGCTCACAACCATACCGAGAACCGTGAAGAGCGGCCGCAAACGGCTCCGTCCAGCGACGCTCACCCCAAGCACAATCGGAATGAGTGGCAAAATGCACGGCAAAAGAATCGTCAGCATTCCCGCAAGAAAGAGAATGAGAGCAATGGGGAGGGTGGACATGCCAATACCGTAGCGGAGATTCATGGATTCG
>CAYYFD010000046.1:0-4669 GCA_964471125.1 uncultured Candidatus Peribacteria bacterium
GTGCGTTTTTCTTTCCCCCTTTCTTTTGTCGCGCAGACAAAAGAAAGGGGAACCCGTAAGAAGCATCCGATGACATTCTCCTATTGCCACACCCCAGTAGGGGTGCTCTGCGTGATTATTTATTGCGCATCCGCCACCACTTCGTTTTTGAGCTGCGTCATCGATCTGCGCACAGGCGTCACGAGCTCCGTGTTTTCAGGCATTGCGTGGTAAAGAGCACGGAGAATGCGTCCAGCATCGGGATTTCCCTGCACTTCCTTGAGCTCGGTAAGAAGCTGATTTCTGCGGGACCGCGGCATACGGTACGTGAAGATGCGGTCGGTGATTGCAGAAACAACGCCAAGAACCTGCTCGTCTGTGAGGTGCGTCTGAACCGTGATCGGCTCCTTGGGCAGAAGTGCAAGCGCAGCTTCGCGGATTGCCGGAGCAAGATCCGCCTTTTGATCAGTAACTGCGACTGCGAAGCGCTCCAAAAGTGCCTTGGCTTCGGCAACACTTGCAACATCGAGCACACTTTCCGCAGAACCCATCAGTGCGAGGTGCGGCTCGAGCCCCGACCACGCTGCAGCCATCTGCTCGTTATTGCCGCTTTCCGCAGCCTCAGCAAGAGTGGAAAGACCGTCGAGAAGAAGAACCGATTGCAGGTGATCCTCCCCTCCTTCGCCGGGGATAGCGGCAAGCGCCTCCAGAACGGTTTGCTTGAGCACGTAGCCCTGATCCCCAAGGGATGCAGCCGACGTTTCCGCAGAATCTACGGACACCGCCTGCTGGAGAAGGAACTGTGCCTCACTCTCGTTTGTGGATGTTCCTGCGAGCGCAACAAGCGCATCTTTGTACTCGACCAGTGACCCTGCGACAGCATCACTGTCTCCTTCATGAATCAGCGCTGCGGCTTCGTCCAGACGCACTCCCGCGTATGCGATCTGCTTCTCCACGCGTGTCCGTCCGTCAAACGTCAGCATCACATCGACGGCCTCGGCAGCGCGCTTCACCGAGTAAAGGCGTGACGTGGGAAGAATGCCGGCGCGTGCCACCCTGCGCTCTTGTTGCAACTGAGCGATATCGCGGCGATGCACGGCATCACGGCTAATGTTCTGGGCGACCCAGACATCGCTGTAGGCGATTGCTGCGATATGACGGATCAGCGGAACGCTCTGTGACCACATCTGCATACGATCACCGCCGGTCAGGCGCGTCTCGTTCCCATCGCGTTGCACGACTGCGGAACGATTATAGACCTCAACAGACAGTAGCGGATCGCGCACGATGGAAACGCTCCCCTCGTTAACCGTCACACTGCCCTCGGCAAGAGCGACAGTGATGCCACGCAAAGGTGCGGGAATCAGCCCCTGCACCCATATACGCCCCTGCGTCAGACTGAGTGTCGGGACGATCTCCGGTGCCGGCTCGAGTCTCTCCGTGAGATCCTGCAACGTAATGATAGTGTCACGACCCATACGGATAACGCCGTCGTCGCGCAGCAGAATGCTCGCCTCGCTGTCTAGTGTTTTGAGTTCCATACCCGGCACCAGAGCCATTTCATGGCTTACGGGCTGCCAGAGACCTCCGATGGAAACAAATACTTCACCGCGTGTAGGGAGCAGCATGACCGAGCTTTGGGCACGTAGAGGCGGAGCAAAGAAAAGAGCAGGGCTGATGCGGACGGTAACCATGATCACGGCAACAGCGGTTACCCATGCAATGCCTCTGTAGGAACGCTGTGCAATCTGTTGCGGAGCAAGTCTCGGAAGAATGTAGGACTGCCAAAGATCGCGGGAAAGTTCTACAGGGGGAAGGAGTGCCGTGCGCACGCGGTCGAAGAATGCGGCAGGAGACTGTGTTACGACTGAAGAAACTCGCTCCCACACACGTGCATGCGCACTCTCATCTGCAATGATCTGCTCTGCAGCTAATCTCAATGCCTCCGGAGCCCCTATACGCTCCTGAATACGACTGAATACGCGATCACGGCTTGCCCTTGTGGGAGCAGTACTTTCACCCAGCCGGCGGAGACGCGACTCTGTGGTCATTGCATAGGGGAAAACGATGCAATCGCCGCTTTGTTACGCCCTTCCTGATATTCTTCCGGCAATTCTTTTTCAAGTTTCTTTAAGGCCCGGAATTTAAGGATTCTCGAGGCACCCTGTGTAAGTCGCAAAACACGCGCAACTTCGTCTGCGGGCAGTCCTGCGATGTAGTGAAGAACAAGCACATCGCGGTAACGCCGTGGAAGGCGGTTCAGTGCCTTGCGGACAATGCGGACAATTTCCTGTTGACGCAGGAGACCATCGGCAGCATTGAGGGTGTCGGGGTCCGGCAGAGATTCATCGAGATCCTCCCATGTTCGGCTGCCGCGGTACGCATCGATGATGGTGTAGCGTGCAACACGAAAGAGCCACGCTCCGAATGGCACATCTTTCTGCAATTTGTAGGTATGCAATTTTTCCCACGCCTTGATGAACACTTCGGCAACAATGTCCTCGGCGACCTCCGCAGGCGCGCGAAATGCGCAGTAACGATAGACCTGAGGAAAGTAGAAATCGTAGAGCTTTGAAAAGGCTTCTGTATCTCCACTCTGCGCCGACGCTACGAGGCTCTTGATCTCCTCGAGCCCCAGAAGATTTTTCTCCATGGAAAAATACTATACGCCTTTTTGAGCTTTACAACAGCATTTATTGTCTATTTCACCATAAATTGACATAGTATGTTTATTGCATTAAAATGATATTAATGGAGTCAAATCATACTATTGCCATTCACTGCACCCAAGCCCAAAGAGGAGTCCCTAAAAATGAAATTGTGGGTACACTTAAAGACTTGGGCACAGATAAAGTGGTCGATGCCGGCGGAGGAAGCCACTCGGAAGAAATGGTTGTGTATGTCCGTGCGACATGTATTGAGGAAGTGAAAGTGCTGCTAACAGCATTCGGCTGGAGAGCTGGAGAGCAACAGGCAGCGGGATGGTAGAGAATCATTCCCACTCAATCGTCGCCGGAGGTTTATTTGTGAGATCGAGAAATACTGCATCGATACCGGTCAAATCCATAATACGTGAGGTGATCTTTGTAATGACCTCCGGAGGAAGGACAAAGGCATTCGCCGTCATAGCATCGGTGGAATCGATGGGACGAAGCACAATGGATTGTCCACCGGACTGCAGTCCACACGGAAGCAAGACAACGGGGAACTGCCATATTTTTTCGTACAGTCCTGCCTCTCTCATTTCCTGAAGAACAATGTCATCGGCTGCACGAAGAAGATCCGCACGCTCACGCGTGACTGCCCCCAGACTCACAGAAAATTCTGCATGCTCTGATTGCGATGTGCACAGGAGTACGCGGTTGATTTCGTTGTTACTATTGGGAACTTTTGTGGCAAGTTCGAGAAGATCCGGCGTGACCTCGCTCGGCTTGTCCTTAAACACGACAATCGCATGCCGATATGTCCGTCCATCTCCCTGAACTCCAACAGAACGAACCGGAAGAATGGAGTAGGGATTGGCAATTGATAATGAGATATTGGAAATTTCTTTGTTTCTTGTTCCTTCGGTACTTCCAGTACACAAAATTCTGACGCCAAGCCCTGGTCCCGGAAACGGATGTCTCCACACCAGCTCATGCGGCAGCCCCAGTTCTTCTCCGAGAATGCGCACTTCGTCCTTGTACAACTCCTTCAGGGGTTCAATCACCAATCCTTGATCAATCATTTTTTGAATCGCCTCCACACGGTTGTGGTGCGTCTTGATCTTGTCGGCATGCATCGTGCCTCCGGTTTCAATCGTATCCGGGTAGATCGTCCCCTGTCCGAGCATCCATCCCTCTTCCATCTTCAATCCCATCTCAGCACTCACGCGCTTCTGTACTGCCAAGAACGTATCACCGATGATGCGACGCTTTTCCTCTGGATCACAGACACCTTTGAGATTTGCGAAGAATTCCTCCGATGCATCTTCGATATGAAGATTTTTTATACCAAGCTTCGCGAATGCTTCTTCAATCATCTTCACCTCGTCCTTACGCATCAGTCCTGTATCCACCAACAATCCCTGCACACGGTCAGCGCCCAATACTTTGTTTAATAACGTGAAAGCAACCGTGGAATCCACGCCACCCGAGACAAGCATAAAGACTTTCTTATTGCCGACCTCCTCTTTGATCTGCGCACCTATGTGATCGGCATAACTTTTGATGGACCATTGTGCAGGTTTACAGAGCTCAGCAAAGCGCCTCAGGATCTCCATCCCATATTCCGTATGTGTCACTTCGTTGTGCCACTGGATACCGAATAATCTTCGATCCGCATCGACCATCGCTGCGTTGATGCAATCTTTCGTGCTCGCGGTACGAACAAAACCCGTGGGAAGTTCCGCCACCTCGTCTCCATGAGACATCCAGACAGTGAATCGCTTCGGTAAGCTCTTAAAGAGAACACCCTCCATTATTTCCACGGAAGTTGATCCATATTCTTTCACCTTCGCCGGTGCGACGTTTCCTCCGAGTGCCTGAGCCATCCACTGATGCCCATAACAAAGTCCGAGCACAGGAATACCAAGATCAAAAATTCCCTTATCCGCCTGCGGGCTCCCCTTCTCGTACACACTCTGCGGACCGCCGGAGAGGATGATGCCGGCAACGCCTTTTAATGTTTGCGGATTAATATCGCACGGATA
>CAYYFD010000046.1:4769-8612 GCA_964471125.1 uncultured Candidatus Peribacteria bacterium
ACTCATCAGTTCAGTAATCGACGAGCGACGGGCGGAACTCACAAAAACAATGGATCCGAATCAACTAAAAAGATTTTCGCCGGAAGATTTTCTCCTGGCAAAAGTCATCGTCACACGACCACTTATCTCTATATTTCAAACAGCAATGCAGCGCCCGCCGAACGCAGCAGAAGGCAATCGTATTCTCGAACCAATAGCCTGCGCTCAGCAGCTCCTCCAGGCAGCATTGCGCTATTTGCCCGACGAGCCTATCAATCCTATGGATTCAACGGACGTTTTTGTGGTGGAGTAAGGACGACGGCCAAAAGAATCCACACTGTGTACGCGACAGCACTATCTTCCCATGCGTGGAGAAAGAGGGCAGCGATGGAGATGCCGAGGAAAGCTAAGGCACAGGTACTTTGCAACCTGCAACTTGCAACGGAAATTTGGTTGCAAGTTGCAAGTTGCAAAAATACATAACGCAAGATGCGGATTAAAAGAAATACATACAAGATCAACCCTATCCACCCCAGCTCCACACCGATCTGCAGGTACCAGTTCTCGGGAAGAAGCGGACACGAGCATGTTCGATCAATAGGTTGTACCTGTGAGCCTCCGACAAACACACAGAGCTGCGGATGCGCCTGCGCCCACGATGCATCAGCACCTACGGGTAGATCGACGCATGTATCACTGAAGCGATTGCTGGCAGGTCCGGCTGTGCCGAGGCCGAGGCCCAAGGGATGCTCTTGCATGATCCTCAATGCCTGGAGCGGCCGCTCGATGTGACCGGTAGAAGACGCAACGCGTACAATGACATTGGGAAATACGAAAATTGCGATGACACCGAGAATGAGCATGGAGCAGGTAGCAATAAGAAATTTTTTCTTCGACAAGTATTTCCACGCTAGTACTGCACCGATCACTGCTGCTGCGATCCAGGCAGACCTTGAGAATGTCTTGAGCAAAACAAGACCGAGGAAGGCCAGATATCCAAGATCTCGCCATTGCGCAGGTGTCCGGAATGTTTTTTGTAAACGGATGAGACTGATACTCAAGGGAATAAGGAGCCACAACCCCAGTTGGTTCGGTCCACTTAATGTCGATTGTATGCGGCGAAGACCGCTGGCTTCGATTTGCTGAAAAGGTGCCAGAGGACCTCCGGAAACATAGAGCGAATGCAGATCGCTGTAGCCGAGTGCCGTGAACCACGACATGGGGAAGAACGTTGTAGCAATACCATACACAGCCACTATGCCACCTACCCCCAGCAGCACGGCTCCTGCCGTGCGGACGAATGCGGATGACCACGGAACGCGCCGGAGTAGGACGAATCCTGCAAGAGGAATAAAATCGTACTTAAACCCGTACACAAAATGAGATGTGGAACCAGGAAGGTGGAACACAAAATATTGCACCAGAGCGATGAGCAGTAATCCTCCGATGCACAAATCCACTGCATCAACTTTTCCCTTTTCCCTTTGCCCTTTGCTCTGCATCGCCAATTCCACCATCGCAATAAGCAAAATCACCCCGAGCAACGCCTCTTTCCAGATCGCCAGCATGGGTAAAGGGCTATTCCCCGGTCCGGCGATAAGCTTTGTCCCAACCGTAACGAGAAGTGCGTGCAACGGCAGTACTGCGATGAGTACCAAGGTAAGCCCTTCACGAATACGCTGAAGCATCCCTCTAACCCTACTAGCGAGCAGCTATAACCTCAATCTTTCCTCCTCCGTCCGGAATACTTCTCCTGAAGCCAACACCTTCTCCACGGCATCAATACACCGTGCGCTGACATTCTCCCCATAGAGCTTCGGAGCGTTCCGCATCTCTTTATTATCCCACGCGTAATCAATCATTGCACGGATAAGAGCGCTGTCCACCGGCGGCGCAATGAGATTTCCTCCGGCGATCGCGGACTCGCTGCGGTCGGAACCAAAGCGCAATGTGACGCACGGGATTCCCATGATATTCATCTCTTCCTGCATGCTGCCGCTATCGGTTGCACATACGGCAGCCTTACTCATAGCAGCTATTACATCACCGTACTCCGACCACACATCGCTCAAGATGAAATTCTTATGATCTTTCGCCAGCTGCTCCAGCTCTTTAGCGAGCCCAAATTTCTCCAGAGCCATCTTCGTCTGGTTCATATTGATAAGAAGCACTTTTTTCCCATCGAGAATAAGTCCTTTCATCGCATCGTAGATCGCTCGGAACCGGCGTTCGGAAACACAGTTCTCCCGCCGATGAATGCAAAACCGCACGAATTCTCCATCCGCCAGCATCGGATAACGATCAAAGATCTTTGAGCTTCCTGCCTTCTTCAGCGCTTCTTCTGTGGCATCTGCAACCGAGTTTCCGACAACAAAGATCCTATCCTCCGAAAACCCCTCATTCATCATAAATTCCCGATCGAGTTCCACGGGCGCTAGGTGAATGCCTGTTGCTGTCTCCGCCGTTCGCGTGTTGAACTGCTCCGGATAGGGCTCATGCGATCCTTGTTTCCAATGGGTCCTATCCATGAGGAATGTTTTCCATGCATCACCCTGAAAGCTGAAAGCTGAAAGCTGAAAGCTTTCATAATCGGGCGTCAGCGTCCGTATCCCCGCCTCCACGTGTACCGACGCAAACATGTGACAGTATCCTGCGATCCCCCCCGCCATTGCGGTCGTTGTATCGCCATGCACATACGGGATCACGACCTTGTCCTGCTTTTTTAGTTCGCCAATAAGGTACCCAAACCGTCCGATAATCTGCGACACGATTTCGTGCATAGACCCACGGACATTCAGATTGAAATCCGGTTCCACGCCAAACTCCTTGAGCATTCCTCCTGAGAGATTTTCATCATAGTGCTGGCCAGTGTGACCAAGCACTACGCAGTGTCCACGCTTCTTGAGTTCCAGATAGAGTGGTACTTGTTTGATAATGTCGGGCTTCGTCGCAATCAGGATAATGTGCACATGCTTATCCTTATGAGATGCAACTTCATCTAGAAATTTTGCCGAGCGGTAAGTGATCTCCTGCACACACAGAGCGTAGCGGATTGCCGCATCTCTGCGCTACAAAGTTTGCAAAGTACTTGTAACAGGCATCAGCCAGCTCTATACATTCTCTCCATGCTCGAAGAGATCCTCCATGTCAGCATAAGCGATGAAGTGGCCTGCGAAAACACCATCGCTGCAGATGAGGCTGAGAGAAATACACTTGCAAGCAGGATTGTCGAGAACATGCATGCATGTAGACTTGATGAGGGCTGTTCCGTAGATCTTGATGGCAACACATTCACGATTACCGGACCCAAACCAAAGCTCGAACGTATCGCGCGCTGGTTAGAGCAAACGCGTGCAGAGCTTGTTCTTGTAATACGTGGATGGAATTCTCGGGGATAATCTATCCTACACACGAAGTGAATCGATCCAATCAATGAATTCTCTAAGAAATTCGGCGCGCGCTTTTTGCTGTGCAGGAGTCAAATCCTGAATGATTTGCTCCTTCATCGAGGTGATATCTGCCCCATCCCATCGCCGCTCCAGAGGATCCACACCGATGAAAGATGTAGCTCCATCCCAATCCGCGGGCAACGTCTGAAATCCGTATACATGTAGGAGCGGATCCCATGTGACGTCGACATCAATCCAGGTATCCCCTGCTTCTTTGATCTGCACAAAGTTGTGACCATGTTCCCACGATTGATCTTTCAAAAGATCCTGAAGATGCGGCGGAAGATCAATCTTCTGACGCTCCCAACGGAACGTGCAGACAACCGGTCGGGATAGGATCCCCAGTGCCTGCAAACACTCTTGCAGTAGCAGATGTTTTCCCGTGCAGGTTCCTTTATTCAGCGAAAGAACTTCA
>CAYYFD010000047.1:0-8434 GCA_964471125.1 uncultured Candidatus Peribacteria bacterium
GCATCCGTTGCTCCGTGCTCCCGTATGAACGAGGGCTCACTTCCTTCTATAGATGTGACAATGCTGCTGTACCGAGAGATAAACGGGTGATTGCGGTCGGTATACAAAGGATTTGCAGATTCCCTGACCGTTAGAGTGCATCCTTCAGGGAGGACCTTCGTTATATCCTGAAGGACATCGGGAACAGTAGAAAAATCTTCCGGCGGATAGCGGATATCCAGTATCGCAGTGGCCGACTGTGGGATGCGGTTTTGCGCGTCACCCCCCTGAAGGATCGTCGGGGAGATCGTTGTCCTCCAGTCGTTTTCTGTGCCAGAGGGATACTGCTTTTCGATACGCGAAAGTGCTTCTGAGAGAAGCATCAGGGGATTTCTCGCTGTCCATGGCATAGCCCCATGTCCGCTACTTCCTTCACAGCGAAGCTCCGCCCACACTGCTCCTTTATGCTCCACGACAATACCCACAGCGCTTCCGGTATCCGGTGTGAAGGCGATCTCTGTCCGCAGGCCCTTAGTGATGAGTTCCGGAATGGTTCTCCCGCCGATTTCCTCGTCTGTCGAAAGCAAGATACTGACCTCCGGTACCTTCCCCTTTCTGCAGGCATCACGGTAGGCGAGGAGAAACGGCAGTGACGCACCTTTCATATCCTTCACTCCCCTGCCCCGCAGAGTGTCACCATCTCGGCTTAGAGAAAACTGAGTCTCTGATGCAGGAACGACATCACAGTGCGCAAACCATAACCACTGTGCTTGCGGATGCTCAAGAAGCAGATACGGACATTCATTGCACGATCCGGAAGTACGCTTGCAGGAGGAATCGACGAAAAACTCCTTCTCTATCCACGAGAGACAAGCCTGCTTTTGCGTACTATTTCCGGCAATAGAACGAAATCTTATGTATGTATCCAGCGCGCTGATGATCTCGGCTTCCATGTGCCAACCATACCAAGGTTACGTGTGATGAATCGAATTTGATTTTATTATAAATTATGTTATAATAATACAAACACACATCATGACAAGAAAAGAACGTTATCTGGCAAGAATACTAGCCTTCTCGGGAGTCGCACTTTGCTGTGTTTTATCCGGAAAAGGAGAACTCACACGGCTCAAAGACAACCCGATGGCATTTATCCTCGGAGCGAATCTCACACTTTCACAAGGCTTAGCAGCCGACGAGATTGCTGACATGCAAAATCCAGTTCATCGAGTCGCTCTGCGACTGCGATGGCGCATACTTTCCCAGGGTCTCGCTGCGCCGTTTGCAGATGCGGTTGCTGTTGTGGATCGTAGGAGAGCTCTCCTGAAGTCCTCTGTACATGTTTCCCTCAGGAAACAGGATGGTAACATCGGCGAAAACTGGCTGGTGGGACCTCAGCGCTATCCGCTATGGATTGTCACGGAAGCAAGTAACGGTCACATCACCACAGGCCTATCACATGAGCGTATTGCGCAGACGATCGCTGGAGGGGATCTCCGTATGCTTGAAGCTCCGGTGCATTCAGAGATTACAGATGTGCAGGCTGCGGGCGATATCCTTCGCGCAGTAACGGCAAGGGCCGCAAAGCCGGGCTACATCCTCGATGCTTATACAGCTGCAGGCCAAATACAGTTTTCACTGGAAAACAACATGAAGGAACTATCGCTAGCTCCGGAGTTTGTCGCCGGTGCCATCATCAATCGCACCGAAGTGGATCTGGGCACACTCACGCTTATGGGCTCCGGCAATTCCAATTTTGCCGGATCACCGGAAGGTAGAGTGTTCAATGTCCGTAAAGCTCTTCGCGAACACATCCATAATATTGTGGTATTTCCCGGCGAGGAATTTTCGTTTAATGCGACGCTTGGTGGACCCGTAAGCCAGCGGCGCGGCTGGAAGCTTGCAAAAGTTATCAGCGCCGGAGAGCTCGTTATGGAGCCGGGTGGAGGCATTTGTCAGACATCCACAACGCTCTATCGCGGCATTCTTGAAACAGGCTTACCCATAGGGAAGCGCAGGAGTCACAGCATGTATGTAAGCTATTACGAAAAAGGCGGCGTCGGACTGGATGCCACCATCTATTATGGCCATCAGGATCTTACGTTTACCAACGATACATCTGGGCCAGTACTCATTCAGGCTTTTGACGACGGGGACGACGCCTTCGTGAACATCTATGGAACGCCGGACGGAAGAACATCCACCGTCGAAGGCCCCTATTTTAGCGGAAGTGAACCACAGGAGTTCGGAAAGCAGGGGCGCAGAATCAAGTCCAATGAAATCGGATGGCTGCAGCGCATAGAGCACCCAAACGGCATCATTGAGACACATCCCATTCTCTCGACATACAAATCCCTGCCAAAAAGCATTGTGTACAAGTACACGGCGCTCACGGCCCGCTAAGCAGGCGTTTCTTTCACAGGGAATCTTTGCTAACCTCGCGATGCTATGCTTCAGCGCGTAACTGTTATTGCCCTTATCTTCTGTTCACACGTCTCACTGTGTGCAGGTTCGCTTTTCAGCGTAAGTATGGCTTTTGCATCGCATATTGCAACGAATGATCAGGAGGTGGTCATGACTCCGGATGCCCATACGCCTCTTTGCATGCTACTCACTCCGAATGGAAAGCAGGAGGACGTAGCATCGGATGACAGCTGCGGCGGCGGAAAGAAATGTTCGGGAACGCCATCCGTAGTGTCGTACAGTACTCCGCTTGCTGCACCGGATATTCTTGCGTCAGTAGTTTCTGCCACCATGTTTACCCATGCAGAAAGCGCTAGTAATACGCGACAGTTGATTCGCAACAGTGCAGGACCGCCGGGAGAGCACCATAGCCTGCTTATAGCATCGGTTGTTCGCAGAGAGTGAAATCGATACTCTTGACCGGAATTCTTTCTCTATTTCCTCTTTTCATTTTCTATATGGTATCATCCGTATCCTCTCCCAATTCGACTAACCCGTGGTTTGCCGTCAGCATGGGACTTGTCGGCGTCATCGTCGGTTACATGCTTGGTACCGGCAGCGCGGCAGTTCCTGCTGGAGCTGTACCTACTCCCCCGTCCGTCCCCTCCGCTCCTGCTGAAGAGGCTGCACCTCCTGCCGGTGATGTGAAACCTGTGGACCCTAAGGTCGACCATATTCGTGGCAATCCGGATGCAAAAGTCTCGGTCATCGAGTACTCCGACTTCGAGTGTCCTTTCTGCTCACGCCATCACCCGACAATGCAGCAAGTCCTCGATACGTACGGTGACGACGTGAACTGGGTCTACCGTCATTATCCGCTTCCCTTCCATCCCAACGCGCAGAAGGCAGCCGAGGCAACCGAGTGTGCAGCAGAACTTGGCGGCAATGACACATTCTGGGAAATGACCGACATGCTTATGGAAAAGGGTGCTACAGACAGCACGCAATTCCCAGTGTATGCAAAGGCAGTCGGCCTGAATGAAGCAAAGTTTATGGAATGCCTCAATAGCGGCAGACATGCACAGCGCGTAACGGACGATATGACCGGAGGTTCCGCAGCAGGAGTCAATGGCACGCCGGGAAACATCATTCTGAATAACGAAACGGAAGACAGTCGCAACGTTTCGGGTGCGCAGCCCTTCAGCGCATTCCAGGTAGTCATCGACGAAATGCTGAAGTAGCAAATCTTTTAAACCAACGGCGGCGAAAGCCGCCGTTGGTTTTTTGCAGTAAAGTACTGTAGAGTGCATTTCCTATGAGAAATCGAATTCTTCCGTTGTTTCTTTCTGTTCTGGCATGCAGTGCCTGTACCACAAAGAAAGCGCCTATTTCAGAGCAGAGTCTTTCATCGATGGCCTTTTCCTCCGAGGAAATACAGGAAACAAGGAATGTCAGCTACCGCGGTACTCTAGAACCCCTTGGCCCAAGTATCTACCAGCAGGGCACTCATATGCTTGCTCTGGGTGACGGTCGTATGATTCTTCTGGAAAGCTCCATGGTGGATTTCGATCCATTTATCGGCACCTCCGTTGAGGTGTTCGGCGCGCTGCGCCCGACAGTGGAGGCCGGAGGCATCATCATGCGCGTCGAGCAGATCATCGGACTCTCTGCGGGAAGCGGTGTTTCTATCTCATCGCACTCTTCTTCTTCCTCCTCCTCTTCACGGTCTTCTGAAGGTAAGTCGAGTCTGAAAGTTGTGCAGTCTTCCGCTGTTTCCTTTGTGGCTTCCAGCCTTCCCGCTCCTTCGTCGGCTCCTGCCGTTTCCCGCTCATCAACACCTGTTTCACTACCAGCATCTTCCCTCTCTGTCTCCTCTGCAGCGCCAGTGAGCGATGCGGGACGCGATGTCAGAGTTCGTCTCATGGCGAAGGAGGACATCAGTGCTGCACGGTGGACGCAGCTCTACTGCTCGTCCCATATAGGTTTCTGCATCCCGATCCACAAAAACTGGTGGTACATCTCATTCGGCAATACATCAGACACACTCTGGCATGTTGAAATCAACAGCGAGTCGTTTGAGACGCTCGGATCAGGAATTATTTCCATTGATTTGATCGGTGGCGATATTGGATCCTCGGGACACTCGGATAGTGAGGTACGTGTCAGTGGAGACACCGTTACCGGCTACCGCAGCTGGACGCAGGGGCGGCACTTCGCAATCAGCGCTGATGCAAGACTGGAAGCAGCCGTGCGCTACATGACAGCGGCACTGCGCGCGGAGTAATATCCTGTCGTACTTCATGCCTTCCTTCTCCTACACCGCTACGGATCTTGCCGGTTCCCCGTTGCAGGGTGAAGTGGATGCCGTTGATGTGGATGCGGCGAAGGAAGCCTTGCGTGCAAAAGACATGATTCCGGTACATGTCGAGGAATCTCCTTCAGGCATTCCTATTCCTGAGAATACGGAATCCTCACCACCGCAGAAAATCTATCTCCCGATTGCAGCGACGCTACGTCTCTACGCAGGCTGGTTACTTGCGTACTACTCCATCGTGTACGCCGTTGGATGGTATGCACATTCTCGCAATCTTCCGCTAGATATTCCCTACGTCGAGGCCCTGCTGCTCTCACCACTTGTCTTGAGCTTTACGCTTGCAGCATTTCTGTTTCTTATGTTCCACACGTTGCATCAGGTATGGGGAAAGGGAATTGTGAAAGGCGTAGTCCTGAGTATCGCGGGAGTTGCGGTGTTTGTAGTTTATAGAATGAACATTGTTTAAGAGATATGTGCAATCTGCAATTTGCAATTATTTATTGCAGATTACAAAAAAATGTATCAGGAAAGCCCCAGCTGCTTGCGGATTTCCTCCGCCTGATTCTGCTCTTCTTGGCGGGCACCCTGCTGCACAACAACAGCCTGAAGATCCTTCCAGTCCTCGCTGTGCTTCTGCTCGAGACGTTGGAGCTGGAGAAGGTGCTTCGGAGAAAGTTCGGAAAACTTGCGGCGCTCCTCCTCAAGAATTTTCTGAAGCTCATCAATCTGAAACTGCGAAAGTTTCGGCATCGCCTGAATGATTCTCCACTTCTCATCACGTGTGAGGGAAATGCTTCCGCGCAGTAGTGTCAGGAATTTCTGTTCGTCAAACTTCG
Source organism: uncultured Candidatus Peribacteria bacterium (assembly GCA_964471125.1). GTDB lineage: Bacteria > Patescibacteriota > Gracilibacteria > Peribacterales > Peribacteraceae > 2-12-FULL-55-11. Next base: position 5,533 of record CAYYFD010000047.1, read on the forward strand.
TTTCAGGGTGCGCAGGGATAGCAACTTTTTCATTGCTCAGTGAAGTTGTTATCGAACCGAAGCGGTAGTTGCCAACCTGCACAAGAATCTTGATGTCCTCATCGTCATACCCCATTTCCTTTGTCGCAACGACTCCGACGGGCGGAGGCGGCGGTCCCATATCCGCTGGAGGCGGAGGAGGGTTTGCCCCTCCCTGTTGACCAGTAGCCTGAGCACCCTGCGTTCCTTGTGCAGCAGGAGGCTGCGGAGGGGAAGCGAAGACCTGCGAGGGATCTAGTCCCCCTGTAGGAACCGGATCACCGGGACGTGGAGGAGGCGGAGGTGTGGGCTGGTCGGCCATATGTGCGGGGAAATCACGGAAATTCTAGCATTCGCAACGCGTAAAACAACGTATTTTTGCCATTACATGGCAGCGCTGCTTTCTGGATCAACTCCCTCCGCGGAAACGGAGCTCCCGACCGAAGGCTGCCCGAATTGATAATACGCCGATCGATCGATCTTCTGACGCGCCGTATCCAGTGGCTCCCACTTGCGCACCACATCGACATTGCCATTACCGTATACGACAAGTTTTCCGGGTCCTGCACCGGTGAGGCTATTGCCCAGAATAAGATCATCACGGACACAATCGCCGATCCTAAGACTAAATCCCTTGTGCCACGTCTGTAGAACCTGAAGCTTCTGTAACTCCAATCCGGGATCTCTGACGTCGGTAATAAGATTCCCAAACCGGTCAACGTATACGAGCTTCCACAGGCCATCGGGCTCGGGGATGCAGGAGGGATCAACGTCCTCAAGTGGAAACCTTTTTGCAAACTTCTCATCCAGCAGAAGGCCTGCATACGAAGAACGGAACTGCTCGATGTCGTCCCACAATCCGTTTGCATGATTGGGTACGATACGCAGACGCTCTACATCCTTTTTTACCGTAGACAACTCGGACAAAGGCGTTGCTACCACGCGAATATTTCCCCGCAGATCTGCAACGACAAAGTTCTCGCCATTTTTTGATGAAGCTTCCGTTCTCGGTGCCGCGTTTATAAGGACACCCGTACCCATGTTGCGGAAGTTTCGCTTTTCCTTTTTGGTGAAATGCGCGCAGTGGTCGATCTCGTCATGCAGTCCTACAATCAATCCCAGTACGTGCTGCGACGCTGCTTCGTTGCCGAATGTGTCGAACTTATAGTCTGCACGATCAAACGGCTGCGACCGAAAATGCGTGCACAGAATCGCATCGGCATCAGGGCGTTGCGTCGGATCCAGAGGACCGCCGTACGTATCGGACAGACAGATTTTCCGTTCAGGATTCGTGCGCGGTGAGAGAAGTGAGAAGATACCCATGGGTGAAAGGTGGAAGAGGTTAGCAGATAAAGAAAACCCCCGCATATTTGCGAGGGCTTTTAAGGGTGAAGTAGTTATGATCAGCAGCTACACCCGCCTCGCAGAGGGGACATCATCATCGCCATCATCGTTGAATAGCTGATCACGCGAAGAGCATAATCACATTGTTCCTACTGTCAAGATCTCAGCGACAAAAACTTCTCCGCCGCCCTTCTTGCCCTCACCACAATTTCTGGATTCAGAAGCATGCCCATAGCGCTTTCCGGAATTCCGCTTTGACGAAGGCCGAAAAGTTCCCCAGGACCGCGTAACTTCAGGTCGATTTCCGCAAGCAGAAAACCGCTGTCGTGCTTTTCCATTGCTTTGAGGCGCGTAGATGATGCCTGCTCCGGCGTAGAGGTGAAGAGAAAACAATGACTCTGATGATCACTACGGCCCACCCGGCCACGGAATTGATGCAGCTGCGAAAGCCCGAAGCGCTCGGATCCCTCGATGCAGATGATCGTGGCATTGGGAATATCTATGCCCACTTCGATGACTGATGTAGATACGAGAATGTCATACTGCCTGTCTTTGAATGCTTTCATAATCTGCTCCTTTTCGGCAGGAACCAATTTGCCGTGAAGCATTCCGATACGCCGGCGCGGAAATTCTGCAGACAAGCGCTCCTTTTCCCTTTCCACAGAGCGGACTTCCTCCATGCCTTCGGCTGCAGACATCGTGATAAGCGGACAAATGACAAAGACCTGTCGCCCCTCGTTGATCTGATGATCGATAAATCGCTCGACGGTAATGCGGTCTCGGGGGGAAACCACTTTGGTCTGAATGATCTTGCGATTGCCGGGTTTCTCCAGAAGAACCGAAAGATCATGGTGGCCGTAAGCGGTCAGTGCGAGCGTGCGGGGGATGGGGGTTGCCGTCATCGCTAGAAAATGCGGACTCCCCTTCTCTGCAAGCCGCTGACGCTGGGCAACGCCAAATCTATGCTGTTCATCGACGATTACTAGTTTGAGATCCTTAAATTGCACACTTTCTTCGATAAGCGCATGGGTACCGATGACAAGATCTACCGTTCCTACGGCTAGCCCTTGCTTGATACGCTTCGCATCGACAGCAGGAGTGGAACCCGTAAGAAGAGCAATGGAAGGCAGACGGGTTTTCTTTGTCTTCTGAAGGAATGTATGAAAATTGATGAGCGATCTCCCAATGCTTTCACTGTGCTGCTTTGCGAGTACTTCCGTAGGCACCATCAGCGCGCACTGCCCGCCGTGGCGAAGAACATTGGCCATCACGGCTGTTGCCACGAGCGTCTTTCCCGATCCCACATCACCCTCGAGCAAGCGTGACATCGGCTCACTGAGCTCCATGTCCTTGAGGATCTCGTAAATGGCAATCTTCTGACTGTTCGTCGGCGTGAATTTGAGTGACTGGAAGAACTTGCGGATTGTTTCCACGTCCATCGGAATTTTGATCCGATCGCTGGTATGACGCTTGATCTCTCGCTTACGCTCAAGGGCTTCGCGCTGCAGGTCAAACATTTCCTCAAATGCCATTCGATCCA
>CAYYFD010000048.1:0-8312 GCA_964471125.1 uncultured Candidatus Peribacteria bacterium
GGTCGCCCTGGAAAAGGGCCTCCACGCAACAAATGAAGATGGCGGGGTTCGCGCGCCACGGGGGGTGAAGGGGAAGGCCCTGCTTTGCGCCGCAGCGCGTCGAGTTGGGAATGCCGAAGCCTTGGAGGCATTCCCAACGAGACCCAGGGCCGGGCGGAGGGGTGTTGGCGCGCGGTGCGCTTTTCTTTCCCCCTTTCTTTTGTCGCGCAGACAAAAGAAAGGGGAACCTTGCAGAAGGCATCCAATGACAGAAGAAAGTGCTTAGCGCTTGCTGAACTGCGGTGCCTTGCGTGCACGCTTGAGTCCCGGCTTCTTGCGCTCTTTGATGCGTGCATCGCGGCGAAGGAATCCTGCGGGCTTGAGGGTGGCGCGATACTCTGGATTGATAAGCAAAAGCGCGCGGCTGATGCCGTGACGGATGGCATCGGACTGGGCGTTTTTGCCCCCTCCTTTTGTGATGGCATCGATATCGTAGGTCTTAAGTTGATCGGTAATGCGAAGTGGCGCCAAAGCGTTTTCCGTGAGCATGCCGAAGAAGTAATCCTTAATCTTGAGTCCGTTGACCGTACAAGCACCGGTGCCATTCTGATACAGCTTCACGCGGGCAATAGCGGTTTTCCTTTTGCCGACGGCGGAGATGTACTGACCAGAGGGCGTAGACATGGGGCTTTAAGAAAGGGTTACGGGAGTGGGCTTTTGTGGGGCGAACGTATGCTCCGCACCGGCAAACACATGCAGGCGCTTCATCATCTCGTTACGGAGGCGGTTTTTTGGAAGCATACCCTTCACCGCTTTCTGCATCGGGGATGTGGGCTCTTTGACCATAAGGGCTTCCATCGTGATCTTCTTCATACCACCGAGCCACGGCGTGTGACGGTAATAAACCTTGTTGCGCGCCTTTTTCGGCAGAATAGAGATCTTTGCGGCATTGATGATCACGACATGATCCCCGTGGAGCTGGTGAGACGTGAACTCCGGCTTGTGCTTTCCGCGGAGGAAGATGGCCGCCTGCACGGCGACACGCCCCATCATCTGCTCGGAAGCATCAATGAGAAGCCACTGGGCAGCCGATGGTTTGGGGGTGGAAGTTTTCATTTCTTGGAAGATGCGGAAGTGGTTTTCTTGGGTGCTTTCTCTGCTTTCTCAACGACAACATCCCTGTCCATCATCGTCAGATCCACCATTCTTGCGCCGTCGCCGAGTCTTGCGCCTACAGCAACGATGCGAGTGAGACCGGATGTGCGCTTTGCGTAGCGGGGCTTGAAGACCTCCATGATCTTGCGGCAGGCATTCTTGTCCGTCACCACCGCATTGATATGACGGATAGCAAGGGTAACGGATTTGTTCCGTGCAGCAGTGATGAGCTTGTCCACGATCGGCTGAATGACCTTTGCGCGCTTCTGAGTGGTACGGATCGACTCGTAGAGGAGCAGAGACGTCACGAGGTTGCGCGTCATCATGCGGGCGAGCTGAGGCTTATAGTTGAGCCGGCGGGTGGACTTGCGGTGACGCATGAAGGGTTGCGGGGTTTACTGAGTTGATTGCTGCGACAGGCTACACGATGCCTAAAACTATTGAAGAGGAAAAGTGAGTTATTCGTCGGTGGGTTCGTCGGCAAGCTTAAGGTTCCTTTCGCCGAGCGTGGCCTTCACTTCATCGAGGGCCTTGGCACCGAATCCACGGAAGTTGCTAAGGGACGACTCCGTGCACTTCGTAAGCTGCTCAATGCTGCCGACGCCGGCATTGATAAGAGCATTCAGCGTGCGCGGCGAGAAGTTCAAAATCTCAATCGGTGTGTAGCTTTCCTTTGCCGATACGTCCGCCTCCTCGGTCACACGTGCTCCTGCGCGGCTGAAATCGGCCATGAACTCCTTCTCGACGACTTTGTCGGGGCTGGCGAAGTACTCGAAGTAGCTCTTGAGAAGCTGTGCAGCGAACTGCATAGCCTCCTCGGCACCCAAAGATCCGTTGGTTTCAACTTCGAAGATCAGCTTGTCGAGGTTGGTGCGCTGACCCACACGTGCGGCTTCCACATCGAAGCGTACTTTGAGGACGGGGCTAAAGACCGCATCAAGGAAGATAAGGCCCGGCTCGTTTTGCTTCTTGTTCCTCTCCGTTGCGGGAACGTATCCCACGCCCTTCTCGACCGTAAGCTGCATGTCGATTTCCGCACCCTTTTCAAGAGTAAGGATCTCAGCATCCGGATTCAGGATCTCGATATCCGAAGATACCGTGAGGTCCTTAGCAGTCAGAGTTTTGGGGCCTTTTGCCTGCAACGTAATGATCTCAGGTTCCTTGCTGAACTTCCGGAGTCGCAAGGTACGGATATTGAGACCCATGTCCACAACGGATTCGCGCACGCCCTTGATGGCGGTGTACTCGTGCTGCACACCCTTGATGCGAATCGAGGTGACGGCAGCTCCGGGGAGACTACTGAGAAGCGCGCGGCGTAGCGAGTTGCCCAGTGTCATACCGAATCCCGGAGGAAGGGGGGCAATGGAGAACGTCATGTGATTTTTGTCCCCCTTAGAAGCACCTTCGGCGCTGAAGACGGGGAGACCGATCTCTTCCTGGATGATATGCATGGGACGGAGAGGAAAAAGGAGAGAGGGAGAAAAAATGCGACGAAAAGCGCTTAGCGCGAGTAGAACTCGATAACCATACGGACATCGATACCCTGTTCCGCGTGTTCCGGACCGGGAAGAGCGACCACTTCCGCCTTTAGGGCGCCGCTATCGGACTTGAGCCACGACGGAGCATTGTACTTCTGATGCGCTTCCGTGATGGAGCCGAAAATAGGAGAAGACTTGGTGCGCGGTCGGGCAACGATCACGTCACCGGCACGCACGAGGAATGAAGGAACCGTCACGCGCTTGCCATTTACTGTGAAGAGACCGTGGCCGGCAAACTGACGGGACTGGAGACGCGTCATGGCGAATCCTGCGCGGTAGATCACGTTATCGAGACGGCGCTCCAGAAGCTGCTTCATCATCTCGCCTGTCTGGCCGGGAGCGGTGGTCGAGAGGGTATACACCTTGCGGAACTGGCTCTCGGAAAGACCGTAGATATCGCGCATTTTCTGCTTTTCGAGGAGCTGCTTCGAGTACTCGGACTGCTTGCCAGGGCGGTGCTTCGGACCCTTTCCTGGGCCATACGGCTTGCGCTGGAGAATCTTGTCGTACTTGTCGCTGCCGTAGATGTTGCTCCCGTGCCTGCGAACGCGGCGAGCTTTGGGACCGTTATATTTCATAGGAAAGTAAAAAGATTATGAGAACAAATAGTAAATTTCTTACACGCGTCTGCGTCTGCGCTGCTTGCAGCCGCCATGGGCAACAGGCGTGACATCCACAATGGAATCGAGGTTCAGACCGGCAGCCTGCAGTCCACGAATGGACTGTTCGCGCCCCGGACCAAGTCCTTTGAGTTCGATAATCACGGAGGCGACACCGAAGGGTGCAGCCTTGAGAGCAGCGGACTCGGCGGCAACCTTTGCAGCATACGGAGTGGACTTGCGCGTGCCCTTGAATCCGGAGGAACCGGCGGATGCCCAGCACAGCACACCTCCTTCGAGATCGGTGAAGGTGACAATCGTGTTGTTCTCGGATGCATGGATGCACACACGTGCCTGAGGCACTGAGCGCTTCACTTTCTTGCGTCGCACCTTTGGTTTGGCTTCCGTCGCTTCGGGCGGGATGAGATCGGCGGCGGGCTTCTTGTCGTCGGCCATGTGGAGGGGAATAAGGATTGGAGCGAAATAAGGGACTAGCCGCACGCCTACTGGCGTGCGATGCAAAGGTTTACGTCTTGGTCAGTGTGACGCGGCCGGAGAGGCCTGTCTTCTTCTTTCCACGCTTTGTGCGCGCGTTTCTGCGGGATGTCTGTCCGCGAACAGGGAGCTTCTTTTTGTGGCGGTAGCCGCGCCAAGTACCGATATCCTGCAAGCGCTTCACATCCATGCTGACTTTGCGGGAGAGTTCGCCTTCCGTGAGTTCTTTTTCGATGCGACTGCGTAGCTTTGCAGCCTGATCCTCGGAAAGATCCGCAGGGCGGACATCAAACCCGATTTTGAGCTCGCGGAGAATCGCACCAGAGAGAGGTCTGCCGATACCTTTGATCGCCGTGAGGGCGATTTCCATGCGTTTCTTTTCCGGTAGGACGACTCCTGAGATACGAAGCATACGAATGAAGAATAGAGAATGGAAATGTGAGAATTAACCCTGTCTCTGCTTGTGCTTTGGGTTCTTCCTGCAGACGATGCGGCGTACGACCTTACCTGCGCCGTTACGACGGAGTACGAGGCGGCAATCTTTGCAGATGGGCTTCACGGACGGACGGACTTTCATCGTAAGGGGGAATAAGAGAATTACGCAGCGGGAGCGGACGTCGGATCTTGGGGGGTGGTAGCGTCCAGAGTAACGGGGCCACCTTGGGGCAGACGATAGGTGATTCTACCCTTTTCCAGATCGTACGGCGTCATCTCCACTTTCACCTTATCTCCGGGGAGAATGCGCACGCGATGCACGCGCATGCGTCCTGCAAGTGTGCAGAGAAGCTCATGATCCTTCGCCTGTTCGGAGACAATCCGGACCCGGAAGGTGGCATTGGGAAAGCTTTCTTTCACAACGCCGATGAGTTCTATGACGTCTTTGGACACACGTAAGGTAAATGATAAGAGCCGCGGTATCCTAGCGACGAATATTGCTTCGTTCAAGCTATGGGTAGCAAAAAACTCAAGAGAATGTGAAATTGAATTGATGAATAGTAAAAAATGTTATATAATAATACTAATATGGATATATGGCTGGTGATCGGTGTTGTTGGCATGCTCTGGATCCTCTTTGCGTTCTTATTGATCCAAACCCACAAAGTAACGGCAGATAGTATTTTGTATGACGTTCTCAACTTCCTAGGATCAGCACTTCTGGTCATCTATGGCATTGCTGGAAATGTATGGCCATTTGTGATTTTGAATGGAATATTTGCTCTGTATTCGCTCTATGACATCATCAAAGATCTTCAGGGAACACATACGTCGAAGGTGCGAAAAGGATAAATTTTCTTCACGCCACTACTTCACACCCATTCTCCGTCACGACGACGGTGTGCTCGAAATGCGCTGACAATGCACCGTCCTCCATGGAAAGCGTCCAACCGTCATCGGCCTGCGTAATCTCTATACTTCTTCCTGAGGTGACAATCGGTTCAATGGCGATCGCCGTGCCAACAGGAAGAGTGGGGCCTGTACCTGCTTTTCCGATATTGGGCACATCGGGATATTGATGCACGGTATATCCGAGGCCGTGACCCGTCAGAGCCGAGACACAACGAAATCCTCCTGCTTCCACGACCTTCTGCACGGCAGACGAGATATCCCCCACTCTGCCACCTCCACGCACAGCGGCTACTCCTGCGTCGAGTGCCTTTTTCGTCGTGTCCAATAATCGCTGAGCTGTCTCCGTGATAGCCCCAACACCTACGCTCACGCATGCATCGGTGATGATGCCATCGTAGGTCACACCGCAATCGAGCGAGATAATGTCACCATCGAGAAGCACGCGTGTGCCGGGCATGCCGTGTACCACTTCCTCGTTCACCGAAGTACAGAGTGTATGGGGGAAACCTTTGTATCCTTTAAACGCCGGAAGACCACCGGCTTTTCGAATAAATGCTTCCGCAAGTTGATCGAGCTCGATAGTGGCGATCCCCGCAACTGCTTTCGTAGAAAGGAAAACAAGGCAGTCACGAAGAATTGCTCCACTACGGCGGAATGCTTCGATTTCCTTGGCCGTAAAGATTTGGCACTGGGGCATGGAAGACGAATACGCGAGTACGGGAATAAGCGCTCACTAATCTACACCAAAATAATTATACCATGTATTCGTGTATTCGCTTATTCCCGTACTCGACCTCAAACGCCAACCGCCTTTTTCAGCCTCTTGTACACCTTCTCCACATCCCCCTCTCCTTTGACATCGACAACAATCCCACGTGACCGGTACGCCTCGATCACCGGTTCGGTCTTTTCATGGAAAAGCTGCATACGGCGACGGATACTCTCCTCCGATGCATCGTCTGCACGACCTTCGATGTCCGCACGCTTGAGGATGCGCTGCACGGCCGCTTCCTCGTCAACAATGATCTCAACACAGCGGAAATCTCTGCCCGCCTCCTTCACAACTTTGTCGAACGGCTCCATCTGATCCATGTTGCGCGGAATCCCATCGAAGATGATCGGGCGATCCTTAGGACACCCCTTCACAGCAGCTTTCACGACATCCATCACAATCTCCGGTGAGACATGATGCCCAGAATTGATAATGCTCTTCACCTGCCGCCCAAGCTCAGTATCCGTTGCCGCAATCGCCCGCAGCGCCCCTCCTGTTTCAAAGAGAATATAGCCGAACTCTGCAGCAAGCATGCGTGCCTGTGTTCCCTTGCCGCTTCCCTGAATTCCGAATAAGACAATGTCCATCCGTGCAAGGATGATGATGGATGCGTTTTGAATCAAGAGAAAAGAGGCTCCGTAGAGACGCACCGTTGGTGCGTCTCATGGGAATACATATTGCACCGCACGTGAGGACACGTGCTGCTGGGGTTGATGTTATTGAATCTTCCAGCGCACGATCCTTCGTGCGCTTTTTACACAACGAAATCCCGCAGCCATTGCTGGCTGCGGGACAGTGGTTTTGACAATCAGTGCGTCTACTTCTCAAACGCCGAATCGAAGCGGCGGTTCGAGGGCGTGAAGTCCACGTTCTTGCAGAACTGACAGGCTTCGCGAGCGCCTTGTTCGCGTTCCATGCCGCAGTCTTCCCACTCAACCGAGAGCGGGCCGCTGTAGCCCACCGCATTGAGCGCGCGGATGATTTCCTCGAAGCGAACGGCACCACGTCCCACGGAACGGAAGTCCCAGCCCCGGCGCGGATCGCCGAACGACAAGTGACTGCTGTTGATGCCCGTGCGACCATTGAGGGTCGTACTCGCGTCCTTCATGTGGACGTGATAGATGCGATCCGGGAAGTACCGAATGAACTCCGCAGGGTCGACCCCCTGCCAAATCAAGTGACTGGGATCAAAGTTGAACCCAAACGCCTCGCGGCGATTGAGCGCCCTAAGCGCCCATTCCGCGGAGTAAATGTCGAACGCAATCTCGGTCGGATGGACCTCGAGCGCGAACTTCACATGGCATTCATCGAAGACATCGAGGATCGGATTCCAACGATCGGCCAGCAAAGCAAATCCTGCTTCGATGGTCTCGCGCGGAGTCGGAGGGAAGTCGTAGATGTACTGCCAAATGCTGGAGCCAGTAAAGCCATTGACGATACCAACACCGAGCTTCTGCGCTGCTCGCGCGGTGTTCTTCATCTCGGCAATCGCTCGCTCCTGCACTTTGGCCGGGTTACCGTCTCCCCAAACGTAGGGAGGCAGAATCGCCTTATGACGCGAATCGATCACGTCCAAGACGGCCTGCCCAACCAAGTGGTTGGAGATCGCAAACAGCTTCAGATCGTGCTTCTCGAGGAGATCACGTTTTCGTAAACAATACGTGTCATCAGACAACGCCTTGTCCACTTCGAAGTGATCGCCCCAACAGGCGAGTTCCAAGCCGTCGTAGCCAAAGTCCTTGGCCTTCTTGCAAAGGTCTTCCAATTTGAGATCTGCCCACTGCCCAGTAAACAATGTTACCGGTCGTGCCATGATTGTCTCTCAATCTGCGAAATAATTCGCTCTTAAGGTATGAAACAGGGTTTGGTACCAAACGTTGCTACGTGTCTCTGCCAAGAGACGAAATGAAAACCTTCTCGAGTGAAGTTTGCATTTCCAGATAGATGCGCGGCTGTTCCTTTCTAAAGCGCGTGGAAAAAATGGCGAGCGGGAAGAACATCTTCCCACCTATACGTAGCGCGCTATCCGCCTAAGGCGAACAACGTGCTACGCACAGGGAAAAGTACTGCACTGTACTGTCAAAGACCGATCCTCTATGCACTGCACAGAGGCCGAGTATTCTCGATAGGATTTGACAAAAAATCAATAGATGACATCTAGATAACTGTGCCGAATCCTTACCGCCCTAAGCGGTATGGAGTGACATTGTTAGAGATATCTCTTTAGCCATTCAACCGACTCGGCCGCTTTTCTGATTTCATCAGGAGTCAAACGGTATACATCTGTGTCGTCTAACGCTGCATCCCCACTCAATACTACAAGCTTGCCCGCCTCCTCGTATACGCCAATATCGGAATACTCTCCAACGAGAACATCTACTTGCTTGGCAATAACATGCATAAGTGTGCCTGCAACATTTTCATCGG
>CAYYFD010000049.1:0-8166 GCA_964471125.1 uncultured Candidatus Peribacteria bacterium
TTCTCCGCCTGCGCATAGTACGCATAGCCACCAAAAATTTCATCTGCACCATCTCCTGTAAGGAGTACGCGTACGGTTGTTTTGGCATCATGGGCAAGGAGATAGAGTGGCAGAAGTGCTTGATCACCGCATGGCTCATCCATGGAAGCGATCACCTTGGGCAGCGTACGCAGTCCCTCTTCCGGTGTAAGAGTATGAGGATGCAATACGGCACCAACATGTTGCGCAAGAGTGCGGGCTGCAGAGGATTCATCGAATGCTTCTTCAGAAAATCCCATATTGAATACAGGAATCCCGGGTATCTCTTTTGCAGCAATTGCCGTGATGATGCTTGAGTCCAGACCTCCACTAAGCACTGTTCCTACAGGCACATCTGCTCGAAGCCGGTCTATAACGCTTTTTGTAACAAGCGCACGCACTGCTGAAGCAGCAGCAGGAAGGCTGTCCTGCGTTTTTATCGGATGGATCTTGGTAAAGTGATGCGAATGCCATGCTCCTGTATTTCCATCTACCGTGATCACATGTCCAGGCTGGAGCTTATAAACGCCCTGAAGAATGGTTGAAGGGCCGGGAACATAATGCAGGCGTAGATAATCATGAAGGCTAGGAGCATCGATCTGCATGGGGATGACTCCGGCAGACAGCATCGCCTGCATTTCCGATGCGAATGCAAAATATTTCCGGCCGGCCATGTAGTAAAGGGGCTTTTCTCCAAAGACATCACGCGCGATGAATGCGCGGCGCTTGTGTATATCGAGCAAGGCGAAGGAAAACATTCCATCGAGGCGCTGTAGCAATCCGTCGATACCCCATTGTTCATAGCCATGAACAAGAACTTCCGTGTCACAGCGACTGAAAAATGTATGACCACATGATTGCAGCGTATGACGCAGATCGGTGTCGTTATATATTTCTCCATTCAGTACGGCGATTACGGAGCCATCTTCATTCTTTATCGGCTGATCACCACGTTCATGGTCGACGATTCGGAGCCGTCGTACAGCGAGACTTGCCCATGCATTATGAAAGTAGCCTTCACTATCCGGCCCTCTGTGCACCATACACTGCTGCATAGATCTGGCGAGGTGTTGCGCGTGAGGGTGAAAGCCGATAATGCCAGCTATACCGCACATACGGTGGCAGAATTTTTCTGCAGGGGGGAAGCCAATATTTGTAGAAGGAGATGGGAAAGTTCTTTGCCCCGTATTTCGGTTGTATAGCGCTGCAGCATATCTTTTTTGGCATTCTCCCCCATAGTCTTTCGTAGGCTTGCATTGCGCAGTAGAAGCTCAAGTGATGCATGCCACTCCTGAGGAGTTTTACAGAGAAATCCATTATCCCCTGATGTGATTGCTTCTGTGTACCCATCTGTAGCGGATGCAATAGTTGGAATGCCTACCATAGCTGCTTCCAGATATTTTAATTCACTCTTTGCTTCCGCAAAAGGATTCCCGCATTCCAGCGGAGCGAGATTGATGGATGTATTTGCCAGTATGGATGGCACTTGTTGCCAGGGGACAAAAGATATGCGTTCGATCTGCGCATCTACACTCAGAAGTAGTGATGGTACTTGTAGAAATCCACAAACACGCAACCTCACAAAAGGATAGTTCTCAAGAATTTTTTTAAGACTACTTGCGCAGGCAAGAAAATCGACATCATGTGACGGCGTTCCACTGAAATAGCCGATGGTGATAATATTCGGGTTTTCATTTTCTCGTTCGTATATTGCTTGCTCTGCATACTGACGCATCTCGATGCTGGTAGCATTTTTGCAGATGAATGTCGGCATCTGCGAAAAACGATTCTGTATGCATCGTTGGAGCGCATGTGTGGTGACCATTGCGGCATTGCACAGGGCAAGGACCTTGCCGTAGTCATGCAGAGATTCCTTCAGCCCCATTTCCCTGTTGTTTTGCATGGCAATTTTTCCATGGAGGTGCGCATCATCTTTTTCCTCAAAAAGGAGGTCATCGATATCGAAAATAACAATCTTTCCTTTCGCTTGTACTGTACGGATAAACGAAGCTACTTTCTGGGAATAGGAGACGCGATGGAGAATAAACATGCAAAAACTATCGTCAGTATAACGCTCTTCCAAAGCTTCCACAGGCAGTGTTTTCGTATGCCACCCTTGCAAGCGCAGTGCTTCTGCCTGATGACAGACGCGATAGCGAAATGTATCTCCTGATGCCCCGCTTAAAAAAAGCACCGAAGGATTGCGCACTGGTTTTTTTTGAGGTGGGAGAACAGATGGCGACGGAGCGAGAAGACTCGAAAAAGCGTTTGTCATTTTCTCCTCGGTAAATTGCTCCTGCACGCGTGTATATGCATTGCTTGCGAGCTTTTGTGCCAAGGCGGGGATTTCCAACATTGAAAGAATGTTTTGTGCAAGCATAGTTGCATTTCCGGGGAGTGTGAGCAGGCCATGACGCATGTGCTGTATTTGCTCGGGGATTCCATAGATGTTTGTGGCAACTATGGGGACTTCAAATGCCATAGCTTCAAGAACGACACGCGGGAAGGATTCAATGAATGCATTGCAGACAAAAACATCCGAAAGTCTGAAAAAATCAAATACGTCCGGCGTGTTATCAAACAAGAAAAAGCTTTTTCTCACTCCGTTCCATTCCGCCTTTTGCAGCACATCATTGATGCTTTTCTGTGCAGGATCCTGCAATCTGCCGACAAGGACGAAAGAGATATTTCTCTCCTTTTTCTGCATCAAAACATGAAGAGCGCTTTCGATAAACTCCACTTGTCCTTTTCGCGGCGTGATGGTCCCTATGCAGGAAACAATATCTTCATGTTCCGGAAGGTGATACTTCTGACGAAGAAGAATTTTCTGATTATGGGATTTAAAATCCTCAATTGCCTGTAGATCCACTCCATTGTGGATGACACAGAACTGTCCTTTGTCGAATGCTGCATAGCGTTCTTTGGTTGCGTGTGCGACAAAGACGACATGATGTGCAAGATCAAAATGTTTTTGGGAAATACCGGGGTACTTGCGAAAGTACGATTCTTTTTCAGATTCTCTGATGACCCATATGACCCGTGCACGAGGCAACTGCTTGCGGATATACGGGACAAGATGGAATCCTGTAATGGTATTTATGATGGTAGCATCAACATGTGTCTCATCAAGATGTGCATGCAGCACATTTGCTCTTTCCGGTTGATCAAAACAACAGGGATCGACAACAAACTTCATATGCAGAGCTTCGTATTTTTCCCGTATGGGTCCATCTATTGCGGAAAATACAATGCAGGTATGCCCGCGACTGCGCAAATTTTTTGCCAGCGTGAAGAGAGAGAGCGTGGCGCCCTCCAGTGCAGCATTGTGTGTGAAGAGAGCTATGGTCATACGTCCGCAGAGAGAACAAATCGCTCACTTTTCCGGGAGAAGTGTGGATTCACATAAGGGTCATTTTGCATAAGCATTGGCCACTTTTTCAGTAATGCCAGATGTGACCGATCATGTGGGCAGTATTTGGGACGTGTGGCCGATTCATAGTGGTACAAGACCGCATGAGGGGTCCAAGCAGTACGGTATCCCTTTTCCCTGATCTTCAGGCAGTAGTCCACGTCGTTGTAGCCAACTGGAAAGCATTCTTCATCCAGCCCTCCTACCTCTTGAAAGCATGTTTTTCGCGTGAGCATACATGCGGCAGTAACAGCAGCGCAGTTTCGCAATACACGGTTGCTGTAGCGGTACCCCCAGGCGTTGCCTGGGATATGCTTGTTGGTATGCGACGCTGTGTTTCCCAAGAGGGACACTCCTCCATGCTGGACCGTACGATCCGGATAGAGCAGCTTTACGCCAACGGCACCAATGTGCTTGTCTAACAACAGGACCCCCACCATCTCCTCCAGCCACGTTGGTGTAACGATTTCCGTGTCGTCGTTGAGAAAGAGTAGAAGTTCTGTTGGCGCTTTTTCCGCCGCAGCATTGATTAGACGGGAAAAATTGAATTCGGGAGTGTTGATGTTGATAACGCGAAGGGATTGTTTATGCAAAAACTTCATTGTAGCGAGATTCGATATTCCATTATCGACGATCAAAAATGTAAACGGTACAGCAGATGTGGTTTTCTGGATGGACTGTATGCATCGCTGGAGGAGATCCCCTTTTCCTTTTGTAGGAATGATGATGGTGACGGGGGTTTCTGGAGGAGGGGTGAATGCAATGCGATAGATACCCAAGCCCCCAGCTTCCGCTCCCTCGGCATACTCCGCAGACGCCGGTGCGCCCCTGCGTATCAGCGCTTCCTGTACTGCGAGGCGCCCACGCTCAAGACTTATGGGATTTTTGGATGCAGATTGCGGTATATTCCGCCAATGGTAAAGAATTTCGGGAATGTGGGCGATGCGTTGGGTTTTCTCGGAGAGGCGCAGAAAAAAATCATAGTCTTGTGCCCCATCAAAAGCCGTTCGATAGCCATCGAGTTCCTGGAATAGGGTTCTTCGTATGATTTTCCAATGACCAACATAGCAAAAAGAAAGGAGAAGCTCGGGGCTCCAGTCCGGTTTAAACGCCGGTGCATATCGCCACCCATTTTCATCCATCAGATCATCATCTGTATAGAGGGCGTCTAAAGGCACCACTGCGTTTTGCAAAAAAGATGCCACTTTTTCCAGTGCATCAAGTTCCAGTACATCGTCGTGATCGAGAAACGCGACATACTCGCCTGTAGCAAGAGAGGCACCGACATTCGTTGCAGTACTGATACCACCGCGTATATGTAGCCTTTTGAAGCGAATTTTATGTGGAAATACTTCTGCAAATTCCTTAGCAATTTTTTCTGGGAGAGGGGAGCTTGAGCCATCGTCAACCAGAATGAGTTCCCAGTGGAGGTATGTTTGCTCCACGACGGAATTCAGCGCTTTGCGCAGGAAAATTTCGTCGGAGTTATACAGAGTCACAATGATGGAAATAGTCGGCGTTGAGGAAAGTTCGTTTGCAGCTCTTCTGCTTGAGGCTACGCGTTGCGGAGAGAGCCAGTGCATCTGTTGCCATTTTGTATAATCCTCATCGGAAATATTTTCAGGGTTGAAGGTTTGTGGCTGCTCGATATTTTTTTTAGGTTTGGAATCTTTATTCTTTTTAAAAACAGATCGCAGAAAATATTCTGCTTGCCGGATCGGATGTGTGAATCTCCAGCTTTTTGAGTGCATGATTCGTTCCAAGGTTTGCTCTTTGATGGATAGATGGTGGATGTTCTCTTCAAGCGCTATATGAGCGTGCTTCATACGCTCCAGATCTCTTTCTGCTTCCTCCCATTTTTCCTCAAATGCTTTTGCAAGGTTTTCAGCCACCTGCGCTTGATGCAGGACATCATTACACTGATTTTCGAAATATCCCCGTGTCAGCATCTCGCGCACTCGATCCATTTCGAGGGATTCCATATACGCAAGGTAATTGCCTGTGCACTTTAGAGACATGCAAAAATCTTTCAGTCGGGTGTTTTTTGCAAGGAGTTGCTTTGAAACAATAATAGTCAAACCGTGAAAGCCGGGGATGTGGATGCAGAGCATTTCTTGCTCTGATTTCTTCATAAAGTCTTCGACAGCCGCATGTACTCCATTTTGGGAACCACCTTCTTCGATGGCATTACAGTGCGATGGATTAATCTTTCCAAGAGCTCCATCCAATCGGACGCCCTTTTTGGCATACGGTTTACGGTATGCAGGCGGGATATCAGAAGGATCATAATAGAGATCGCGGTGTGCATATGGCCAGCCGGTATCATGCAGGAACATCACCGGAGGAAATCCGGATTGTCCGATTTTTTTCTGCAAAAGGAGAAGCTCATGGTAGACGGTGTACCAATTGTGGTCTCCGTCGATCAGTACGGCGTCGCACGAGGAAAGAAGTGGGAGAGCATCCAAACTTTTTTTACTCTGAAATTCGAATATTTCGGCATATTCTATTTCCCATTGAGTAAGCGCAGTACTGGGACTCGGATCGATTGCATGGAGGAACCCTCCATGCTTTTTACAAAACTGTAGGATGTTCTCCGTATTTTTTCCTTCTCCTATCCCAATTTCCACGATGTGACGAGCGTCAGCGAGCTCCAGTACGGGCCTGATAATTGTTTCCCAAAATCTATACATAGAGGAGGCAAAGCGTAACAGAGAGTATGGTAGACTAGTATCATGAGTTCGGCTTTGAGCAAGGAAGACATCGTTTCTTCGAAAAAAAGCATCATTGATCGCTATGGCGAATGGGTTGGATACAATATCCATCTTTCCCATGGTATTTATACGAAGGGCGCGGACGTATCTGCTGGTGTGCAGGAGCGGAGATACCTCCAAGTGATCGCGGATCTGTTGCGTAAGCCTTTTGCCGACTTACGCATTCTTGATCTTGGGTGTCTGGAAGGCGGAGTGGCCATTGAATGTGGAATGCAAGGGGCTGAGGTTATTGGTATAGATGGTAGAGATGCGCATATTGCAAAAGCCCGCTGGACCGCAGAGGTACTTGGCTTGGATCGTGTGCAGTTTATTCAGGATGATGTTCGCAATATTTCGCTCGAGAAGTATGGATCTTTTGATGTGATTTTTTGCCTGGGTCTTCTGTATCACTTAGATGCTCCATCGCTTCTGCCGTTTCTTCACAGTATCTATGGCATGACGGATAGCATTGCTATGTTCGATACACATGTAAGTCTTGGGCCGGAAACTTCCTTTGAAGATGGAGGGAAAACGTACTACGGGAGGATTATGTCAGAACATCGTGAGGGCGCATCGGATGAGGAAAAACTGTCAAGTGTATGGGCATCACTCAATAATCATGAGAGTTTTTGGTTCACGCGTACTTCACTCTTTAATGCATTGTGTCATGCAGGTTTTTCATCGGCATATGAGAATCACGTTCCTATTATTCCTGCGGCACTCTACCTCGATCGATGTACTGCGCTTGCAGTGAAGGGCAGCACCATTACTCTGCGATCGGTTCCCCCCGCATGCGCGTCATGCGTGTGTGAGGGGATGCCGGAGGTAGGTTCCTCATGCACAGAGAAGCTTCCTCCGCAGCCCCTCTACGCATATCCACCACACCGGTAGTTGGTAACTTAGTAATCTTCAGGATGGTGCATGAATTATCACAATCCGATACTTGCAGAAACTCCCTTCATCGCTTCCAGGGTGATTGATACAAATTCATCGAGGGGAATATTGAGCAGTACTTCACATTGTTTGATCTGATCCCGATCGACCTGTGCAGCAAAAGATTTGTCTTTGAGCTTCTTCGTTACGCTCTTTACTTCAACATCAGCAATCTTTTTGCTGGGACGTACGTACGTTACAGCGATGATAAAGCCCGTAAGCTCGTCGACGCAGTAAAGGCATTTCCTAAGCATCGTATCGAGCGGATACTCTGCGCCGTACTTGCTCTGGTAGTGAGCGCGAATATCACCAAGAAGTTCTTGTGGTGCTTTGATAGTCTTCAGGAGGTGGTCGAGCGTGTCTCCGCAGTGTGCTTCATAATCTTTGTCGAGCTTGTCCCAGTCGAGGTCGTGGAGCATGCCGGCCACTTTCCACGTCTGAGTGTCTCCATTGAACTTCTTTGCGAGTGCTTCCATGGCGGCGCCTGTTGCGACAAGATGAGCACGGGTCTGGTCTGTATGCTCTTCCAAGAGTCCATGTGCAGCAGGAAGAAGATGGCCATAGTCGGCGTGCTGGAGGAGGGGAGTGGTAGATGCATCCATAGGTGTGGTTGAAGAAGGCGAAGAGGACGAAGAGGAATCCGTCTTTTTATTCTTCTTCGTCTTTTTCGTCCTATTATCAATATTTTTATTACCATCTTCCTGCTTTCCCAACGGCTTCATGAGCGGGAACAGCACTACATCCCTCAAATTACTTTGCTGTGTAAGAAGGGCCACGATACGGTCGATGCCCATGCCCCAGCCCGAACACGGTGGGCAGCCGTACGAGAGCGCTGTGACGAAGTCGTCGTCTTTACGATGTGCGTCGCCATCGCCTCCAGCAGATGCTTTTGCTTGTTGTGTAAATCGTTCGTCCTGATCGACGGGATCGATGAGCTCGCTATACGCATTGACGATTTCCCATCCGCCGACGACGAGCTGGAAGCGGTCGGTGATAAGTGGATTCTCGTCGTTTCTGCGCGCAAGAGGGGAGAGATCGATGGGGTGACGGGTGATG
>CAYYFD010000050.1:0-8094 GCA_964471125.1 uncultured Candidatus Peribacteria bacterium
CCAACGCGTGTCCATAGTGTGATTCGTAATTTGTTATGAGATACACCGCCACACCACGATAACTTCCCAGAGCTGCCAAGCTGCTTTTCCATACATGCATCCTCTCTTCAGAGATACTTGGCAAATCGATAACAGGCCCCTCAGGCTCACGAGGAATGAAATTCCTCTGCATAAGCTCAAATGCAGCAGACAATAGAGGATAGCGACGCTGGTCAATCCCTGAAAGCAAAACCGGCGGTGCGGAGCCTGATCGATGATCTTCGGGAAGATGCATATGCACTACGCTCTTCTTCGTACACGATCATGCAGGACTCCGGAGTAGAGAGCGAGCATCGAAATCACGATCACCTCGAAAGGTCCTCCGGAAGAAGGAAGCGTCGTCGGAGCGGAACTCGTTTGCCTCCAAACTGGAGATGAGGAGACAGATGATGCCTTCGGTGCACTGGAGGAGGATGTACGCTCGAGTGCTGCCTGTGACTTTCTATCAGCTTCTCGTGAGCTTCTGCGCTCCGCCGCACGGAGCTTCTCTCTCCATCGCTCCTCGGATGCATCTGCGGATACACCGATATCTGCAAGGGAAGTGCCTTTCCCTGCAAGGGACCATCGTGCGGATGGAATCGCGGCACCGGATCCGAAAACCTGCCACCAGTCCCCCCTCCAGAGCACCGAAGCTATCTCTCCTTCGTAGTACGCCCCGCGGGCAGAAACCATACCAAAAGCCGCATACGGCACAAGAAGCAAAAGGATGAATGCTATGCGCGGTATGCGTCTGCGAATGACACGAAGACAATACACAATGAGGGCGAGAAGCCCGACGACGACCGCAGGAAGCGTCCATGCCACGGTGAAGTACCGCTGAAGAACGTGCATCGAAGGAGCGTACAATGAGAGGAGCTCAAGGAAAAACCAGAGAAGGAGAATGAGCGCCGGATACCAGTGCATGGTCCGAAGGGGTGTGTCGGCTCTGCGTGCACGGAAGAGCGGCGTAAGCATCACCGGATACGCGACCGCAAGGAGCATGCATAAAAGCCACGGAAGTCCACCCGCGGGAATCGGAGGCAGTGTCGCGCATACCAGTCCCGTGAGCGCAATGACGAGCGCAAGAAGGAGGAGAAGAGCCGTCTCTGTGGAGTGTCTAAGAGGCATAGGATGCAAAGGGGTGAATGTTCCTCGCAGCGCCGCAGCCCGTCAAGAAGAGCGAACTTGCAAGAAGAGAAAAGTGTTGAATGGTTAAATGGCTACATGGTTAGATGCCAGAGATGTATTTTGATGCATCTACTCATCAGATTCAGCATCTAGCCATTCAGCCATTCAGCCATTTAACCATTTAACCGTTCAACCATTGAGCATCTCCATCCTCCAACAATGGAGTAATCCACTCATTTTTCTACAACCACTTTCTGCGCACAAAATACCCAAGCATGGATACGAGGATCCCCGCCATGATTCCGAGAACAATTTCAAATGCGAGAGGATGTGCTTGCAGTGGAAGATTCACATTCATGCCGTACAAACCCGTGAGCACCGAAAGCGGGAGCATGGTCACGGAGAAGACCGTCAGGATACGGATCACCTGATTGGTTTTATGACTGAGCCAGGACTCGTGCGTGCTCTGCAGCGCCTCAATAACTTCTTTCGCAGTTTCTAGAAGTGACCACTGGCGCTCGATGGCATCTCGGATATCGTCGTAGTAGAGAGCAAGATCCTCCGAGACAAATTTGCGGTTCTTGTGCTCCAGCGAAGCGACAATCGTACGCTGCGGAAGAAGGATACTGCGCATGGTGATGATGTTTCTCTTGAGGGTCAGCACGGAACGTAAAATGTCTACTTCCTCTTCGCTTTCAAAGAGTTCGTCTTCCAGCCGCCGGAGCTCCTTCGTAATGGAATCCACAAGCGGGAATCCCTGCTGGAAGAGAAGCCGCATGAGCTCATACAGGAAGTATCCCGTTCCGTTCTGCAAATACTCTTCGCGCTTCGCAGGAAGATCATTGAGCTCCGTCCAAAGACGGTCAAGCGTCGGGATCTTTCCTTCATGAAGCGTGATGATGTACTCCTGACCAAGGAAAATGTTGATTTCTTCTTTAAGAATACGGCCCGACTGCGGACTCTTATACGGGATGTGAAATACGAGAAAGAGGTAGTTATCGTACTCCTCCACCTTCGGTCGCTCGTGCTCACTGAGACAATCTTCGATATCCAGCTCATGAAACCCGTATTTGTGGTGCAGATTCAAAATCTCCTTCTCCGTAGGAGAGGGATCGTCATGCCACGTAATTCCCTGATGGACGAGAGTGCGCATCGGGCATATTCAAAACCTCTGGAGCAACATGCGCAAGGGAATACACCTGCAGATAAAGGTTGCGGAGTTTCTCTACTGAAGCACTTCGCAACCTTCGTGACTGCGCAACCTTCGCAACCTATTTTTTCTTCTTCGGCAAATACTTCTCCCGCGGATCATTCACGCGACTCTGAGGAAGTACTTCATAGTGCATCGTACGCCAGCGGCGGAATTGCATATACACAAACAGGAGTAGTACTGCGCCCCACACAATCCACCAAACCCGCATGGATATGTAACTGATTTGCTCGACGCGGGCTATGGCAAGTATGAAACCAATGACCCCGAACCATATAAAGGCAGACGGCCAGCTGCGTGCCAGGCGGCGCGTAACGGGATTACCTTTCGTTTTGCGCCAGCGGGCAACCGCGAAACTCAGAACAATGAAAAGTCCGCAGAGACCAAGGATCGCCATGACCTTCGGATTATCGTACGTCGTCGCTTGCGGATTGGGCCAGAAGAGATAGGAGAGCATAAGGTGGAGGTACGTGGGGCACGATACAAGATTCCGTGAGCGGACAGCAATGCCATGGAACTACTTTTCTTTCTTCACTTCGGGCTTTTTCGGCTTAAGATCCTTGACCATCGTCGCATACATCTGCGACACCTTCCGATCAAGCTCCCTTTCCGCAAGTGTGCGCGAGGGACGAATAAGGAGATAGAGAAGAAATCCTGCAAGCGGCAGGAATGCCGCAAGAAGAATGGAGAAGAACATGAACAGAAACGACTGTGAACGCAGGAGGATATCCCGCGTGACGTAAAACACCGTGAAAATCACGAGGACACCAAGAAACACCAGACCGATCTGCATCGCCCGTAACAGCGGATCATCTGCAAAAAGCAAAATCCACGGTTCGAGTATCTTCTGGAGAGCGGGGAATGCGTTCATGGAAATCATGCCGGAAAATTCTACTGCATCTTGTACAGCGAAGCTAATGTTCAATGTTCGAAACTACAAGTGCGGATACTTTCTGCGATGCACAGTCACATACACGATGGTCGCCAGTAGCGCGACAATTGCGAGAAATTGCGTAAAGCGTAACTCATGTGTAGGAAGATGCAGAAACCGGCGCACGATGATATAGAGCGTGAACAGCCCGACAAGTGCCCCCTGATAGATCATGATCGAGCGCTGTGTGAGCTTTAGCTCCACAATGGCAAAGATGCCCAGACTTGCGAAGAGAATAACAAGTACGAGCAGATCGAGCTTCGTAGCAAAAACAGGAATGGTGAAATCCCCGCGGTAATATTCCAGACCGAAGGTGAGGAGCGAAGCGCACACGATACCAATGAGCGTCTCCTCCCCCGCCCTCTTCGATCGCTTACGGATGACGAGGAGCACGAACGTGAGAATCAGAAATAGTAAGGCGTAATACAGCTGCACCGGATGGATAGGTACGGTATAGCGGACACTAATAGCATCGTATGTCACAGCCCAGAACATATCACTAGGCCGCCCGTAGGCGTGACCGGAGACAAACTTGCCGACCCAGTCAAAGAAAAGTCCGAGAGACGTCGCAGGTATGAGTGCGTCAAGCCATTGGAGAAACGTCGCACGATGTGTGCGTGAGATCCACCACAGAAGAAGCCCCACGCCGATCGCCCCCCCAATGAAGCTCCACCCCCCGTCCCAGACAATAAAGATACGGAGCGGATCTTTTAGGTAAGCGCGGTACTCGGCAATCATGGCAAAGAGGCGGCCGCCACCGAGAAAGGCAAGGAGGTACTGCCATGCCTTATCGCGAAAATGCTGGATGGACAGATGTGCGCTCACAGAAAGCCTCATAAAGAATTCAATCGAGAGCCAAATCCCGAGGAGTAGGAACACCACACGCGTCCACACAAGGAATGGGCCGACCTGAAAGGCTTCGAACATGGGAGGAGCATAGCAGAAGCAAATCTTTGATGAATTCCATCATATGCAAAAACCCCAACTCAAAGCCAAGGTTTTTGTTAATTGCATGAATCTAAGACTGCGCGAACCAACTGACGTAACTCTAAGAAACGCGGTTGTTCGCTTGTGAGTAACTCTGCTTGGTACGCTAAATGTACAAACTCATCTGCATCGGCCTGATCAACACCCAGACCGATTGCACAATCTCGCACAGTAGTCTCAGAAGCAGCAGAGATAAGCTGTAAATCTGCCAACTCTTGACATTTATCTAAAGGAGACATATGACCATATTATACTATTTATATATGTAGGCTACAAAAAAAGGAATATTTCAGTGTCCAATAGATGCTTCCAATCTCCTCTCTGTAATATCTGCACGGCACTTCTCGGTAAACTCCTTCATCGTCACCACCACTTGCTTCTTCGTCTTCACGTTACGCACGGCAACGGAAGCAGCTTCCATTTCCTTGTCGCCAACGACGAGCAGATACGGGATCTTCTGTGTCTCTCCTTCGCGGATACGCTTGCCGAGAGAATCCGTATGTGGAAGAACGACGACACGCATCCCCTCTTTCTTTAGCTGGGCAGCAATTTCTGCAGCGTAGCCTTCATGCGTTTCGGCAACAGGAATGATCGCCACCTGCATCGGCGCCAGCCACAGTGGGAAAAGCCCGGCCATATGTTCGATATATATAGAAAGGAAGCGCTCAAGGGATCCCATGATCGCGGCATGCACCATGACAATGCGCTCCTCAGCTCCTTGTTCATCGATGCAGAAAAGATTGAAGCGCTCCGGCATGTTGATATCCAGCTGGATCGTTGCCACCTGCCATTCGCGTCCGATGGAATCCTTCGTAATGAAGTCGACCTTTGGACCGTAGAAAGCAGCTTCACCCGGCGACTCGAGGAAATCCGCCTTGCGATCAATAGCAATCGAACGCAATGCATCCTCGGCCTTCTTCCACATTGCGGGCGTACCCAAATATTTTTCGGGAGCTTCGGGATCGTGGAGCGAAAGGCGCACGCGGAGTTTGCCGAAGCCAACCGTAGCGTAGAACGTATCGACGATCTCCCAGATGGCCAGGATCTCATCTTTCACATGAATGTGTCTGCAAAATACATGGGCGTCGTCCTGCGTGAATCCGCGAACACGCGATAAGCCATGAAGTTCTCCTGTCTGCTCATCACGATAGCATGTGGTGGTTTCGGCATAGCGCTGGGGAAGATCGCGATAGCTGCGCTGCTGACAGGCATAAATCTGTGTGTGATGAGGGCAGTTCATCGGCTTCATCGCAAATTCATGGCCCTCACGCGTGGTCACATGGAAAAGCTCATTTGCGAATTTTTGCCAGTGACCGCTGGTCTCATAGAGTTCCTTCTTGGTGATATGCGGGATGGTCACGCGCTCGTAGCCCTTTGCACTGCGTAATTCCCAAACGAACTGATCAAGGAGATGACGGAGCATCGTGCCGCGGGGCGTCCAGAGGGGCAATCCTGAACCGACAAGCTCACTGAATGTGAATAAATCCAATTCCTTGCCCACTTTACGGTGATCACGCCGTTTGGCTTCCTCGAGCATAGCAAGGTGCGAATCGAGCTCTGCTTTCGTCGGAAACGCGGCAAGGTAGATGCGTGTGAGCTGTTCACGTTTTTCATCCCCACGCCAGTAGGCTCCGGCTATAGACATGATTTTAAAACAGTCGACAGGGATTTCCTTGAAGCTTTCCACATGCCCGCCGCGACAGAGATCAACGAAGGTATCCTCCCCTTTCGGTCCAATGTTCGCGTAGTGCGTCACCGTCTCCACGCCATCGTTTTTTGCGAGATCTTCTATGAGCTCGACTTTGAAACGCTGCTTACGCTCCTTCCAGTACTTCTTGGCTGCAGGTACCTTCAGCGTGTCACAGCGAAACGTCTGCGCCTGATAGATGATCTTCTTCATCTCCTTCTCAATGGCAGAAAAATCCGATTCGGTAATTGGCTGGGGAAAGAGGAAATCGTAATAACATCCCGTGTCGATCGGCGGACCGATGGTTATGAGAGTATCCGGCCAGAGTTTTGTGACAGCCTGCGCAAGCACGTGCGCCAGCGAATGCCGCAGCTTGTAGAGGTCGTCGACGGGAGATGCTTTAGGAGTGGACATCGGATGGAGAATAGCAGATATGTCGAATGGTTGAATGGCTAAATGGTTGAATGGTTGGATGCCAAAGATTTGTTCAAATGCATCTCTTTCAAAATCAGCATCTAACCATTTAGCCATTCAACCATGTAACCATTACTTCAGATCCAGCTCCTGCTCCAGCGCCCGCACTTCCCGAAGCATCTGGGGATCTGCCTGCAAAACTTCTTCGATCTTCTTCACTGCGTTCATCACGGTCGTATGGTCACGGTTGCCGAAAACCTCGCCGATGCGCACGTAGCTCATACCGAGCTTGCGCTTACCGATCGTCATGGCGATCTGACGCGGAAGCAGGATTTCTCGCACGCGTGATTCCCCGAGCATGTCGTTGACGGACACAGAGTAATAACGACTCACGGCCTCGAGAACTTCCTGAAACGTTGCGCGCCGCTTCGTCGGCTCCTCGAACCCTGGAGTTTGCGGCTCCTGCGCATCTTTATTGAGCTTTTGCATAATTTCAGCAATAGACCGCACTGTCGGCATGCGCTGCTCAAGCTCGTAGAGCGCAACGGCCTGCATGAGAATGCCCTCTAGCTCTCGGACGTTTCTCGTCGCGTGCTCGGCGATAAACTGCAGCACGGACATATCGAGGAACATCTCGTAGTTGCGCACTTTTTCGATGAGGATCGCAAGGCGCGTCTCGTAGTCCGGTGCGGAGACATCGGCAATCATGCCGCGCTCGAAGCGCGAGGTAAGACGGTCTTCGAGATCGAGTTCCGCGGGAGGGCGGTCCGCTGAGATAATAATCTGCTTGTGATCCTCGTAGAGCGCGTTGAAGGTATGAAAGAATTCCTCCTGCGTGCGTTCGCGGTTCGCGAGGAACTGGACGTCATCGATAATGAGGACATCCACAAGACGATACCGGCGCCTGAACTGCTCCATCTTTTTTTGGCCGATCGCCTCTACGACCTGATTCGTAAAGTCTTCGGATGTCGTATAGACAACAGTTGCCCGTGGTATCTGGCGCAAAATCGTATTGCCCGTCGCCTGCAGAAGATGGGTCTTGCCGAGCCCCACGCCTCCGTAGAGAAACAGCGGGTTGTATTTTCCTCCCGGCTCTCTGGCGACAGCCTGACATGCCGCATGCGCAAGACGGTTTCCCGAGCCAACGACAAAATTCTCCAGCGTGTAACTGGGATTGAGGATCTTACTGACGATGCCTTCCGCAAGACGCACTTCGGACCTTCCAGCAATCTTGCGCTTACGAGCCTCCGGAAAGAGCTCAAGAATATCCGGAGAGCGTTCGCGATTATCTTTTAGTCCATTGTCCACGGTGTACACGATCTGACTGATGCTTGGATCCAGCTCCTGCACAGCCGCAAGCGTCTGATCGCGGTAGTGTTCCATGTGCCACGTGAGCGCCATGGGAAGGGGTAAACCTACAACAAGTTTCCCATCCTCTTTTCCGAGTGCTGCAGTATCGCGAAACCACGTGATGAACTGGCTACGCGTTATCT
Organism: uncultured Candidatus Peribacteria bacterium; assembly: GCA_964471125.1. Taxonomy (GTDB): domain Bacteria; phylum Patescibacteriota; class Gracilibacteria; order Peribacterales; family Peribacteraceae; genus 2-12-FULL-55-11. The sequence goes on from CAYYFD010000050.1 coordinate 7,869, forward strand.
GCTGTGCAAGCTTCCCTAGCACCGCCATCCACAAATCCTGCAGGCCATAGTGCGCCTGAGGGGCAGATACTGGGGGAGCGATGGGGGTGGCGACGGGAATCACGGGATGCAAAGTGGAAAATGCAAAATGCAAAAAGATGATCAACGATGAAAATATTTAGAACAATCTCGCGATGTCGTGATAGGTAATGAGACCGATGAGCAGAATCAGGATGGCAAACCCGAT
>CAYYFD010000051.1:0-7931 GCA_964471125.1 uncultured Candidatus Peribacteria bacterium
GCTTGGGAAACGCGAGATAGTCCTTGAAGCGATTCGGGACAGGACGACCGATACGGTGGAGAAGTCCCAGTGCCTGATAGCACTCCGCTTCCGTAGGCACGATCACGCGGACCGCGAAGAGATCATAGACTTCGCTCACACTCCCGATGCTCTTGCTGCGCATCTTGGAGAAGATGCTGTAAAACTGCTTCTGGCGGGCATCGACCGTCGCAGAGACATCGTGTTCCTGCAGGTAGGAAGTGACGAAGGCCGACACGCCCCCAAGAAATGCCCCCTGCTCGCGGGTAAGATCCGCAAGTTCCTGAGCGAGTCGGTCCGACTCCTCGAGGTAGAGGACAGGGAACGCCCGCTCTTCAAGCTCGTGCTTGAGCGCGTAGATACCGAGACGTGAGGCAACGGGGGCGAAGAGATGCAGTACGTCCTGACTGAGACGCTTTGCAGACTCCTGCGGAATATCCTGTATACGCCGTAGCAGCGAGCAGCGATCACAGAGTGAGATGAGCACGGTGCGCACATCGTCGGAAACCGTAAGGAGAATAAGCCGGAGATCGTCGATGGAGTGGCGACGGTCATGAATCGTGACGTGGCCGAGAAGGTGCACGCCACTGACCAGTGCCCGGACTTTCGGGCCGAAGCGCTCTTCAAGCTCCGCAACCGTCATCCGCTTTTCCCCGAGGATGTGATGCAGAAGTGTCGCCACAATCGCATCTTCATCAGGCTCGAATGGTAAAAGCACCTCCACAACTTCCATGACGTGAGCAAGGATGGTAATGCCCGACCAGTGCATCTGCTCACCGTAGAGTTCCCGAGCAACTTTGTATGCTTGTTCTACGCGTTCAGATTCCACTTCATGACCCGAAGCGCGCAAGCGCTCCACGATCTGCCGTGCGTCTGCAAGGCGGGGGGGCATGGAGATAGGATTCTAGAATTTGGCAGGGGGGACGGCAATGAAGTTCGTTAGTTTATGGTTGCAGGTTGCAAAAAACTGGCACTTTGCAACCTGCAACTTTTCCTTCATCGTTCAATGATCAACGTCACCGGCCCTTCGTTCGTAAGCTCCACCTGCATCGCAGCGCCGAACTTGCCGTTCTGTACGTCTCCTATGCCGGCCTCGCGTAGGAACTGACAGAATCGTTCATAGAGCGGCTCGGCAACTATCGGATGCGCGGCTTTTGTATAGTCCGGCCTATTCCCCTTCTCCGTATTGCCCGCAAGCGTGAACTGCGAAACAACCAGAGCCGATCCTCCGATATCAAAGAGTGATCGGTCATTGATCTTTCCCTCCGAAGAATCCCACAATCGAAGTTTGCTCACTTTTTCTGCAAGCCACTTCGCCTGCTCTTCCGTGTCTCCCGCCATCACGCCGAGAAAGAGAAGATACCCCTCACTAATCCTCGCAATCTCTTTTGTAGCAACGGATACAGATGCCTGAGAGACTTTTTGGAGGAGAAGACGCATAGGAGAAGTGTAATGGATTCCGATGCTACCGAGGATACCGATGACACCGAGGGATCCGAAGAAATACCAATGCTTCCTGAGTCTCTTCGAAATTTTTCGGACTCTTTGCAATCTTTCCTGAAGAATTTCTTGACCGCGCGCGCCATATGAGTAGAATGCTTCACGTCCGAAGACCGAGGGCATTAGGCTGATGGCCGAAGGTAAGCCCCTCCGAGGCATACAGCATCGATCACCCGGCTCCGGCTTGATGAACCGTGCCGTGTGCCTCGCTGGTCTCCCGGACACTTGAAGGGGGACCTTTTTGTAACACGGAAACGGAGACGTAACAGCGTTACGTCTCTACGGAACCACCCTTCACTGCTCGGAATCCTTTCTCTTCATTTACCACTCCGATCCATGGCCCTCACCAAAGTACAGAAGCAGGCGCAGCTCACCGAGCTCAAAGACAAGATGAAGAAGTCACAATCCGTGATCTTCGCACACTACATCGGCCTCACGGTCGGTGATGTCTCCGACCTGCGTGCCAAGCTCAAAGAGAGCAAGGCGGAGATGAAAGTAGGAAAGAAAACTCTTATGTGTATCGCCGCAAAGGAAGCAGGACTTCCCGCCATCGACGACTGCAAGCTCGACGGTCCGGTCGCCTGCATCTTCAGCTTCGACGATCCCCTGACCGGCGCCCAAATCGCCTTCAAGTTCGCCAAGGATCATAACCAAGTCGCACTCATCGGCGGTATCTTCGACGGCAAAGTGCTCACGAAAGACGAAGCCGTTGCTATGGCTAAGATGCCGGGCAGAAAGGAACTCCTTGGTATCTTCGCCGGCATGATCCAGTCGCCGCTGCGGTCCTTTGCCTCCATCTGCAACTCCCCTCTTACCGGATTCGCGCGAGCACTCAGTGAGGTCGCGAAGAAGAAATCCGCCTAATCTCCTTTTCATCCCTTATTTCCTTTATTCCCCTATCTATATGGCAGACGCCGCAGCAACGCTCAACAAAGAAGAGCAAGCAGTGATCGACGCACTGGAGAAACTGAATGTCGTATCCCTCAATAACGTCGTGAAGTACATGGAGACGACGTACGGAATTTCCGCAGCCGCTCCGGTCGCCGCTGCAGCCGCTCCCGCCGCAGGTGCTGGTGCAGCCGCAGAAGACGAGAAGAGCTCCTACAACGTGGAACTTGCAGACGCTGGCGCCCAGAAAATCGCAGTGATCAAGGTTGTCCGCGAGATCACGGGTTGGCCTCTCGGCGATGCCAAGGCAGCAACCGATGCTCCTCCAAAGGTCTTGAAGGAGAACGTCCCCAAAGCTGAGGCTGAAGAGATGAAGAAGAAAATCGAAGCCGCAGGTGGAAAGGCGAACTTGAAATAATAGAAATCGAAGATTCAGAAGAGACCGAGGATCGCCCATGGGCACCCTCGGTTTTTTCTTCGGATTCCTCGGCTTCCTCGGTGCCCTCGGCCTCTGCTTTATTTGCACAACAAGGAATGCACACAGTACGATACTGTCCAACATCCTCCCTCTCTCCATGCGCCGTTCCATCGGAATTGTTTCCCTGTTCACTTTTCTCGCTGCACCTCTCTCGGCACTCGCCCTCGCCGGCAGCCCCGCAGCGCTGCTTTCACAGATGAGCTTCCGCGGGAATCCCCATGCGATGGAGGCGGAATTCCACATGCACTATGAAGATACGCACATCTCCGTATGGATGAAGGGTGCGCAAGAGGGAAAAACGCCGGCTGTAGCGAAGGCATGGGAGGATTTCACGATCGATATCGCGAGCGACGGCCACTTTATGCGTGCGAAAGGTGCTGTGCGCATGGCACACGGCGCCGCGTACATCAAGCTCCTCAGTGTTGAGGGTAACGCCCAAATGGATATCAGCGAACTGCGTATGTGGACAGACAAACCTTGGGTAAAAATCTCCATACCAGAGGAAGCTATGGATCAACCTTCCTTCGCTGGTGGTCTTGCCGCAGGAATGCGTGCAACAGGAAGTGCTACTAAGGAAACCGACGTCCGCACCTTACTAGATACTCTTGCGGATGCGCTCTTCACGATGGAATCCGAGCGCTTCCAGGGCGGAGTTGCCTATTCCCTACGCCTCGCTCCCAATGCTCTGCTCCGCGCAGTGCAGGCGGTACAAACTTCTGCTATCGGCAAAGAGTTGGAGCTTGATGCAGATACCATGAATCTCCCCGAGAATCTTCCGGTCAATCTCCACATCCGCGTTAATACCAACAGCTTCGGTGAGCTGGTCTTTGCAAAGTGGTATGCAGCAACGGAAAAGGAAGGCATGTCTCTCGTGATGCAGGGCAATACCCAGTGGCAGGGACACCCCGTGTACGTGGAAATTCCGAAGAATACTATTTCTTGGGAAGAGTTTTCCGAAGGAATGGATCTGCATATGCTCGGACAGGGTCTCCCTAGCATGCCCTCCGATGACCGGGATGAATGGCAGGGAGAGGAGGATGAATGGTTTGAGGATGAAGAGGAAGACGATGACCAGTGGGAAGAATCTTCCGAAGATGTCCTTCCTCTCAGAGCACTGCCGCGCCGTGATCGCTCCGTAGAACGGACACCTCAGCGTGAGAATTGCACAGCGGCCCCCGGAACACCGGAATTCCTTCAGCAGGCACGCAAGGGCAGCTGCAACCTTCCGACGCGCTCGGAGTATCGCATCAACGATATCTCTTCCACCAAAGCCCTGAATCCGCGCAAAACCCGTCTGAAGAATCCGTATATCCGGAAATAGCCTCTTGTAGGTTACTTCCTCACTCCGGGTAAATCGCAGACAACATTCCATGGGTGCACGATGTGCTCCGGTTCTTTTCCTGCCTGCCACTCGAGGATCGATCGGAAGGTGTCATCGTACATATTGCGCATGCTTTCCTCGGCGTAAAAGGCTATGTGCGGCGTAGAAACAACGTTCGGATGGCCAATCAATGCTTTGTTCTCGGAAAAATTTCTCTCGTGTTCCAGAACATCGAGAAGTGCGTAGCGTATGCGCCCACTCTCCAGTCCATTGAGAAGAGCAACGGAATCGATAAGTTCACCGCGCGCCGTATTCACGAGGATTACGCCAGATTTCATAAGAGCAATCGCTGCCACATCAATCATATGCAGCGTTTCCGGAAGTGCAGGCACATGCAGCGTGATGATGTCGCTTCGGGAAAGAAGCTCCGGTAATTCAACGTAGTGCACGCTGTATTTCTCCTCGAGTGGGAGCACGCGACAGGTGTCTACAGCGAGGATCCCCATCCCGAATCCATGGGCGATTTCCGCCACTCTGCGACCGATTTTTCCCGTACCAATGATGCCGATCGTCTTGCCGCGCAGGGAAATCCCCCGCAGTCCGTGGTAATCGAATTCTCCCTGCTCGGTGCGCGCATCCGCCTCTCCGATGTGCCGCAGAGTACCGAGCAATAACGCAAAAACATGCTCCGCAATCACATGCGAGCCGTAATCCGGCACATGACAGACGGTAATCCCCTGTTTGTTGCAGGCATCCAGATCGATGTGGTTGAAACCGACAGAACGGGTGCAGAGCAGTTTGAGCTTTGGAAGACTGGCGAGAACGTTTTTGGAAAAAGCCGAATAAATGAAGCAAGAGACAATTTCGGCATCCTTGCATGCGGCAACAAGTGCATCGTCACTCAACGCATGATCAGCAATCATTGCCTGCGGAAACGCCTCTGCTACTGCAGCCCGATCCTCCGCATCGACCTCGAGAAAAACAATGGATGACATGGAGGCGAGTATACCCGTAGAATGTTCCCGATGTCTTTTACTGTTCGCACGCTCAAATCCACTCCTGCGCGGCGCCGTTTCCCTTGGAAGCGTGCCGTGCTCTCTGTGCTTACAATCGCCCGACCGATCATGGGATGGTACGGCGCATGGAAACGAAGACAAGAGGAGGAGCAACGCTCGCTCATCTTAAAGCGATCACTCCTGATCCTTGTTGCTGTTCTCTGTGCCCTACTCCTTCTCGCAGGAACAGCGAAAGCGCTGATCGGCATGAAATCTCTCGGTGTACGTACCCTCGTTTCCATGACCGGTGGTGAGCTTCCGCACGATACGCATGGATTCACCAATATCCTGCTCCTTGGTCAGGGAGACACTTCCCACGACGGGAAAGATCTCACCGACACGGTGATGGTTGCCAGCATCGATCCAACCAATACCAAAAGCGTGGTCGTCGTATCGCTTCCCAGAGATCTCTATTTCCTGCACACGGAAAAGATGGGTAAGGGACGCCTGAATAGCCTCTACAGGGACTACAAAGGCTATCTGCGTGCCCAGAAAATGGAATCTCCTGAAGCAGTGAAAGAATCGATGCGCCAGTTGAGCGCGGAAATAGGCATCGCCCTCGGTATGGAAATTCATGGAGCGATCAAAGTGGACTTCGAGGGATTCACGCAGGCTGTGGATGTCCTTGGTGGCATCGATATCGATGTGCCTGAAGACATTGTGGATACCGAGTACCCGGACGAGAACTACGGCATCGAAACATTTAGCTTAAACCGTGGACAGCAACATCTTGATGGCGCAACCGCCCTGAAATATGCGCGTAGCAGACATTCTTCGAGTGATTTCAGCCGCTCCGCACGTCAGCAGCAGATCATTGTTGCTATGGCGGAGAAGGCGAAGAAAGAAAAACTACATCGCGATGTTAGTGCCATCTCCGAGCTCTTCGGCATTCTCAAAGAACATGTGGCAACTACGCTCGGGATGCGCGAGATCATCGCACTTGCGGGAGTGGGGGGTGATATCGACAAGACACAGGTCGTCTCTATGCAGCTTTCCGACAGAAACGGCCTCTACAACTCCGTACCAGAGCCGGGAGGTCTGCTCTACGCCCCTCCACGCGATCTTTTTGAAGGAGCATCCGTGCTTCTGCCCGTCTCTATCCCCGAGTTCCCTGTGACGTGGAAACAGGTACAAGCACTGTCTTCGCTGATCTTCGGTCAGCGCATTGTCTACCTCAGCCGCCCCACCGTAAGCATCCTCAATGCCGGATCGAAGCCGGGATCAGCCCGCGCACTCGCTAACGAACTCATCCGCTACGGTTTTACGGTGGATCACGTTGCCAACGCACAGACACTGGAAGATCAAGAAACATCCTGGATCGCACAGAGTGGAGGAACAAACGAACCGACGCAGAAATTCTTCGGAGAGCTCCTGAATATTGCTCTACAACCAGCAAACACTATTCTTTCTGCAGATGAAACGCGGGACATCACCATCATTCTTGGAAAAGATTACCGGTACAGGGCAGTGCAGGACCTTTTGGAATAATAAGCCCCTCACCCAACCCTCAGGCTTCCTCCATCCCCTGACCACTTCCTCCACAGGAGGAGGGAGGAGCCCGCTTTCAGAAAAAGGCAGCCATCATGTGTTTTGTGAAACAGGGTTCGGTCGCATTGGAAAAGTGCCGTCACGCATCCCGTGAGCAGGGCGAGTGAAAATCCGCAGGAGGACTTCTCCCTCCAAGGCGACCCCTCTCCCTAACCCTCTCCCGCCGGGAGAGGGAAACTCCGCTTCACTCAAAGGCGAATAGCCCATATCTTCTGCACCTTCAGCCTGTGTCGCGACCCTTTTTCCAGTACAATTCCTTGGTGACTCCCCGTGAAATCATTGCCAAAGCTTGGGCCATCACCCGTGAGCAACGCGGGATCCGCTGGTGGGGGTATACCTCGTCGTTTTTCGAGACGCTCCTGCACCTCAAAATGCTCGTGTATCAGGCGTACTTCTTCTGGAGTTTCGTGATTGCAGGTAGCACTATCGGACTCTTCGAAATCGAAGAAATCATCTACCGCGCGGTCCCATTTCCGGTCTTCGCAGCGATCATCACCATTTTCCTCGTTCTCCTCGTCATTGAGCTCTTTATCCCAAGCTTCTGCCTTGGCGCCATGATCGGCCTCGGAGCCAAAGCCCACAACAAGGAAAAGGTGGACGGAGGATTTGTGCTGGCGCTCTATAATTTCTTCCCGCTCTTCGTTCTCAAGGAAGTCGTCGTTTTAAGCAGTGTTTCGCTCGCCATTACCTTTACCTCCGTCATTCTTCGCTACGGAGGAAGCCCAAGTATGGTCACCTTCCTCCTCAGCGCACTTTGGCTCCTGTGGCTCTTTTCGGTCACATTGAAATTTCTTCTCTGTTTCAGCGAAGAAGCAATCGTTATCCGGAAAACCGGTACGTTTCAGGCTATGGGCGCAAGCTTCAAGCTCGTCATCAGTCACCTCAGCAAAATCGTCTTTCTCCTTGTCCTTCTCTTTGTTATCTCCATGCGCATCGTGATCAATGCCCTTATGGCGCTGCTGCTCCCTGCACTCGTCATCGGCTTTGCATTCCTCTTCTCCACCTTCCTTTCACCAACGATCACGGCGATTCTGACGGGTATCATCTCCCTCGTCCTCGTGGCATTAAGCAGTTATCTCTTCGCCTACCTCGAGGTTTTCAAGCAAACAGCGTGGACGATTAC
>CAYYFD010000052.1:0-7771 GCA_964471125.1 uncultured Candidatus Peribacteria bacterium
CAGGACAGGCTCCGCAACCCGCAACCCTCGAAGTCTCCGGCGAGGTCTACATGCCGAAGGCTGCTCTGCAGAAATTAAATGCAAGTCTTCCGGAAGAGGAGCACTTCGCAAATCCCCGTAACGCCGCAGCAGGATCGGTGCGCCAGCTTGATCCATCCATCACTGCATCAAGAGACCTTCGCATGCTCTGCTATCTCATCGATGAATCCTCCGCCGAAGCGCTGGGTCTAGACACGCAAAAGGCCGTACTCGATTTCTTCCATGAGCATGGAATTCCGACCCATCGGCAATATCAGATCTGCAATAGCCCGAATGAGATTCAAAAGGTATATACCGAATGGCAGAGAAAGCGGAATGATCTGCCGTTTGATATCGACGGCGTGGTGATCAAGATCAACGAAAGAAAGCTTCAGCGCGATCTCGGTTCGACTGCCAAAGCCCCCCGCTGGGCGCGTGCATATAAGTTTCCTGCGGAAGAGAAAACCGCACAGATTCTCGATATCCAGCTCCAGGTAGGGCGCACAGGAGCCATCACGCCGGTTGCACATCTCACACCAACACTGGTTGCCGGGTCTACAGTAACGCGGGCAACGCTCCACAATGCGGATGAAATTGAGCGGCTTGATGTACGCATCGGTGATACGGCAATTATCCGTAAAGCAGGGGACATCATTCCGGAAGTCGTAGAGGTCCTCAAAAATCTCCGGCCGAAAGACAGCAAGCCATTTCACTTTCCAAGTCACTGTCCCAGCTGCGGAAGCGATCTCCTACGACCGGAAGGCGAAGTCGTACACCGGTGTGACAATAAAAACTGTAGTGCTGTACGTCAGGAGCGCATCGAGCACTTCGCTTCGCGCTATGCACTGAATATCGAGGGACTGGGCAAAGAAACCGTCGAAGAGCTTCTCAGCGCTAACCTCATTTCCGATCCTGCCGATATCTTCTTTCTGACAGCAGAGGATCTTCTGGGGCTCCCACTCTTCAAAGAAAAGAAGACCGAGAAGCTTCTTGCGGCAATCGCACGGGCACGACGCATTCCCCTTGATCGTCTGCTCTTCGGACTCGGCATCCGCCATATCGGCCGCGAGACTGCGGAGATTCTTGGAAAAAGTCTGTCTTGGCCAGAGCGAAGCCTTACGGTAGAAGAGAAGGAACATGCTGATCTTCAGACCTCCCTTTTTGGAGCGGGTACACGCACCGTCGAAGTGCGAGGCGTAACCATGGATGACATCGCGCTTACGCTGAAAGAATCATCGACAGAAAGCATCGCCGCACTCAGCGGTATCGGACCTGTGGTTGCGCAGTCGCTTATGGAATGGATCTCCGACGAAGACCACCGTTCGCTCCTCCATAAGCTTGGGAATGGCGGTGTGATAGCACTTCTTTCCAAGGGAAGTAGCGTAGAGCAGATCTTTGCAAAGAAAACGTTTGTGCTTACGGGAACACTTCCCTCTCTCAGCCGCGAGGAGGCGAAAGCCATGATCAAAGAGCGCGGAGGAAGTGTGAGCTCGGCAGTAAGCAAAAAAACAGATTACTTACTTGCCGGAGACGATGCTGGAAGCAAGCTGCAGGATGCCAAAGATCTCGGGGTAAAGATTGTTTCTGAGGAGGAATTCCGGACTATGCTGTCATCATGAATACACGACGGGTTTTACTGGCTATCCTCGGACTCACGCTCCTCGTCTACCTCCCCGGAGTCATCCGCAATGACTTCGTGTCTCTCGACGACATCCTCCTCATCACCAACAACGACAAAGTGCATGGCTTCAGTCCCGAGCACCTATGGCGAGCATTCACCAGTTACGATCCGGAGCTCTACGTTCCCCTCACACTCTTCACGTATCAGGTGGAATATACGATCGCAGGACTGCATCCGCTTCTCTATCACTTCGATAATCTCCTGCTACACCTTGGCAGTATCATTTTAGTCTACGCATGTATCCGTAGGATTGCAGACAACGAATCCCTTGGAATATGTTGTGCAGCAATATTCGCCCTGCATCCGCTGAATGTCGAAGCCGTTTCGTGGGCAGCCGCACGCAAAGATGTTCTCTCAGGATTTCTGATGCTGCTTTCCCTCTGGGGCTTTCTGCGCTTTAGAGAATCAGAGGACTCAAAATGGTACAAGCTCAGCCTCACTGCTTTCGGCTGCGCACTCCTCGCAAAAGTTTCCATAGTTCTCTTGCCCATTTCTTTTATAATGTTGGATGTCGTACGAAAGGATTTTCGCTTACAGAAGGTCTGCAAAGAATTCGCACCGTTTGCAGCACTCATGATCGTCTTCGGCCTGATTGCGGCCTTCGGAAAAACGACACAAATCCATGATGTGGGAATCGGGGATCAGATCCTTCTTTCGGCAAAAGCCGTTGTCGTCACTATCGGGAGATTTTTGCTACCAGTAGGCCTGAACGCGTATTACCCACAAACCACTCCTGTTGCAGTGAACCTCTTTTTCGTCCTTTTCGTCTTCTTCGTCCTCGCCCTCATCATCACCAGTTGGAAACTACACTCCACATTCCCTCTCTTCAGTTGGGGCATAGCTTTCTTTCTGCTCGCCATGCTCCCGAGCTTCATGAATTTCCTGAAGAAAGGCATGCTCTTTGTCACCTCCGACCGCTATGCGTACATCGGCATGATCGGACTGGCACTGGCGCTGGGATCCCTGCTGTACCCCTTACGCAAACGCATATCAGAATATGCCGCACAGATAGTAGGATGCTTGGCGCTATGCGTACTTGCCGGAGCCTCGCTCGTGCAGGCACAAACATGGAAAGACAGTATCGCACTCTATGAACGCGCCCTTGCCGTGCATCCGAAATTCGCACCGGCACTGAATAACCTCGGCGCAGCCGTGTACATGCTTGGAGAAGCCGATCGCTCCCTTGCGCTGTATGAAGAAGCGATTGCGAGTGATCCGACATTGACCTCTGCATACAACAACATCGCACTACACCGCCGGAAAAAAGGAGATCTCGAAGGGGCGCTTACCTCCCTAAAAAAGGGGCTTAGCATGATCCCCCCAGACCGCAGAGCTTTTGAGGAGGAAATCACAGCGTGGTCGCTTCTGGGCTCCCTCCTCGATGAACGCGGGGAGTCCGACGCAGCTCTCGCAGCATTTGCAAAAGGCGCAGAGCGCGCACCCGAGTCTCCGGATGCCCGCTACAACTACGGAGTGTCTCTTCAGAAACGGGGCATGCGCGAAGAGGCACGCAGAGAACTTCTCGCGTACCTCGATTTACGATCAGGCGACATCGAAGCGCGCTACCGGCTTGCCGCCATCGAAGCTGAGCTCGGGCTCCTCACAGAAGCACAACAGAATCTTGCGATTATCGTCTCCCAAAATCCCAATTATGAAAAAGCCGCGGAGCATATGAGCAGAATCCAGCAGATGCTACGGCGATAAAGCAGCACTGGTTTGATCAAAAGAAATAGGAGTACACTGAATCTCCTATCATAGCGCTTACCACCGGTACACGGCGTTTTCCCACAAGCGCATCCCATCTGCGCGATGTTACTGCATTCGCTGCAGTGCAACTTTCTAAAGTACGACGCAGCAGCGGGGAAAACTACTTCGATCATGGAAATAACATCGTCAATACTCTCAGAGAAATCACACAGGATCCTGCTCTTCTTTGTGCGGCACTCTGCCACGACGTACTGGTGCTCAGGGGTGGAAAACAGATACTCGATTATTCCCCACTAACGCACGATGAGCGCACGCTCGCAATTGGCATGCACCGACTCCGGCATCTCCATATCAACGAGAACACTCGTGACTTAGATCGTGTGATTCAGTCTTTTGGAAATGATAGCCGACTCCTGCTACTACGTATGGCACACCGCCTCGTTGACGTGCGCAATATCCGAAAGTTTCCAGTGACCCGCCAACGCCAGATCGCCCGCGAGACACTTCATATGTACACAGCGATCGCCAGCCGCCTCGGCTTTCACCGGTGGCGCTACGAAATGGAAGATACCTGCTTTACGATCCTCCATCCGAAGCGTGCAGCAGCTCTGGAGGCGCAGTATGCGAAAATGAGCGCCGTCGATCGTATGTGCATCGACCGTACAACAGCATTTCTCCAAGAGAAGCTGCGTGCAGTTGGCATAGAAGCAAAGCTCAGTGACCGCATCAAGGGGCTCTACTCCACATACCGGAAAATGGTCACGAAGCGTAGAGCGTTTCATGAGCTCAGTGACCGCATTGCCATCCGCATCGTCGTCCCTAGTCGTGATGATTGCTACCGCGCTCTGGGGATCGTGCACGAATGCATGCATCCAGTTCCCGGAAAACTCAAAGACTACATCGGCGCTCCGAAAGAGAATGGATATCGCTCGATCCACACAGTTGTCTGGCCTCTCCCCGGCGTTACCGACCAGCCACTGGAGATCCAGATCCGCACAGAGGAAATGGACCTTGAGTGTGATCTGGGAATCGCTTCACATGGAGAATATAAGCGCCTGAGTTATGCATTCACAAGCACCGGTACCGCAGTGGATCTCTGGCGTAACCTGCAAACACTACGTGCCGAAGCGCAGTCACCGGCGCAGTTTGAAAAGGCATTGAGGAGCTACTTCGATGAATCGCACATGGCGATCTTCGATGGTAACGGTAATATCCATCATATCGCCCGTCCGGCGACTGCACGGGGTTTCCTGCGTATCGTTTCCGGCAACCGGCAAAAGCAGGCGAAAGAAGTACGGATCAATGGTAGAAAGAGGCCTGTCTCCACAGAATTGAGGGATGGTGATTGTGTTGAATAAAACCATGCTGCAACGGTCATTATGTTGCAGGTTGTTCCTTGGGCTTTTTCACCCCCACTGTTTTCAGCTGCTCCCATGAAACGCCGATCAGGGAATGTGGCGAAACTTTCATGCTCTTGTTTTGCATTTTCGTCACGGTCGACTGCAATGCAGGACGGAATTTCATTCCTTCCTTGACCACTTTTTTCAGAAGCCACCATGTGGGCTTTGTATCACCGATGTCCGCACCAAGGAGAACAATTTCCACATTCTCCCAAAGAAGCTCCGGACACCGCTTGCTTGGTCGCAGCGTCATCCAGAAGAGCTTCGTATTCATTGTTGTACGCTCCGCAAACTCAGCCGGAGATGCTGCACACGATGCAACAACCGTGGCCAGCGCACGTTCCACTGGGCTTTCAACGATATGATCCCCCCGAAACGATCCACGCTCTGCAAACTGATCGTACCAGTCCTGTCGAACACTCTCTGGAAGATCTGTACCGAGGAGAGCTTGCGACATATTGCGTAAAATCGGCAGTGTTGGAACTGTTTTGCCGCTCAACATACGATTCATACGCGGCTGAGAAATTTTCATAGACCGATCCGGAGTGTTGTCCGAAATTCTTCGCTGTACCTCGCGCAGAGAACCAAGCCATTCCCGCAGAGCAAAAACAAAATCTTTCACGGTCTTCGCTTCTGCACATGCAGAAGATGCCACCTCTCCACGCAGTTCGCGTTGCTTGAGAAGCACTTCTTCCAGTCGCTCCTGCCCCATACGGTCAACAGTGCGACGGAGGGGGCTCACCAAGTCATCCGATGCTTCTCCACCAATGCCATGAGCAATCTCCATACCATTGAGTCGCTTCACTTCCTCAGCAATCTCATCATCATGTGCATCTTGCTGTAAATTTGCGCGTGCCAAAGCTTCCAGACCGATGCCATTCCACTCGCGGTCAATGCGTAGCTGTAACCGGTCTCCTTTCAGGGCACTTCCCGTACGACGATAATGACGCTCGCGCTCCGCACGGAAGATACCCTCCAGATATGACCATTGTGCTGAATGGCTCGAGGCTAGCCCAACGAGTGCCCGCATCTGCACCTGACCAAAGAAGCTTCCAAGTTGAATAGCGCGCCGCACCTCGCCAGAAGGGCGGAACACCTCCGTACGATTAACCTCATAACCATCAATACGATCTTCGGGAGCAACAACACCAAGGCAGGCGGTAAGCTCTGCATTCCTTATGCCGTTTTTATCACGGATATCCGTGAATGTTGTCGCAAAGTGTGCACGATGGCTACCTCCCTCCTCAGCCTCTCTCCACATATCATACATATCGCCTCCGGCACCATACACAACATCCACCACGGGCTCCACGCGCTCCCACGGTACAAGGCGAGCATTGAGCAAATCAGCCGCCGTATCCTCCGTGCATCCCGTAAGCTCGCATATCGTGCGCACACTGAAGGAAGAGTGATTATCACGCACACAGAGAAGTTCCAGGTCCGTAAGGAGTTGCGCAAGAGGCTCCTCAAGGGTGCGTGCACGGTATCGTCCAACTGTTTCATCGGTCCATGTTTTTACCGCCTGCTCCATCCGCAATTCCCGTAGTTCCGGCTGTCCCTTTTTTTTGCCGGCATAGGCTTTGTCGACAAGATGAATAAGTTCTCCGGGATCGGCGATAGTGCTCATTTTGCGCCTCTGGTACCAGGCCTTGTCGCCGATGCCGATGAGCTCAAGCATCTTTGCAAACCCGATTTCATATCCAACACGCTCTTCAAAATCGAGCGTGCCGTCTCCGGGGACAAAGGCCTTCAGAAGCTGTTCGCGGACATCATGACCAATGCGTGCCGGTGTAAGGTAATGAATAACTTTTGTATACACATCTCTCTGTGGCCTAGAGCCTTCCGGACGATTTTTTTCGAGCTCTGCAACAGTCGCCTTTCCAATCCCAACCGCCTCAGCAAAACGCGAACGAAAGAGATGGAGCATGCTCCAGCGAATCGCTGCCATTATTTTGGGAGCATCCGAGGCAGCATTCTCATACACTTCACCAATAACTCTATTGTTCACCCCCGCAAGACGACGCTCATGACCTTTAGGGAACGTCTCAATATCGACAAGGGAAGGCCGCTGAAGATCGATAGGGGGCATGGGGATTATGAATGAGTCCTGTAGACAGTAGTTGCGCGATCTGCGGTGCTGGCGCGCCTCTCCCGCTCTGCGGTTATCTCCAAAAGTTTTTCAATCTTTGCGTAGGCAGCAAGGGCAAGATCAGGACCTCGTTTATCGGCTTTATACGCATCGCGAACAGCACACCGGACAGCGTCTGCGTACGTGAAGCGAAGTCCTTCATTTTTACACCATTGCTGCAGTGTCGCGAGAGAGATCAGATCCTCTCCATCCGGAACAAAATGATACTGTCTCGCCCCCTTGCCCTCTTTCTTACGTTCATTTGCTATGGAAAATGCATTGGTGATCGCCAGTGGTTTGCCCACTTTGCCCATGTGCCGATTGGACTGCGCATCGAGTATCGGCACTGCGGTCCCCAAAAGTTTTTTGACCTCTTGTCGTTTTCGATCCCGTTCATATCCCGTTTTATCCTCAAGAATATGTGAGGCCAGCCACGTCATTCCTTCTGCCGGAAGTTCAATGCCCTGCTCTGCAGCGATCTTCGCAAGAAGCGGCGTACATCCCAGAAGTGCATGTTCGCGGAATGTCACGCGGCGCGTAGCATCGGCACCAGTTCCCGGAAGCATGGTCGCATTGTGATGGAGTCTACCGCGAAGCTGCGCTCCGTTATGGAGTCTGCATACCGTTTCGATATTTTCCAGTGTCGGGAAATGCAAAGCATGACTAAGATCCGCTTCCGTCCCGAAAAGTACTTTTCCACTGCCCGGTCCGCAAAACCAGTCCCGAATTGCCTGCTTATATTTCTTAAACTTCGCGCAATAGGCGCTGACATCCCATGGGATACCGTGCTTACCGCAGTACAATGCATACCGCTCCATGTACTCGATGGCTTCAGTG
>CAYYFD010000053.1:0-7621 GCA_964471125.1 uncultured Candidatus Peribacteria bacterium
CTCATGCGAGCCACCCCACCCTGAGCACGGATATCCGAAGGCACGCGCTCAAGGGCCATCACTGCACACGCTCCGGCCTCTTCTGCAATCTTTGCCTGCTCGGCAGTCACCACGTCCATGATCACACCGCCTTTGAGCATGCGGGCAAGATCTTCGCCGAGAATGTTACGATGGTTCATCGTGCCTCAGTATAAGGAGGTTCATGCGCAATCCAAGAAAAAAGGCCGCGTAGAGACGGCATGCTATGCCGTCTCCGCACAATTTGAGACGGCACGCGTGCCGTCTCTACCGCAAACGATAAACAAACATTTCCATGACATACCATCAACATGCCCATAGCATTACAATACCCCCATGGACCGCCGCACCGTCATCCTCGTCGATCAGGAAAATAACGCTATTGGCACGGAAGAGATTGTCGCTGCTCACAGCGGCAAAGGTCAAATGCACCGTGCATTTTCCGTCTACGTCTTTCGGAACTTCGGCAAGGAAATCCTGATCCAGAAGCGAAGTAACAAGAAAATGCTCTGGCCGCTGATCTGGGCCAATAGCTGCTGCAGCCATCCGATGGAAGGCGAATCACCGGAGCAAGCCGGCAAACGAAGGCTGCAGGAGGAACTCGGCTTCACCTGCGACCTCAAGTCCGTCTGCAGCTTTGTGTACCGTGCGGAAGATCCCCAGAAGCGCGGCGTGGAGCACGAGTATGTGACGGTACTTCTCGGACTCGTTGATGAAACGATGAAAGTGCTTCCCAATCCAGATGAAGTAGCGGATACAGATTGGATATCTCTGCAGGTCCTCAAAAAAGACATGCGCCTCGATCCCCTGAAGTATGCACCGTGGTTTCACCTTGGAATGCACGCCATTCGGGAATCTCTGCCATAAATCCTATGAAGAAAGAATCCTCCATTCATCTAGCCATCATCCCCGACGGCAACCGCCGCTGGGCGCGCGCGCAGATGCTCCACCCATGGAAAGGCCACGAGCGTGCGATTGAAAACTTCCGCAGCATTACCGAGTGGTGCCGCAACGATCCGCGCGTAGGTACCCTCACCGTCTGGTGCTTCTCTACGGAAAACTGGAAAAGAGATCCGGAAGAGATCAGTAAGCTCATGACCATGCTCGAAGAATATCTGCGTAAAGAACGTAAAGGATTCATCGAGAAACAAACACGCTTCGTCCACTCCGGCCGCCGCGACCGCATCCCCCCTTCCCTTGCAGCACTCATCACCGAAGTGGAGAAAGAGACAAAAGACCAGAAAGAATTCACACTGCATCTCGCTGTGGATTACGGCGGAAAAGATGAAATCCTGCGAGCAATTGAAAAAATGCATCAAGGAGAGCGCCCGTCCACGGGTGCGGTGTCGGAGGAATCTTTGCGCAGCCATCTCGACCACCCCGAACTTCCCGACATTGATCTCATCGTTCGCTCCTCCGGCGAGCAACGCACGAGTAACTTTTTTCTCTGGCAGACGACGTACGCAGAATGGGTGTTTTCAGAAAAGCTTTTTCCGGATATCACGGACAAGGACCTTGCAGCAGCAGTCGAAGAACTTGAGAGCCGAAAGCGGCGATTTGGCAGCTAATGTACAAAATCTGCCCGGAGGCAGGTGCGTACGGCTGCCGGGAGCAGCGCACGATCACCCGGGCCTCCGGGCCCCCCAATCGGCAGCCGCCGACTGAAGGAGGTCTTTCCGACTGCGTCGGCGCAGTGGAAGAGACAAAGACTATTCTCCTATTCCTGCAATTGACTGTCCATAAAAATACACAGAACATGGCGGCTCCAAGCCATGAACAAGCCCCTGCATGCATCGGCCCCCGGCAAAATCATCCTCTGCGGTGAATATGCCGTCGTCTTCGGGCACGCGGGAATTGCGGTTCCGGCAAAGCAACAAGTTGAAGTCACCTACGAACCCGGTGATAGTGATTGGAACATCATTTGGAATGGACTGAGCGGCGACCGCACTAAAGCTGATGCGTATGTTCAGAAAATTCTCGATACTAGTCCGAACCTGCAACCCGGAACCCTGCACATTCATAACACGATCCCCCTTGGCAAAGGCATGGGATCATCCACAGCATTAACGATCGCCATTGCGCGAGCACTTCGAATTCATGAACGCGAGCAGGTTCTGGCAATCGAGAACATCGTGAATCCTGGCAATAGCGGCATCGACTTCGCCGTGATCTGGGAGGAGAAACCTGTGTATTTCAAGAAACCCAGTCCGCCAAAACTGATCGATCTTCCACCCGCCATCATCGATGCATTGCAGAGTGCCATCCTTATCGATACCGGAGCACCGAACGAAACGACACCAGAGCTCGTGACGTGGATAACCATGCGCCATGTACAAGGAGACAGCGCCATCGAACCTGCGATTCATACCATTGGGGGATGCGCACAGCGACTGATGAATGGAGAGGATTTTCTGACAATTATCCGCGACCATCATCAAGCGCAGGTAAATCTTGGAGTAGTCTCTGCAGAGGCACAAAGTTTGATCAAAAAAATTGAACAAGAAGGAGGGGCAGCGAAAGTGATTGGCGCAGGTGGAAAGACCGGGGGAAGTGGGGTGGTAATTGCGTTTGGTGCGGATCCGAAGATTGCAGAAGCTATGGGATTCACAATGGTAGAGCAAAGAGCATAGTGCAAAGAGGAGAGATTTTATTCTTTGCTCTTTCCTCTTTGCCCTATGCTCTGCGTCGTATGGTCACCGCCCGCTCCACCCCAAACATCGCCCTCATCAAGTACTGGGGCAATCGCAACGACCAGCTCCGTCTCCCGATGGCCGACAGTGTTTCCATCACTCTCGATTCCCCGTGCGTCGAAGTATCCGTCGAGCACTCCCCTGTGTTTACTCTGCACTCATACCTGGCCGATGGGACAGAAAAAATATTAAAAGAGAAAGATGCTCTGCGCATCGAGGAGCATCTGAAGCTCACCAAACAATTTTTAAGCACAATGAATATGGCAGATGCAATTCCGGAATCTGTGAGAATCACGATTCGTTCCGCCATTCCTCCGGCAATCGGCATCGCTTCTTCCGCAGCGGTCTTTTCTGCTCTGGCAAAAGTATATGCCGGATTAATTTCAGCAAACCTCTCACCTCGTGACATCTCCATCATCGCCCGCCTCGGCTCCGGCTCAGCCGCAAGAAGTATCTTCGGCGGCTTCGTCTCTCTCTGTAACGATGCTCAAAGCTCTCCTGATATTGCATCCGCTTACGCCTCCCAAATCGCTCCCGAAGAACATTGGCAGCTCTTCGACACCATCATCGTCCCGACGATGGAAGAGAAAAAAGTAGGATCCACCGAAGGGCATCACCTTGCGCATACCAGCCCCTACTTCAAAAAAAGAATTGAAGTGATTGGTAATCGCAGACAACAGGAATGCATCGATGCAATTCTCGCGAAAGACTTCGAAAGGCTCCAGACCATTACCGAAGAAGACTGCTGGGATATGCACAACGTCATGCAGACACAAACCCCTCCACTCCAGTACCTCAATGACGAAACGTACCGGATTGTCGATGAAATCACAGAATTACGTGAGCACGAACATTTGCCTGTGCTCTTTACGATGGATGCAGGGCCGACCGTACACTTGATCTGCACGGCGGAAGCACTGAAAGCTGTACGGGAGTATGCGCATGCACAGAAAAGCTGCACGGTGTTTGAGGCATCTATAGGAAAAGGCGCAGAATTCAACGCATAAACCGTATTCCAAAACCCCCGCTGCATTGTCACACTGAGCCTGTCGAAGTGCGACAATGCATATATGGATCTCCGCTCTCTCCCCACCGGCCTCAGCCCCTTTGAGCGCGTCACGGCGCGCCGTACGATGATCGAACAGGAGCTTGGTGTTGACCTCTCTTCACTCGCGGTCAATTCCTCTGCACTCGGACACAGCGAAGAGAGAAATTGTGAAAATATGTTCGGTGCAGTTCCGATTCCGGTCGGACTCGCGGGACCTCTTACGCTGACTCTGAGTAATGGCGAAGAGACGATCGTACACCTTCCACTGGCAACCACCGAAGGTGCGCTTGTTGCGAGTGTGAACAGGGGGTGTAAGACTCTGAATGCCTGCAAGGGTGTACGAACGTCCTCGATCTACCATGGAGTGACACGGTCGATGGCATTTCGCATACATACTGCAGACACAACATTGCAGAAATGGATCTCTGAGCATGAAAACGAATGGAAATCAGTTGGAGAAGCAACGAGTAGTCATCTCAAAATTTTGGCGTATGAAACAGACGAAAGAGATGATCACCTCTTCCTTACGATTGCGGCGGATACCGACGAAGCAATGGGCATGAACATGGTGACCATTGCGGCACAAGCCATCGGCACATACATCGCGGACTCAACAGGCGCACAATTTATCACCGTCGCCGCCAACGTCGACAGCGACAAAAAGTCCAGTGTACGAACGCACACCAAAGGCCGCGGTTACGAAGTTTTTGCAACCTGCACCCTGCAAACTGCAACCATTACGGAAATCCTAAAAACAACACCTGAAGCCATGCTCGCTGCCACCAAAGCCAAACTGGAAATCGGCTCGAGCGTTGCCGGAGCAATCGGCAGAAATTGCCATGCTGCCAATGTCATTGGCGCCCTCTATATCGCAACCGGACAAGATGCAGCGCACGTCGTTGAAGGGTCGATGACGGATACAAAAGTAGAATCTCTTACTGAGGGATTGAAAATATCTGTCCGCATTCCTGCTCTCCTTCTCGGCATTCGCGGCGGCGGAACGACACTACCGGCACAACAGCAATGTTTGAATTTGCTTCTGCAACCTGCAACCTGCAACTTGCATCTCTGCCGCCGCCTCGCCGAAATCATCGCCGCCGCCGTCCTCGCAGGAGAGATTTCCCTTCTTGCCGCACAATCCAGTCATACACTCGCTAAAGCACATAAAGATCTGAGTCGATAAACCGGAGTATTTCCTTGAGACAAAGTCTTCGACAGGAGTTCAATCTCCATGAAGCGGCCTGCCCGGATATATGGGCTGCTTCGGACTCTGGTTGGATCACCTCCATCCACCATAGTCCCCCGTTTCCGGAGGAAAGGAGCTGCGCATGTCGCGCAAGTTTCTACGCTGGCTGAGAACGCAAGTAAACGCGCTTCGAAGCCTGAAGGGAGCGACGTTCGCCTAAGCCTCGAACAATGAATGGCAAAAGCGATCGTCGTACGGTTAGCACTGAGCCGCCGAGACTCCGTGCTTGGTCATCCGGGTGAACTCGGTCACCCTCTCGTCCGTGACTCCCGCTGGGGGTCACGGACATTTTTCTAGCCCAATAACCATCCCTCGACTATCCTTCGATAAGCTCAGGACAAGCTTCTCGGAATGACGCAAGAATGCTATGCAATCAGCAATCGTCTCTTTCGGCCGCTATCTCCCCATAAACCGCATCACCACGGAAGAGATCGCCAAAGCACACGGGCAGGATCCTGCCGTAATCCATAGTGGAATCGGCGTAGAAGAAAAAACTGTTCCCAGCCATGGCGAAGATAGCTTCACCATGGCATTTGAAGCAGGAAAACAAGCGCTAGATCAGGCGGGAATACAATCATCGGAAATCTCTGCCGTCTACGTCGGATCCGAATCCCACCCCTACGCCGTGAAGCCCACGAGCGGCATGATCGCATCCGCGCTCAAGGTCCATCCGTTCAGCTTTTGTGCCGATCTGCAATTTGCCTGTAAAGCAGGAACGGCAGGCATGCAAATCGTGGATAGCTTCATACGGTCAGGGCAAATCCGCTACGGGCTCGCTATCGGCACAGATACAGCCCAAGGCCGCCCCGGAGATGCTCTCGAGTACACGGCTGCCGCAGGGGCTGCTGCACTCATCCTCGGGCCTGTAGACGCCGCGCATGCCCTCTGCCGTATCGACTCCACACTTTCCTTCACATCCGATACACCGGATTTCTGGCGGGCAAACGGAGAGAATTTTCCGGCACATGCAGGACGCTTCACTGGAGAGCCCGGATACTTCGCCCACATGCGCGAAGCCGTCAAAGGAATCCTTGAAACATCCCAATCGTCGATTGCCGATTTCTCTCACATCGTTCTGCACATGCCGAATGCAAAGTTCCCCTCCAGAATCGCCAAAGAATTCGGGATGACCAAAGAACAGCTACAGCACGGGTTCATCGTCCCTCGCATCGGCAACACGTATGCAGCGTGCTCACTTCTCGGACTCACGTTTACACTGGAACATGCAAAAAAAGGACAGAAGATCCTCCTCGTTTCCTACGGGTCGGGAGCGGGATGCGATGCGTTCGTTCTCTCGATGCTCCGTGACGGCAAAGAATTGCCCAAAGATGAGCGAATGCCCGTATATCTCAATTATGGAGAATATGCGCAGAGATTACACGCATGAAACAGCTCCCTTGCATGAAGCGCAATACCTGCCATACGTATCTTACTTTCCGTAGCATTTCTCAGTAAACTGCTCCGGACATGAACGGAGATATTTTCCTCACGGGATTCGGCCAGACGAAATTCGGAGAGTGGTGGCAGAAATCACTTCGCGATCTTCTTGAAGAAGCGATGACCGCTGCGATTGCCGATGCGAAGATTTCTCCGCTCGGCATCGATGCAATCGTCATCGGTAACATGCTCGGGGAAACACTCAGTGGGCAGGCGCAGCTCGGCGCACTTACTTCGGCGATGCTCCCGCACAGGCCTCCGGCTCTGCGCGTGGAAGCCGCATGTGCTTCGGGCTCGATCGCCATACATACCGCATGTGCACTTCTGGAAAGCAAACGTGCAGAAACTGTACTGGTCATCGGCGCGGAGAAAATGACCGATGCAGACCCTTCGAAAGTCGCTGCCGCACTCATGGGAGCGGGCGACAGTGAACACGATAGTCCCTCGGGTCTTACCTTCCCCGGCATCTTCGGCCTGATCGCGGCGCGCTACATGCATGAGTACGGTCTCACACGGGAGGACTTGAGTCTTGTGAGCGCCAGACACCACGAGAATGCCGCCAGTAATCCCTTTGCGCAGTTCCGTAACATGGTAAAGCCAGAGGCAGTTTCCACAAGCTCACTCATTGCCGACCCTCTGCGGCTGCTCGACTGCTCACCCATCACGGACGGTGCGTGCGCGATGATTCTTTCGCGTACCCATAGAAGCAGCATGCGTCTGAGAGCATCGCAGATCGCCACGGACTCCCTGAGTCTCACACAGCGTCCTACGATTACATCATTTGCCTCCACGCGCGATGCCTTTGCCCGCGCCTGTGAGGAAGCAGAGATCACACGGGAGGATATCGCCCATCTTGAGCTGCATGACTGTTTTTCCATCGCCGCTCTCATCAATCTCGAAGATATGGGATTCGCCGAGCCGGGGATGGGCATCAGTTTCTATAAAAATCGCTCTGCGAATTTCTCTGTGAATCAAAGCGGCGGTCTCAAAGGCTGCGGTCATCCGGTGGGAGCCACGGGCGTGAAGCAAATCTGCGACATCGCCAAACAACTGAAGGCCTCGAAGCAGCAGTACGGAGCAGCCCACAACTTCGGCGGAGCCGGAGCCACCTGCTGCGTCCATATTCTCGAGCAGACAATCTAAGAATCTCTTTGCTCTCTTCTCTTTTTTCTTGATCACCCC
>CAYYFD010000054.1:0-7600 GCA_964471125.1 uncultured Candidatus Peribacteria bacterium
CTGCGGTGGGGGAGGGGGGGTTGTCATGCTACCTTCAGCACCTCATAGCGGAACTTTCCGCCCGGCGTCGGTACCTCGACGATATCGCCTTTTTCCTTGCCGAGGAGTGCGCGGCCGATCGGTGATTCGTTGCTGATCTTGTGCTCTAGTGGATCCGCCTCAGTGGATCCGACGATGATGTACGTTTCCGGATCATCTCCGTCCGTGCGGTTGCGGACTGTTACCGTACTACCGATATCAATCTCCTTGCCGCTTTTTGCATCAGCCTTCTTTTCCGTGATGATTTTGGCATTCTTGATTTTCAATTCCAGCTCGAGCACCCGTCCTTCGACAAAGGCCTGCTCGTTCTTCGCTTCCTCGTACTCGGAGTTTTCAGATAGATCTCCGTAGGAAATAGCTTCCTTGAGGCGCTGGGAGACCTCCTGACGTCGGACGCTTTTGAGATAATCGAGCTCCTCTTTGAGCTTCTTGAGACCCTCTTTTGTCACAAGTGTTTGATCATCATCACCCTGAGGTGCTCCTCCGGCTCCTCCGGCACTGAGAATGTCATCATCCCCATCGGAATCCGATGAGGACGATTCGTCCTGGGAGGGGGATTCATCATCGAGGAGATCGTCGTCGTTAGGCATGAAAAAAGAGGAGAAAACGCATGGATTGTACGCGAGTTTTGATCGTAGGCAACCGTTTGATCAGAAAAGATTTTAGCTTTCTATTTCGAGCAGATCCGGCCACGCAAGCAGAGGAAGGTTTTCTGGATCCTCGCGCATGAGGGCTTCTACGAAGCGCTTGAGAAGCTGGACGTTCGTAATGAGCGGTATGCCGTGATCTGTTGCGATGCGGCGAATGAAGTAGCCGTCCGTCCGCTCTGTCGTCGTGGAATGTGTGGGGATATTGATGACGAGGTCTATGCGTCGCATCTCGAGATATTCGCGGATATTGGGGGATCTGGGCTCGCTGATTTTATGAAGCATTGCGGATGTGATGCCCCGTGACTCCAGAAAATCATGGGTGCGTGCTGTGGCGAAGAAGCAGAATCCGCGCTCCGACAGTGACTGGAGCGCAGGGAGAATTTCCACTTTGTCCTCCAGACGCCCGACGGTTACCAGGATGTTCTTCTTCGGCATGGTGAATCCGACGGCCAGCAGTGCTGTAAGCAGTGCCTGCTCGGCATTTTTTCCAAAGCATGCCACCTCTCCCGTGCTTGCCATCTCCACGCCAAGACGCGGATCCGCTCCGCGAAGACGGGAGAAGCTGAACTGCGCGGCTTTGACGCCGACGTGGTCGAGATCGAGTGTCTGGTAGCGCCGGTCGGTGGGGGCCTTACCTAGGAGTGCCTGTGTTGCAAGAGACGCAAAGTTCTCACCGGTTACCTTGCTTGCGAAAGGAAAGCTCCGGCTCGCTCGGAGATTGCACTCAATTACCTTGATGCGGTTATTAACTGCGAGGAACTGGATATTGAACGGTCCGGAAATGGAAAGTCCTGCGGCAATGTTCTTTCCGACAGTCTTGATTTGCCGCAGCGTCTCAAGATTCACCCGTTGCGGCGGAAGAACGATGGTCGCATCACCCGAGTGAACGCCCGCATTTTCGATGTGCTCTGCGACTGCGTACATGAGAAGCTTTCCGTTCTGTGCGACTCCATCCAGCTCAATTTCCTTTGCACCCACTTCAAATTTTGAGACGACGATTGGTGCCTCTTTATTTACATACGCCGAGAGACTGATGTATTCCTCGAGGTCCGTGTCCGTATGGACGACTGCCATCGATGCCCCGGAGAGCACATAGCTCGGCCGGACGATGACGGGGTAACCCACGCTTTGTGCGAATGCCACCGCAGATCGCAGGTCGGAAAATTCCTGCCACGCCGGCTGGTCGATCTGTAGTTCGTCAAGAAGGGTGGAGAATTTATGCCTGTCCTCCGCCCGGTCGATATCCTTCGGAGTCGTGCCGAGGACAGGAATTCCTGCAGCAGCAAGTTTCGGAGCAAGAGAGTTTGGAATCTGACCGCCCATGGAAACCACGACTCCTTCGGGGCTAAGTAGATCCGAAATATCACGGACGCGCTCGTCGGTGAGCTCGTCGAAAAATAGCATGTCACATTCGTCAAAATCCGTGCTGACGGTTTCCGGATTACTGTTGATCATCGCCACGCGTTTTCCCTGACGCTGGAGTTCATGCGCCGCTTGCACACAGCACCAGTCAAACTCCACGGACGATCCGATGGAATAGGGGCCGCCGCCCAGAACGATTACCGAGCTTTGAGCTTGGATGTTTCTCATAGACCCCGACGCAATGTGCATAGCTTCTTCGTTGTGATTAAAGCAGACATCATGCTCTGTTCCATGATACGTGAGGTACAGGTAATTCGTCTGAGCGGGGAACTCGCCGGCCAGAGTGTCGATCTGCTTCACCACTGGAGTGATGCCGAGTGCTAAGCGTTTTTGCCGGAGCTCCTCCGGTGCGATGTCCATATACCCTGCGATGGATCTATCGGAAAAACCCATCTGCTTGGCTTTTCTGAGAATTTCCGTCTCTATCGATTTTCCGGCCTTGGTTATCTGTTTTTGGATCTTTGCGCATGCATGGATCCTCTCCAGAAACCATCGGTCGATGCCGGTTGCAATGGAGACTTCTTCCGTGCTCCATTCTCCGCTGAGGGCCTGCGCGACAGCGAAGATACGTCTGGGTGTCGGGCGCTTCACTTCCGCTGTCAGATCCTTGAATGTGAATCGGGTCTGCAGCAGACCGTCGGCGCCGATATTCAGCATGCGGATTGCCTTTTGGATAGCCTCTTCAAATGACCGGCCGATGGCCATCACTTCTCCCACAGATTTCATTTCACTGGTCACCTGATCGGATACGAAGCGGAATTTCTGCAGATCCCAGCGGGGCATTTTGACGGCAACGTAATCAAGGGAAGGCTCAAAGTCCGCACAGGTCGTGCGGGTAATCGCATTGCGGATTTCCGGTAGCAGGTAGCCAAGGCCCAGTTTTGCCGCGACAAATGCAAGAGGATACCCCGTGGCTTTGGAAGCCAGTGCGGAACTTCTGCTGAGACGCGCATTCACTTCGATCACACGGTACGCCCGTGACTTCGGATCAAGCGCATACTGGATATTGCACTCGCCGACGATTCCGAGGTGCCGGATCACCTTTAAGGCGATACTGCGGAGCATCTGGTAATCCTCATTGTCCAGCGTCTGACTGGGGGCAACGACGATGGATTCTCCGGTGTGGATGCCGAGCGGGTCCACATTTTCCATGTTGCAGACGGTGATGCAGTTGTCTGCGGCGTCGCGTACCACTTCGTATTCAATCTCCTTCCAGCCTGTGAGGTCTTCCTCCACCAGAACTTGAGGAGACTCTACGAAGGCCACTTTGCAAAGCTCCCGGAGTTCCTCCTCGTTCATAGCCCGTCCGCTTCCTTTGCCGCCGAGTGCATATGCCGCGCGTACGATGACGGGGCAGCCGATGAGTTTTCCGGCCTGCAAGGCTTCTTCGAGCGTAGTACAGGCGAAGGATCGCGGTACATCAACACCGATGGACTTGAGTTCAGCATTGAAAAGAGCACGGTCTTCGGTTTTACGGATGCTGTCGACGGGTGTGCCGAGTACTTCAACGCCGTATTTTTTCAGAGTGCCTTGCGCATCGAGTGCGACGCCACAGTTCAAGGCAGTCTGTCCGCCGAAACTCAGCGCAATTGCCTCGGGTTTCTCGAGTGCGATAATGCGCTCCACAAAGGCCGGATTCACCGGCTCGAAGTAGACGCGATCGGCCAACCCCCAGCTTGTCTGGTTTGTCGCAATATTCGGATTGATCAGTACGACACGGATTCCTTCCTCTTTGTACGCCTTGATTGCCTGACTGCCGGAGTAGTCGAATTCGCCGGCTTCCCCGATCTTCAGTGCACCCGATCCCAGAAGCAGAATAGTCCGGATATGGGAAAACGCACTCCTCCTGCCCTTGCGGGCGCCGGAGGAGCCGACGTCCATTTGCTCGATCATGTTACGCAGAGGGTAGTGTAGGAAAGGGAAAATGCAAAACGGAAAATGGTAAATTTTCTTCAATCATGCATACTCCTTCCCATGCGCATTCCCGCTATTGTTCTCCTGATCTTTGTTCCGACAACATTTTCGCTTGCAGCAGACCCTCTGCAATATTTTATCGATGATGCCGACCGTCTGGAGGAGGATCTCAGCAGGCTGGAGAAGCAGGCGCAGTGGGATGCAGAGGATCGAACGGATTTCTCTTCGCAGGATCTTCTGCCTGCCACGGTTTCCTCTCTAGAGGATGCACCGCGCGGTGAGGATGCTGCTGATTCTCCGTTTGTTCAGGTCAGGATTGACGGTGTTTCTGTCAGTCTTTCCGATGTTCCGCGGGAAAGCTGGTTCGCCCCGTATGTTCGATCAGCGGCAGACGAGGGAATGGTCTCTGGTTACCGAGGATCGGACGGCAGGCCACTTGGCCTATTTGGTCCCGCCGATTCGGTGACGGTCGAACAAATTGCTAAGATTGCTTTGCTTGCGGCGGGAACGGATCCCAGTACCTGTGGTACCGCTCTTCTGAATGCCTCTGGCAAAGGGAGATGGTCCGAAGTCTACCTTCGCTGCGCGGAGTCATTGCACTGGACCCTCTTTGCTGATGGATCCATCGATCCTATTCGTCCGGCAACACGTGCAGAGGTTATCGTCACCGTGCTGCAGGCATTTGGCACGGAAATCCGAAACTCTGATGCTATGCCGTTTACGGATATCGACAGCTCAACGGAATTCCAACCGGCAATCATTACTGCGTATGAAGATCATATTGTTGGTGGTTATACCGATGCGGATGGTGCTGCCACAGGCAAGTTCGGTCCGATGGATCCGGTGAATCGTGCAGAAGTTGCGAAAATCGTCGTGCTTGCGAAAGAGGTGTACGGGAATGAAGAATGAAGAATTAACAATGAAGAATTACCAACGCAGTTTCTTGAGTGTCTGATGTTCAATTCTTTATTTTTGCTTCTTCATTTAGACATGGCTCCTGTGCTTGTGCTTCAGATGTGCTGCCCAATGGAGTTTGTGGCGGGTGATCCCCTCGATTTCCATCAGAACAGAGCCAACGAGAATGAAACCCGCACCAGCGATATGAAAAGCTTCGATGGGGGTGCCGAGGTAGATATTGGCAAAGGCAATGGATGCGACAATACCCAGATTCAGGAGCAATGAAACTGAACGGACCGGTAGGCGGTCCATCGCTTCGTAGAAGCAGAAGAGGTTTAAAAAGCGCGAGACAAATCCATATCCAACGAGGGCCACGATGAGTCCCATCGGGAAGGCTTTCAGCTCTTCGATGAGCGTGTGATGGAGGAAGGGTGATGCAAGAAAAAATGCGGATACACCGATACATGTCCTGCTGAAGACGACAAGTTCCGGCGGAATATGATGAAGATAACGCTTGTAGAGAATTCCTCCGCAGCCGTAGAAGACTGCTGCAATAAGGATGTAGGCGTCTCCTGCGGATAGCGACATGGACTGCGAAAATCCGCGCAGTACGACAATGGTTACGCCGAAGAGAACACAAACAGCTCCGAAGATATGCTGCCTTTTCATCTTCTCGCCGAGCACAAGTACAGCAAGAAGCAGAAGGACGATATCCTCGACGCGGATAAAGAGTTCGGCATTGATGGGGCCGGTCATGCGGATGCCTGTAAATGCGAGCAGTGGCGCGATGACGCTATTGCTTATGCCGATTAGAATAAGAGGCATCCAGAATTGCTTTTTGATGCGTGCAAGCCTCGATAGAATCGGAACCAGCCCGAAGGAAAGTACGGTGAAAAGCATCGTGAGTGCCTCGGAGATGAAGAGCATGGAGAGTGGTGACAGCGCTCCTGCAAGGGCTGCGGCAAATGTCACCGACGTAGAACTAGCAATGATAGCGACTCCCAGAGCGCCCCAGCCGAGTGATGCCCCTCTCTTTTTTGTGCGGAACCATGGGATTCCTATGCTGATTGTTTGTGTAGGCATTCTTATAATTATAGCATAATATTGCATATTTGTTAAATTAAGATATAATGATCAGATGGCCGATTCTGTAGATGTTCAGCAGCAGTCAGAGGTGCCTCCAGTGCCTGCCGGTGCTCATGAGACAGAGTTGATCGCTGCTGCGACCGGAGAAAAAATACATGAGCTCACTTCTTTCAATCCTCTCGAGCAAAGATTGCATGAGCGCAGGGAGCACGGTGAAATCAGTCAGGATGCATTGCCGTTTGCGTATATTAATGATCTCTTTAGTGACCAGATGTGTCCGGTTATGCGGGTCGATCTTGATACTGGCACGGTTCCGCAGGCTGTCGTTCTTACCCGAAATCAGGTGGATATGTTGGGTTGTTTTGTTTTCGTAAATGAACACGGAATAATTGAAGTGATCAATACTGAAATGATGCAGTCAGACAAGCTGATTTTGTTTCCCGAGGATTTTGGCACGATGGATGCTGCAATGGCCAATAAGGATTTTCTGAGAATGTTTCCGAATGGACTTGGGGTGGTGGAGTGATAGTATCTTGATTTTTTTTATACTTCTTCTGCAATAAAATGCAACAACTGTTTTTTGAGGAATTTTCTCCCCGATCCACTCTTTAAAAATCGTTCCCGTCCAAGGGCATCCATCTTGTTTACATATGTTTCGCAGTAGATGAGTTTCCAAGATGCTTCTTTTGAGGTGGAAACATTTTTGTGACCTTTGTGTTCAGTTAGTCTGCGTTTCAGGTCAGAGGTATACCCGATATACCAAATGCCTTTTGGTTTGCTTTGGATAAGGTAAACGTGATGCATAGCGGAGGATTGTATTGGAATTCTATTCTAGAGAAAATAGTGAGAAGCGGCTGCATAAGTCGCGTAAAGGACGTAGCTCACTACGTTCGCCACGTCCCACGCGACACGTAAAAACGCTTCTCGTGCTTTCGCTTGCTCATATGTATTTAGAGTTAGTGGCGGTGCCACGTGAACGCGAGCAGCGCACTGCGAGCGTTTTTACGTGGTGCCGCCGGCCGGACTTGAACCAGCAAGCCCCGATAAGAGGGCAGGGGATTTTAAGTCCCCCGTGTTTACCATTTCACCACGGCGGCACGTGAGTATTGTAGCCTATTCTTCGATGCTATATCGGCAACTGCTCCACATTGAGTTTCTGCTTCTGTCGCTCTCCGTGTTCTCCCACGTCTAGAGCGATGCCGGTGACCGGATCGATTTCCTCGGATGTAACGATGAGTCTGCGTAAGGTCGTACCGACCGGAGTGCAGGTCATCAGCGTTGCCGTACGGTGACTCAAGGGCTGATCGAGTACGGTGACGTCGCTCGGTTTCACTTCCTTTTTCTCCACGACTCTATAGCGATGACGGTCGCCGCCGTAGTAGACCCAGTACTCGTCACCGACGTCCATTTCATGCAGACGCGCAAAGATATTCTTGTACTTTCCCGGCGCCCACGGATAGTAGGAGCTGTGGCCCGTGACGAAGAAGTTTCCCGCTTGACCCGGACGCGCGGTACCTGGGTAGTGGACAACGCCGTGCTGGAGTGAGGACTGGATATCCTCCTTCACTCCCGCCCAGTTTTCCTGCAGGCGA
>CAYYFD010000055.1:0-7452 GCA_964471125.1 uncultured Candidatus Peribacteria bacterium
GTTCTTGCGCTCATGACTTCAGGATACTCCAGAGCTGCCTCGTCGTTCGCACTGCCGACCCCACAGCCACTTCGGGCGGCGCGAGCAACGTCCCGGCCCACGCCATGCCGTCGGCACCCAGCTCCTCGATGACTTTCGCGGCAGAGAGAAAATGCTCAGGGTCTTTGCCGAAGACTTGCACGATGAACGGGCGCTCGACAGCAGGATCAAAATCAATCATCTGCATCGTCTTTTTCGCACCATAGTGGATGGCATCCGTAGAGAGAAACTCCGTATAGACGACTACCTCTGGAGCAATCCGCTTGATCATCTGCCGGTACGAAGCATCGGTGACACCCGCCATAGGAGCGAGAGCGACAATCGGGCGCGGTGTGGTTTGCCAGGAAAACATACAAGAACAATTACATCACACTTCCCTCTTCCTGACGAGGCAAACTGGAATGGAAAATTCCCCGCTGAACACGGATTTGGCGCAGAATACTCTCCGATATGCGTATCGGAATACTTACGGGAATGCTGTGTCTTGTTACCATAGTGACGTGGGCGCCTCAGGTGTTTGCGGCAACCCCATCACTTATCCCCGGAACGGGTTGTATCGATGACGACGGCAATGTAGTGACATGCCCTCCACCTGTCGGACCGGCAGCAACATCCATTTCGTGTGACTTTAAAACGGGACTTTTTTCGGCAACATGTGTACCTGGCTACATCGCCTATCTTATTACAATTATTTTTCAACTCACAGGAGCCATCTTCCTTCTCATGGTCATCATCGGAGGCTACCAGTACGTCATATCTAAAGCCGGAGGAGGTGGCGGAGACGAAGGAAAGGCGCGTGTGCGCTTTGCGATTGTCGGCTTTCTTGTCACTGCGCTTTCCTTCTACATCGTCGACTTCATCCTCAATTCCTTCATCCCATGAGCAAACGTCCTTCTCCATCACGGGCATTCACGTCGCTGCAGATCCTCAGCTCCAAAGCGCAGGGTCTTCTGCAAAAAGCACGGAAGATCGCCGCGGAAAATAACACGAATGGAAAAGGATCCAACCTCCCGCCCCAGTGCAAATGCGATTCGGTTCTCGTGCATCTCTCTGCAAAAAGTGCACTGCGTGCCGCCTTCACCGTTCTTGCGGTCTGTGCCGGTACATGGATGCTCCTACATCTCAGAGACAAAATTCTGCTGCTCCTCCTTGGCATCTTTGTCGCGATGGTGATCGATCCGGGGGTCGCCAAGCTTCAGCGCATGCGCGTCCCTCGGGGCATCGCTATCCTTCTGCATTACATCATCGCCATCGTTCTTGTGCTCTTTCTGTTCTTCTCGCTCATTCCGATTATCGCGCAGCAACTCCAGCAGATTGCACTCTTCATCTCCGCGGAAGTAAACGGCTTCCTCGCTGATCCGCGTATTGCGCTTCCTCTCGTCTCCGACGAAACCAATATTCGACTCACTCTGCTCGTGCAAAACACACTCCGCGATCTATCCATCTACGAGTTCACTGACGCTCTGCAGAGTCTCGGCCAGAATCTTGCAACAGCTGCAGAAGGATCGCTGCGGTTTGCCGCGCAGATTGCGGGATCCGTTGCGCGTCTCGTTGCAACCATCATCATCGTCCTTGTGCTTGGATTTTTCATCCAGCTGGAGAAGGAACGCATCCTAAAGTGGACGAGGAGTTTGTTCCCGAGAATCTGGATGCCCTACGTCGATACGAAAGCTGATGCGATCTACATAAAAATCGGCCAGTGGGCTCGCGGCGAGGCAGTGCTCATGTTCTCCATCTTCGCCCTCACACTTCTCGCACTGGTCATTCTCCGCATGCCCTATGCACTCACGCTCGCAGTCCTTGCGGGCTTCTGCGAGTTCATCCCAGCAATGGGCCCGCTTATTGCTGCGGTCCCTGCAGTGCTGATCGCCCTTTCACAACAAGGCTTCGTCTGGGCGGCTGTGGTCATGGGCGTCTACTACGTAATCCAGTGGTGCGAGAACAATCTCCTCGTTCCTCTGATCATGCGCAGGGCCGTGGGACTTTCTCCAGTGGCCATCCTCTTCTCCATGATGATCGGCGTCAGCTTCCCCGACACCATCCATCCTGTCCTCGGCGTTATGCTCGCAATTCCGACAACAACCATCATTGCGATCTTCCTGAGGGATCTTTCGGAGAGGAATTCTTGAGAGTAACGAGGGAAATAAGAGTAATAAGGGAATGAAGGGATCCCTTACATCCCTTACATCCCTTATTTCCCTAGTTTCCCCTATGTTAGAAAAACCAAACATTCCACAACAAAACAATATTCCACGCTTTCCTGTCACTCCCTCTTCCTGCCTTTTGATGGTAAGATTTTCCGATGAGTATTGATGGTTATCACTCTAAAGAGTAGAGTGATAATGCATCGCTTCTCAGACACTTCTCTTCTCTCTCTTCTATGCACCCGTTTGATCGCTTCACACCCAATGCCAAGCTTGCTCTGCAGATTGCCGAGCAAGAGGCGAAGAATATGAAGAGCAGTTACATCGGTACGGAGCATCTGCTCCTCGGACTTCTGAGCATCCCGAAATCGCTCGCCTTCTCTATTTTCACCGGAGCGGGTGTCACACAGGAAAATGTCCGGATTCTTCTGAAGGCCAGCAAGTCTCTGGATATCGAAGGCAAGCATGTGAAGCACGGACTCTCCACCTTTCTCCATACAGTTATCGAGCAGAGCGTTCTTACCGCCCAGAAATTCCGTCACAGCAACGTCGGTACGGAGCATCTGCTCCACGCACTCGTCTCCACAGGCCGCAACGGCGCAACGGCGCTCCTCGAACAGATGCAAGTCGAGTCGAAGGATCTCCAGTCCCATATAGAGGAGATGTTCGGACAGATTTCCCAGTTCAAGCAGCAGGGGCGCAATATGGAACAGTCTCTGGAGTCCTTTTTTCAGGGGCTGCAGGGCGCCATCGTCGGCATGCAGGGAGGAGGTCCTATCGCCGGCAATGATCCTGACGGACTGAAGCGCAAGAAATCCGATGGCAAGAGCAAGACTCCCGTGCTCGACTACTTCACAGAAGACCTGACGCAGAAAGCCAAAGACGGCAAGATCGAGGTGATCATCGGCAGAGACCGCGAGATCGAACGCATGATCCACATCCTCAACAGAAAAACGAAAAATAATCCCGTGCTCATCGGAGAACCCGGCGTAGGGAAGACCGCCATAGTCGAAGGTCTTGCACGCCGCATCGCGGAAGGGAAAGTGCCCTCGGCGCTTGCACGCAAGCGCGTACTCGTCCTCAATATGGGATCCCTCGTCGCAGGAACCAAATACCGTGGTGAGTTCGAACAGCGTTTCGATGACATCATCAAGGAGGCGGTAAATGCCGAGAGTTCCATCATTCTCTTCATCGACGAAATCCATACGGTTGTCGGCGCGGGATCCGCAGAAGGATCGCTCGACGCAGCCAACATTCTGAAGCCCGCTCTCAGTCGCGGATCGCTGCAGGTTGTGGGGGCAACAACGGTTGATGAGTACCGCACGGTCGAAAAAGACCGCGCACTCGAGCGCCGATTCCAGTCGATCCTCGTGGAGGAACCTTCCGTGGAAGACGCACTCGAAATCCTCAAGGGTATCCGCAAGTCCTTCGAGGAATTTCATTCCCTCTCGATCACGGACGATGCCCTCGAGGCGGCAGTCGAGCTCTCCAAGCGCTACATCACCGAGCGCTTCCTGCCGGATAAAGCCATCGATGTTCTCGATGAAGCCGCTGCGGGAAAGAGCCTGCAGTCCGAGGATTCGCCCGAGATCAAAAAACTGGAGGAGAAGATCGAGAAGCTGCTTACCAAGCAACAGCTTGCGGTGAAGGACCAGAAGTACCACACCGCACTGAAGCTCAAGCAGGAGCACAGTGAACTCCAAGAAAAGCTCAAAGCCCTGATCAGCAGCCGCGATGGCGACCGCCGCACACCACTCTCTATCAACGAAGACGACGTCACGCATGTCGTGGCGCGGATGACCGGCATCCCCGTCACCAAGCTTCTCAAATCCGAGCGCAAGAAACTGCAGAATCTGGAATTCGTACTGCGCAAGCGCGTCGTTGGTCAGGATGATGCTATTCGCAAAGTCGCGCGCGCCATCCGCAGATCGCGTGTCGGCATCGCAGACCAGCGCCGTCCCATCGGCTCCTTCCTCTTCCTCGGCCCTACGGGAGTCGGCAAGACAGAGCTTGTGCGCGCCATCGCCTCAGAGGTCTACGGCAAAGAAGATGCACTCATCAAAATCGACATGTCCGAGTTCATGGAACGTCACAACGTATCGCGCCTCACGGGTACGACCGCCGGCTACGTCGGCTATGAGGAGGGAGGACAGCTCACCGAGGCAGTCCGCCGCAAGCCGTACTCCGTCATCCTCTTCGACGAGGTCGAAAAAGCGCACCCCGAGTTCTTCAATATCCTCCTCCAAATTCTCGAGGATGGCACGCTCACGGACGGTCAGGGCAAGAAAGTGGACTTCCGAAACACGGTCATCGTTATGACCAGCAACATCGGTGCGGAAAAACTCACGAAGCAGGCCGCCAAGATCGGATTCACCATTGGGGCGGAAGCCGAGGCAGCGGAAAGGAGCTACGAGGAAAAGCGTCAGGAAGTCATTGCGGAACTCAAAGACAACCTCCGGCCTGAATTCTTAAACCGCATCGATCACATCATCGTCTTCAACGCACTCGACCAGAACTCCATCCGAAAGATCGTTCAGATCCATCTGAAGGATCTCGAAGAGCGTCTGCGCGACCAGAACTACAGCATCACTGTTGATCCCAAAGCTGTACAGCTTCTCGGTGAACTGGGCTTTGACCCCGAGTACGGCGCCCGCCCTGTGCGCAGAGTGATTCAGGAGCGCATTGAAGATGAAATCGCCGAGGAAATCCTCAAGGGAGTCTTCAACCCCGGAGACCTCATCCGCGTCGTACGGAAGGCGAAGGATCAATTCGCGCTGATGCATGGAGACAAGGAGAATGCGCCTACAGCACAGAAGGAGACTTTGGAAACAGTGGAAATTGCGGATTAGTGAAGAGAAATAAGGGATTAAAGGGGAATAAGGGACTATCCCTTCATTCCCTTATTTCCCTGTATTCCCTTCAATCCCCATCAGAAAAGAGATACAGCCAAACAACCTTTTCTGCTATAATAGAGAGATTCTATGACTATCGACCCCGTCAAAATCCCGCAGAACGTCTACGTAGAGGACCGCATCATCGGCCCGGTCTCCCTGCGCCAGATCATCATCTGCCTGCTCACGGGCGGTCTAACCTACATGCTGTTTGCCAGCTTCAGGGCTGTCGGCGCACTGACAATCTTTACGAGAATACTCGCGTCGCTGCCATTCATCCTCGGAGTATCGTTTTCCTTTGTGAGGATCAACGGCATCACGCTCACACGATTCTGCCTGCTGCTCGTCGAACGTGCGGACAAGCCTACCGTACGCGTCTGGTCTGCACGCAGGGGACTCAGTGTCAGCATCGGCGCGGCAAGCCTGAAAAGTGATGATGAGGTGGAAAAAGAAACACGTCTGGAAGCCAGCAAACGGCGCGACGATGAGAAGCGCAAACGCATCGAGGAATTGAGTAATCTGCTGGATAACGCTCCGTCATCGTCCGTCCAGAGACAAGAGCTCATTGAAGCACGTCAAAATGCATCACAAAATTCCTCTCTGCCAGTCGACCGCAGTCGTATCGTCACCGATCCACTCGCTGCGGAAGCGTCTGTTGATACGGTCACCCAACAGGCTGCTGCAACGCCGATGATCCGCGATATCTCCCCTCCCTCCGCATGAGTCCCAAGCCCTCCAGAAAGCCAATCAAAAGCACCGTGCGTAACGGAAAGAAAAAGCTGCACGGCTCGACGCAGCGGTTCCTGCCTATCGCGGAAATCCGCAATGATACGGTCCTTTTGAAAAACGGCGGACTCAGAGCTGTGCTCAAAGTGGAGCCTTTGAACTTCAACCTCAAAAGCGAGACCGAGCAGCAAGGCATCATCGCAGGATACGAGGGTTTTGTGAACACGCTTACATTCCCCGTACAGGTCGTCGTGCGTTCCACAAAGGTGAACATCGATCCGTATATGGAACAGACACGCATTCAGGCAGAACGACAAACCAATCCGCTGCTCAAGGCACAAACCGAAGCCTACGCAACCTTTATAGAAAAGATTGTCGATGTCGCCGAAATCATGCAAAAGCGTTTCTTCGTCGTCGTCCCGCTCGATGACTTCAGCCTCTCCGCCGGAAAACGGCCGGGGCTCCTCACCCAATTTATGGGATGGGTCGGCGTGGATGACACAGGGGCAAAAACGGCAGCCCGCTACCGGAGCTTTCCAGATAAAAGTATCCAACTAAAAGACCGCGTCCAGCAGGTGCAGGCGGGCCTGCATAACGTCGGACTGAACTCCAACAGGCTCAGCACCCAAGAACTTATCGAGCTCTATTATCAGATCTTCAACCCCAAAACGAGTCAGGAGCAGAAGATTGGTGGTAAAGAGGTGCCGACGGCGAAGATGGTGCTTTAATCCTAAAAGGAAAACCTACCCTTCGACTACGTTCAGGACTTGATTCAAAGGCTTTTTCTTGACCATAGAGTTATGCAATGGGAAGATAACGAAGTTCCCGGTCGCTCGTGCGAGGACAGGGAGCTTCCTATCTCTCCTCTCGCACCCAATCTTTTTGTATGGCAAAACCCTCACCGAAGAAAAAAGTGAAGACCAATGCAGTGATGGACCAGCTCATGAAGGACGCTGCGCCGCTCATTCGCGTAAAACCGGGCGAGCTCATTGATGGCGCGGTTGTTTTCCGCGGAAAGAACAAACTGCTTCTGGATATCGGCGGCGTGATCACGGGTATCGTTTCCGGACGCGAACTACGCGACTCCTTCCACACATTCCACGATCTCAAGCTCGGTGACTCTGTCGCCGCAATGGTTCTCGAGGAGGAAAATGATGAAGGCATGGCGGTGCTGAGTCTCCGGATGGCCAGCCAGCAGCGCGCATGGGACCGGTTCCACAAGCTCGTTGCCGAGGAGGGCACGATGAAATTCACAGCTCAGGAAGCCAACAAAGGAGGTCTGCTCAGCAATATTGACGGCATCCGCACCTTCCTTCCGGTTTCCCAGCTTGCGCCATCGCATTACCCAAGAGTAAATAACGCCGATGCATCCGAAATCATCACCCGCCTCAGCAAGTACATCGGTCACACGTTCACGGTAAAGATCATCACCATGGATGAAGCTGCGGGCAAAATTGTCGTTTCCGAGCGCGAGGCTATGGCCGAGGAACGCTCGAAGGCTCTGGAGCATCTCAAGATCGGCGATGCCAAAGAAGGTATTGTCTCCGGCGTCGTAAAGTTCGGACTCTTTGTCACCTTCGACGGCCTCGAGGGTCTCGTGCACATCTCTGAGATTGCATGGGGACATGTGAAGAATCCTTCGGAGCACGCAC
>CAYYFD010000056.1:0-7404 GCA_964471125.1 uncultured Candidatus Peribacteria bacterium
GCCATGGCAATCAGTGATGGCGGAAACCCAGGTAAGCCCAGAAAGATAAGGCCGTGCATGCTCCCGAATGCAAGAGCGGAGATGCCGATGCCGATCGTATCTCCCAGAGTCTTCGAAAGTTCTCGATCCAGCCATACTCTGAAGTGCAACTCTTCCAGAGCCGAGTTGATGAATGCGAGGAACGTGACAACAAGAACGGCAGTCATCGGACTTGCAGAAAATCGGGTGTCGAATCCTTCCCGTATGACGTGAGGATCGAGATGCCAGAACGGAAGGAGCAAGAGAAGAGCAGTAATGCCTGCTACAGAGAGGGCAATCGCGAGTAACGTACCAGCCACCCATACCTTCCATGACGGACATGGCTCATGCGTTGGCCAGAATATTCTCACGCCTCTTTGTCCTTCTCTATAGCGCCACAGAGCTGGAGCCAGTAGCTGGAAGACCTTGTAGAGAGATTGAAGAAGGTAGCCTTGAAGCCCTAACATCGTAACAGTGATTTTTGCAGCAAACGGTAGAGCGGCAGCTCCAATCAATGCGAGGAGAGACATACGAAACAGTGTAGCTGTGGTAGGCAACTCTCCCAAGGTGCAGAGAAGGAGGGCTGAGACTAGTGGATGATTTGAGAAGAATATATGTTTTCGAACTGCTCGGCTTCGTCTGCGGACTACTGTCTTTCAGTGGTTAGCGTAGGATACTGTTCTGTATGCGGATATGGACAGGCGTCATCACGGGTTTTGTTCTCTTCCTTGTAGGTTGCGCGACAGTGCAGCACCCCACGAATGTTCCGAACGTTGATACTTCTCCGCCGATGATCTATCCCATGGTCGATGCACAGAACCGTGTGACGAAGAAACCCTTCGGCATCTCTATCGCTCCGGCCACGTCGCCCGTACAACCAGAGCGTTTCAGCGGATATCACACAGGAACGGATTTCGAGACATTCCCGAATGAACAAGACAGTGATGTCGAAATTTTTTCACTCTGCAGCGGAGAGGTCCGCTTCACCGGATGGGTGAAAGGATATGGCGGAGTTCTCATACAGGATTGCATCTATGAGAATGAACAGGTCACTGTTCTCTACGGGCACCTGAACATCGACTCTGTATCGCTTCGAACCGAATCGGAACTTGTGGAAGGCACAAGGATTGGAAATTTAGGAAAAGGCTTCAGTGAAGAGACAGATGGCGAACGGAAACATTTGCACCTTTCCATACATCGAGGCACCACGATCGAATACCGTGGCTATGTGCCGACGGAAAAAGAGTTGAGTGATTGGATCAACCCGTTTCCAAAGGTACCCTGACCGTATGCGCATTGCCTCATGCAGTTCAGCCTTGAGCATTCTCTTCGCTCTCGCGCTGGTTTCCTGCGATAGCACTCTAATCACCGAATCGCCCGTTCCCGTGAGCCCAGACCCGGCAGCGCTCGTGCGTACAAGCATGGAGAGCACGGTCGGTGTGGTTTTGGACGAATTGTCCTTCAATCAACGCGAACGCTTGGTTGCGATCCTCAAAACAAAGCCTGAGTCCTTCTGGAAGGACAGGGCTATCCGGCAAATCCGCCTCACTTCACACCGGCTGAACTTCGGTGGCACGGGAGCGAAGAAACAGTCTCCGCTTCCTCCCGAACAACTCTGGAGTGTCGCCATCCGTACAGAACCCAAGCGGCAGAAAATGAACGGTCACGACATGGTGACGGTCTCGTATGCCTTTTCCGGCGTCTTGCTCACGGATACGGATTCGCCCGGCATCTCCATCCCTGAGCTCGGACCGATCGGTGGCGTGTGGGACGAACCGTTCCAGTTTCCCGTCGATCCGGAGTTCGTGTTTCAACGTACCGGATTTGCGTGCATACATGAGTCTCAGTTTCCCCCAAACAGTTTCGACGCCGAGGAAGTGGATCTCTTCTTTAATCAGCGCTGCCGCACAGAAGAAAAATTGACGAATACCGGCTGTCACCAAACCGCATTGCCGACTCTGTCCTGTCCGCAGGCGCTTATCTCGGGCATCGGAAGAATCGATACGCATATGCGCTTTGAACGCCTGCCGTGGGATGCCACCCTCGCCGATGTGGTGCGCATCGGGGAAGTGACAAACTTGGAGGGGCCGGACCTCGTACCATCAATGGAAGAATTTGTGAAACACCGGTTCAATTACCGATACATTCCCGAGAATTCCTGCACACTTGTCGAGTCCTGCGTCGGCGGACCCGGTTGGCGGCACTTGCTCCAATTCCCAACCGGCGACATCAACGTGGGAGCGAAGCAACTGGAGATCGGCCGAGTGGACTATTTCAATACCCACAGCGGTACGCTCCTTTCCAAGCATGGTGTTTTCGAGTTCAGCGCGTGTCATGGGCACTATCACTTCTCAGAGTACGGCTCTTTCACCGTGGGCAACGGATCGGATGCCGTGTCGCAAAAGAATGGATTCTGCCTCCAGCCGTCCGGCAGAGCCTGGAATCATGAACTCAGCCCGCTTCATCATGATTTTGTGGATTGCATCAACCAAGGCGTCGCTGTTGGGTGGATCGACGAATACAAGATGGGTCTGGAGTGCCAATGGCTCGATATTTCCGACGTGAAGCCAAATCAGGATCTGCCTCTCTCCTTCACGACAAATCCCGAGGGGCTGCTGTGCGAGGGCGCGCTCAAAAAAGATGCCAAGGGCAGGCAGATTTTCGAGAAGACATCGCTCCAGACCCAGAACGGCGATCCGGTCGACCGACCTGCATGTGAGCAGTACCCGCTCTGGAAGGAAAACAACACTATCTCCTACAGCGTGCATATTCCCGAAGAGGGAGAAAGCTATGTCACGGACACATGCCGCGAGGGACTCTTTGGACCTCTCCGAAACTGCGGCTTCAAGAACGCAAAGACGCTTCAGGAGTGCGAACCTGGAAGCAGAGTTACTCTGAAGTGCAGTATTCCTCCGGAAAGCGTCGCTCAGGTCGTCCGCATCTGTGAAGGAAGCAGAGCTTTGCAGAGCGGTATTCCCTGTACCTATAACGATGCACTTGGTTCGGGGATCGTGGAGTCAGCGAAAAATATCAGCTTCCTATGCCCAGAAGCACGCGATGTAACGGAAACAGGAGGAGCCTATTCGCTTCTCACTGGCCCGCTCCTTCCGGGCGATAGAGCTGCGGAGGTGACATGTGTGGTGAAATAGGAAATCTGTCTCGTAATAAATACAGTGAATTACTAAAAGTTCTGTCGTACAGGGTCTTGTTGTGAGGGAGCTAGGGTAGGCGGATCACCTCAATCACTCCATGCGTGGCAGTATGGTTTCGTGCTATCGAACTGATAGAGAATATTCTTGAAGAACTCATCAAATTTATTGGGGATTCTGCCTAATGTATCACAATCAAAACCATCTAAACTGACCAGGACATTCCATGCAGTATCATCTGTTGTCCAGGCAATCCAATCCCAATGATCCTCCGCAACCCATTTCCCTTTAGCAGCTCTTTGTGAAGAATGAATCTCATCAACGAGTACTTCCTTGTCCCATTTACCTTCCGTTGCATCATTGACAGCAGTAAATACCGCTGTGCGAAGACTTTGGTGATCGGTTGATTCCGCAGCCGATTCTGTTTCAGATGCACATCCTGAAAGAGTTCCAATAGCCAGTATAAACAATAAAGAAGCAAATTTTCTCATATTTGAATGATAGCGAACTGTGTTCACGGAAACAAAAGGGTCTATGAACACGAATTTATCTGGCTGAGCAGATGGGTCAGACACTCAATTTTGAAAGGATGCTTCGGACTTCTATAGAGGTTAAATTTAAGGGCGATAGGGCAGCAGCTCAGTAGACAGATCAGTCAATCACTGCCAATTAATTCGCCATAAGATATCCCAAAAAGAGGACAAAGACGATGCTCATCAGTGTCGAAGAAAGTACGACGACTGCATCCATTTTTTGTTTGTGTCTAAGCAATTGAATTGGATAAACCAGACCTATGATGATGCATACAACAAGCCACACAACCGCGCCAAGACTTAGTGCTTCAAAGGATAGAAACCGATCGGGTACCCATGTACGCAATATGAATCCGATGAAATCATAGACGACCAGCATCGCAATAGCCTGCCCGATGCCAGCGAAGATAGAGAAGTTTCTGAATTTCATAGGAGCATAGTAGCAGGAGGGTCTATGAACACCTGCTGGTCTTGGCTGAGCAAACGGGTTAGTAGATCGATAGGAAGATTCACATTACACTTGTTTCAGTGAGGATCTTACGATGTACAACAGGCAAAATAGTCACAGTTCCTTTTGTCATTCTCGCAACAGGAGCAATCTTGTGGTTCTATGAGTGGGCAGCAGATCACGGTACTGTTTCTGTCCTCTTCGCGCACATCTTTTTTGTAGCGCTGGTCCTGCTACTGCGTAAGCACATATTCAATTTTGAAAAAATTAATATTTCCATTTCTAGAAAAGGAACCATATGGATCATTGCATTATGGTTTATTCTTCTCTCTGTTGATTATTTTATATCACTTGAAAGATTAACAACCTATACCCCTGAGGATAATCCTCTCCGAAGATTGTGGTTAAACGTACCTCTTATTCTGACTTTCTTAATCTCCATTGCGTGGAAATTGGCATTCTTGTGGTATGGGTGCAGAAAGCTTTCATTAAGATGGGGGGACATGGGACTCAGGGTTACCAGCATTTCCAGTATTGGCTTTTGGACGGTCATTGTGAGTAGTTTTTTACTCGTCAGACTGTTTTGGTATGGAGATTGGCCTGCAGATATATTATGGAGCCCCAAACTAGCCCTCGCATTTTCCTTCGATATCATTGGAAACACTTCAGGCGCAATCTTGGAAGAAATAATATTCCGAGGTCTGTTTTTTACGGTGCTTCGATCTCGAATGAGCACAATTTCTGCATGGATCGGGCAAGCGATGCTCTTCGGTCTATCGCACGTATTCGTGTCCGATCCTATCCATGCGATGGGTCCGGGTTTGCTTTTTGGTGCAGGAGTACTTGGAAGCGGTAGCTTGTATCCCGGTATCTTCGCTCATCTACTGATGAACATCTTGGGAGCGCTGAACGCTGCGAGTAGTGCGACTCCATAAAAAATATTAATGATTAATCAAATTTAAACCAGTATGCTATGAGTCTTATGACTGATGACCAGAATGGTGCATCGCGCTACTCGGTTGGTGGCTCTGAGAATGAATACATGGATAAACAGCAAACAGTTCTGAAAAACAAGAAAAGCGTTACAGACCTTCAATCTCTCTTTGTCGAAGAAGAGAAATCACTCGCGAAAGCTTATGAATCTCTCTTGCATGAAGTTCGTTCGGATACGCCAATCACATCAGAGCTGATTCGCTATGCTCATGGCGTAGTATTTGGCGACTTGTATGACTGGGCAGGTCGATGGCGTACGGTGACGATCAGCAAGCCCGGAGTGACATGGCCACCGCCGGATTACCTCGATGATACAATGCAAACATTCGAG
Organism: uncultured Candidatus Peribacteria bacterium; assembly: GCA_964471125.1. Classification (GTDB taxonomy): domain Bacteria; phylum Patescibacteriota; class Gracilibacteria; order Peribacterales; family Peribacteraceae; genus 2-12-FULL-55-11. The sequence goes on from CAYYFD010000056.1 coordinate 5,473, forward strand.
CGTGAAATACTGGTCACGTACCAAGTGGCATCTCTCGTTTCCGATGAGGAATTCTGCAAAGCACTTGGGCATATTCAGGGCGAGTTCTTGGCGATCCACCCTTTCCGCGAGGGCAATGCACGCACGATCAAATTGGTCACAAACCTTCTCGCCGTTCAGACGGGCCGATTGCCATTGGCATACGATGCATCCGACGAAGGTAGAAATCGATATATCGAAGCTGCCAAAGCGGCAATGCTGAAGGATTACGATCCGATGATCGCATTGATGAAGGATGCGCTTAACGCTTCGAAGCCTTCTTGATTTCACTTAAACATTCGGCCCTGCTTTTTTCGTTGAAACGGGGCAGTCCTTCGATGACACTGTCACGCTCAACACGATCGAGGATGATCTCATGCCGTGCCGCATCGTTTCGCAGGTGTGGAGAGAATTGCCGAAGGGAGATCCCTGTGCCGAATGTCATGAGTACATTATAGCATGAATTAGGCCTTTAATTGATAAAATTTTGGTCCCACTTGGATAGGCATGTGGGTCTATTAACACCAGAACTAGTGGCTGGGGCTGGTGGATGATTTGCGAAACTTAAATATTTCCAAATTGTTAAGATTATCGGATTGGCTGCATCTTGAATTGGTTTAAATTAAAATCTGCTGATTCGAATGGCCCAGGTTTCTCTTCTATTTCAAAGTTAAAATTTGTGAAAACAGGAATATTTTTCTCCTCTACTTGAACGTAGGTTTCATCCAGTTTGAAAGAGACATCTTTCAATGAAAGACTAAGCGGCAATACACCCTTTCTCAAATGATCTGTGATTTGAGAATACTCATCTGGTGAAACATATTTCAGATAATAATTTTTTTTCTTTTTAAAAATTATCTGAAATTTATTAAGTGGAACCCATACACCAGCAAATTTCAATAATAAATTTGGCTCTCCGAGATCAAGAGATTCGATACTCGAAATATCTACGTTTAGAGCCCTTATTTTATTATCTATATGTTTGCCCACTGTAATCATCGTTTTTCCTGCATCTAGACTAAGTTCTTTAAAATCCGCTTTTGTAACTTGTATTGGCTCTTTATTTCTTTTTGCAAGTTCTTCATTCGCAGTAATTGCTGTAGAAAATTCAAAATCTATTTGGTGCTTAACATATACAATTGGTATTTGAATCAATATTTTCCATTTCTCTGAATTGATATCCTCTACCGTTATCAGTTCAATGCCATGAGTCTGGGCATAATCATGAATTGTTTTTGCAAAACCTCCAGCACATACTAAAAAGCCTTTGGACGCTCCAACATCTCTTATGACTGAGGAAAATTCACCAATTTTCGTGATGTCAGCTGGGCGTGCATGATCTTTACATTGAACCAAATACAGCAAATCTATTCCATTCACTTTTCCTTTTACCGATGTATCAATCTGTCTTTCGATTTTGCTTTCCTTACCCATTATTTTGTCATCGAAAGTCACTTCGAAATCCTTATAAAAACTTTTTAATTTCTCATACACAAACTTTTCATATTCTTGTCCTGCTTTCATAACTTTGAATTAGGTGGCTGGGGCTAGTAGATTATTTACAAGATTTGGTTTTCGTTGCTATGTGACTGGACTTCAATCATTGATTCATCGTCTCTTTGAGTCTTATCAAGCATTGCAATAAGACATTTCCCTATGTGGTAACCCAGATTAACAGGCACAGCGTTTCCAATTTGCTTATATTGTGAACTTATTGATCCAATGAACTCCCAAGAATCAGGAAATGTCTGTATGCGTGCATACTCTCTCACAGCTAGAGGTCTAGTCTCTGCAGGGTGACATCTTTCAGTTTGTTTTTGAGCAGGGGCACAAGTTAGCGTCAGACTTGGTTCGTCCCAAGACAATCTTCGTGCCATACCTGTTTTTACACCTCCTAAATAATCACTTGCTCAC
>CAYYFD010000057.1:0-7304 GCA_964471125.1 uncultured Candidatus Peribacteria bacterium
TGCGCAGAGTTTCAAAATTGAAGAGCGTCAGTGGCAGGAAGAATGTCGCATTGTCATCCCAGAGAAAAAAGCGTGAGAATATAGATTCAATGCCTGCAAACCATATCAATGCAAAAAAAAGAATACTGAACAGCGGAAGGGATTCACGACGAAGATGCTTTAGGAGCATGACTACATGATATACGCAGACGTTATTTCCGGTAGATCGCCGTCACACTCTCGCCGCGCTCCATGTTGCCGATGACCTCTGCGAGCATCGGGGCGATGGGAAGAATCGTGAGTCCTGGGATGATGCGAGCCTGTACAGGAAGACTGTCGCTGACGACGATTTCCTTGAACTTTGCCTTCTTCAGCCGCTCGATTGCGGGTCCGGAAAAGATGGCATGCGTGGCCATGGCGTAAACATCTTTGCGGGCACCGCGCTTCAGGAGTTCGCTGCGAGCCGCTGCGAGTGTGCTTGCGGTATCGATCATGTCATCGACGATGACGCAGGTTTTGTCCTTCACGTCTCCGACAACTTCCAGAATCTCTGCCTGATGGTGGCCCGGCCGGCTTTTATGGAGGATCGCAAGCTCCGCACCGACGACATCTGCAAACTTTTTTGCATCTTTGGCAGAACCGATATCCGGAGCTACGATGACGAAATCCTTCAGGGCTTTCTTTTTCAGATACTGCGCAAAGATTGGCCGTGCATCGAGGACATCGACAGGAATGGAAAAGAATCCCTGTATCTGGTCGCTGTGCAGATGCATGGTGATGACGTGATCTGCGCCAGATTCCTCCAGAAGATGAGCGATAAGCTTTGCGGAGATCGGTTCTCTGGGGGTAGCAACACGGTCCTGACGGGCGTAGGGGAAGTGCGGCATAACAACGTGTACAGATTTTGCAAAACTGAGCTTTGATGCCTGACAGAGCAAGAAGAGCTCCACGAGATCTTCGTTCGGATTCAGCGTTCCTGTCTGGAGAATATAGACATCTTTGCCGCGGACGGACTCTTCAAAGCGCACATACCGCTCACCGTTGCTGAATGCCTTCAGGGTGATCTTTCCCAGATCGACCTTCAGTTCCTTCGCAAGAGACTCCGCAAGCTTCCTGTGGCTGGATCCGGAGAAGAGGCGCATTGTCTCTATTATAGCAGATCAGGCATCTCTTTGCACTTTCTACTTTTCTCATTATTCTTTCCTCATGCACGTCCGTCTCTCCACGTGTCTGGGTACAGAAATCATCGATCGGAGTACCGGCGATATTCTTGGAATGCTCTCGGGTCTCTTTGTGCATCCGGATACAGGAAAGCTTGAGGGAATTTTTGTCACGTTTCCTGCAGGACTCTTCGGTAGTTCCCAGAGGCTTTTTTGCGGGAGTGATGACATCGTGCATTGGGGCGCTACCGTGCAGATTCGTAGTCATCATTGCCTCTCTCCCGTGGAGGATCGCATCCGGCTTGTCTCACTTGCAGAGGAGGGAAGAACAATCATCGGTCAGCGCATACGTACGGAAGCAGGAAGGCCGGTAGGCCTCTGTAAGGATATCCAGATTGATACCGAGAAGATGCGTCTGGAGTGGCTGTTTCCGAGAAGATTCTTCCGTCAGGGGATTGCCATTCCCTCCGCAGACATTGTCGAAGTGCGTAGAGAGGCAATTGTTGTGCGTGATGCCCTGAAGCAGATACCTGTTTCTGTTTCCTCCCCAAAGGAGGAGCCTGCGATGTTCGAGTCTTTTCCCGAGATTGCCGAGGCGAGGGTATCGGATTGAGCTAAAAAAAGCCCCTGAGACAGGGGCTTTTTCATTTTGTTCTATTCAAGGAGAAAACTAAGCAACGTTACCGATCGAAACGACGATGAACTTCGCAAGGGCCTTTGCAAAGACGACGATGATCAGACCGATGATCAAGTAGATGATCGTCTTCTTGGCACCATCACGTGCAGTTTCATCACCCTGCGAAAGCATGATGCGGAAGCCAGCAATAACGATGAGCACGAGAACAACGATTGCTACGAAATCTAGAACTGCGTTGACGACGTTAATGACGCCTGAGTTCAAATCCGTTGCACCTTCAACTTCCGGAACTGTGCTCAGACTTGTTGCCCATGCTGCTGTTGCAAAGAGCATGCTCGTTGCAACTGCAGAAACTGAGGCGAGAGAAGAACGGATAGAGATCATTGAATGAAAGGGGTAAGAAGTACAAGAAATTATTTACAGTTCTACGCTGTGCTTACTCCTTGCGCAAGTACATAGAATGTCACATAGGGGTAAAAGTCTTGACGAATATTTCCCATAAGTTTCTGATAAGCAAAATTTAGTCTTTGCTCAGGAGATCAACAAGGAGGAGTGTAAAAGCCGGAAGAGCGAACCAGAGATCACGGTAATCCAGAATGATATGCAGGATGACGCTTTGTTCGAGAAGGGGAACGAGCCATGCAGCCGGCACTGCTCCGGCACTGCTCATAATCGGCATGCCTGCTACATAGGTTGTTAGCGTGGAAAGCAGGAGCCCCGCCTTGGCAACGCCGAGAAGTCCGGTGATTGCTGTATTCATCACGACACCCGGCTCTCCTTCATAGGATACCGCTAGTCCACCGCGAAGTGTCAGCACGATGACAGAGAGGATAAAGAGGCCTAGCTTCAAAAGGGCGATCGTGAAAGGTGTGAGTGTGATGTGGAGATTACTCAGAGACTGCTGAAAAAGAGGAGCATAGCGGATGAAGAAACTCTCGAGACCCTGTACGGCAACAATGGATATATAGGCCGCCACAATCACTTTCACCGATTCATGCTTTCCGATGATGAAGCTGTAGGCAACGACCAGCGCGAGAAAAACAGCGATAAAGAAATCCCAAGTGATGGAGAGCGGCATGGGGGAAAGAGTAACATGGAGAAAAGTATTATGTATTCGGTATTACGTATTATGTATCTGAAGCTCTATACCTAATACCTCATACTTAATACATAATACTTTCATGCGCCACGGCTTTTTACTGATCAACAAACCTTGTGGGCCCACGAGTCACGACATAGTCGCGACTATCCGCCGTGTTCTCAGTGAAAAAAGCATCGGGCACCTAGGTACGCTTGATCCCGCTGCTGAGGGGTTACTTGTCCTTGCGGTGGGAGCGAAGGCGCTCAAGGTTGTCGAGCTGTTTCAGGGGCTTTCCAAGGAGTACATCGCCAGTGTCCGTTTGGGTGCTGTAAGTACAACGTATGATCGCGAGGGAGTCATAGAGCAGCTAGAACCGAAACCCGGATGGGTCGCACTTGAAGCCGCGGCACTTCGGCGTCTGATCGCAGAAAAATTTACCGGCCGCATTGCGCAGGTTCCTCCTGCTGCGTCCGCAGTCCATATAGGAGGTGAGCGTGCGTACCGCAAAATGCGACAGGGGCGGGCTGTGGATCTTCCTCCCCGCGATGTCATGATTGACGAATGCACGGTGCTCTCCTATGAACATCCTGATCTGCTACTTCGTGTGAGGTGCGGTTCGGGAACCTACATCCGTTCGCTTGCGCACGATCTCGGTCAGGCTCTGCACTGCGGCGGTTATCTCTCCGCACTCCGGAGAACAAGAGTAGGGGGGTGGAGCATTGAACATGCGATCGCTCCCGGTGAGGCGTGTTGGACATCTGTCACTCCTCTAAAAGAGGTATTGCACTCTTTTCCTCGCATCGATCTCGCGGAAAAAGAAATGGAGGATTTGCGCCATGGGAAAAATATCGGACACACGATTTCCGGAATGACGATTGCATGGTACGCAGAGTTGCCGGTTGCCATTCTAGAGGCGACACCCGATGGAGCGGCACATGGGAGGAAAGTGTTGTAGGATTGAGTCCATGTCGCGTCGCACACTTCTCTCCCTTTGTACGATCTTCGCTTTGACGGGCGCTCTCGCCGGATCGCTTTTTCTTTCCTCGTCTCCTGCATCCTGGGACGACGGACTACGGCACATCACCATGGCGAGAGTCATGCGTACCGAGGGCATCAACCAGACGTGGAGTCGCTTTTTTTATGGAGGATATCTTGCCGACCATCAGGTTGACCCCTGGTTTCTAGCCGATGTCTCTTATATCCCCTTCACGGCATTCCCCGATCCCGTTGGCCTGCGCATCTACAGCATCGTCGGGTTTTTTGCTTTGCTCCTTGTCGTCTGGAGACTTATTGCGCCTTTGCGGCTCCCGTTGTGGTGGCAAAATATTTTGCTGATCCTCGTTGCGCTTCCTCCGGAGTTTTTGTTTCGCATGATCCTTGGCCGTCCGCTTGCATGGTGTACGGTGCTTGCACTGCTCACACTCGATGCCGTCTTGCGCAGACGACCGCTTGTTGTTGGAGCGGTGCTCTGCATTGCTACGCTCTTTTCCCATCTCTTTATTTTTCCGCTTTTCTTTGCGGGTGCCGGAGTGCTGTGGCATATTTTCGAACGGCGATATCGTCCGGCCTTTCTGCTCAGTCTGTCGGCGTTTGCGGGAATTGTGCTGGGACTGATGCTTCATCCACAGGCAAGTGCATATATCTCCTACCTCTTCCATGTATTTTTGCAGACCCCCTTTGCACCGCGGTCTCTCAGCAACTCGGGGGAGATGACGCCAACTAGCAGCTCCAATATTCCTCTCGCGGTTCTTGGCGTCTGCGCGCTCTGCATTCTGGGTGCGGTGAAGGCAAAATCTTTTCGTATCAATGATGCGTGGAAGATCGGAACGCCGCTCCTACTGGCGCTGATTTTGCCTTTGACCGGTGCGTATCTTATCTGGTCGCGTTCCATCGATTTTCTTTGGCCGCTGCTCGTCGTGCTTCTCGCGCAGGTGCTTGCGCTTTCCTGGAAATTCTCCGCGGATCTTTTTAACGTTTCTATGAAGCCTCTTTTCCCGAAGGCGCGGGGAGGGGGTCTCATAGCCGGCGTGATTGTCCTCGCATCTGTTTTAACGATTCAGCGTTCCGGTCTTTTACTCTGGCGCACAGATGGCACCCGGTCGATGGACCATGTAGCCGTTCTGCGCACACTTCCTGATGGATCGAGGATGCTCAATCCAGAGTGGTTTTTCGTTCCACCGTTTATTGCGGCAAATCCGCGGCTGAAATTTGTTTCTGGTTTTGACAATATATTTTTACGGAAAGCCAATCCTGAGGCTTTCGATTTGCTTGAAGTGTATTTCTCCCTCGGAGCGCGTATTCCGCACCCCGTGATCGATATTCATGCATGGATGAGCCAGATTCTCGCAATCTATCCGAGCGATTACCTCATTGTTTCGCGGCAGTGGGGAGAGAGTCTCCTGCCGGTATTGCGCCAGACTCCGGGTCTTACGGCGCTGACGACAAGCGGTGCAGTGATCGAGGTATTTGCGATTGATGCGCGGGAGTTCAGCGCCCGGCAATGATGCTTAAGAAATACATTGATAATTGTGCAGAGAAAATGGAAAATGCAGCCAGCGGGTCAGTAGCTCAGTCTGGTAGAGCAGGAGCCTCTTAAGCTCTTGGCCGTGGGTTCAAATCCCACCTGACCCACCACACTTCGCTCCCTGTGGGGAGCTTCGCGTGGCAGGCCTTCAAATTAAGGAAAACCTAAAAGCGAAGTGTGCCCCGCGTAGCGCGTTGCGCGAAGTGGGGCTAATATAGTGTTCGATGTTTTACGTCTACATTTTGCGATTGAAGAATGGTCAATACTATACAGGGTTCACAAAAGATCTCGATGCACGGCTCCAGAAGCATGAAAATCATTCTGTGCCAACGACAAGCAGGTTACGACCTGATCAACTTATTTTTTATGCGGTATTTCAAGATGAGAAAAAGGCTCTCGCATTTGAGAAGTATCTCAAAAGCTCGTCAGGGTTTGCATTTAGAAATAAGCGACTCGTATAAATCTGCGAGCCCTCCTCGTTGTAAGATACTCACTTCACACTCTCCATGCACTGCCTCTGAATCGTCCGCCAGTCATACGGGAATTTGTAGGTCTCGAGTGCGCGGGCGAGTGCAGCGAATGCGGACCATGCGGTCTGCTCCGGAGTCTTTGCCGGAGCAAAGAGAAACCCAGTGCCGCGCTCCTGCACAGGGTCGTAGTTTTCCAGCGTCTCGCAGTCCGGAGAGATGGGAATGACACCGTAGGAGAGGCACGCTTGTATCTCGATGGAGCCTTTTGCATCCGCCAGAAAGAGTGCGATATCCGATGCGGCGAGGATTTTATGAATCGAAGCTTCGCTCGAAGGAAGGATGGCGATCCTGTGTCCGTGCTGTTTCTGGAGTTCCGTAAAGAGTGTTCCGTAGTCCTTGCTGCCTTTGCCGATGATGAGGAGTTCCAGCGACTGCGTCAGCAGTCCGGGAATCATCGCTTTCAGGATCTGTCCTCCGAGTGCTTCCGTCATACCGAGCGGCAGACATACCGTTGCTCTGCGTCCCTCCTGCGGCCAACCGAGTTCCTTCTGCATCGCGGACTTATTGCGGGCCTTCTGGTCGAGGTTCTTTTGGCTATACTTCGCCGTTATGTTGGTGTCTGTTTCTGGTGACCAGAGGGCGGGCATAAGGTGTGTGTAAATCTCATTATTATAGCGGAAAATGGGAATTTCGAGAAGAGGGGATGTGTTGCGTTTTTAGGGGAGTGGGGTGGGATTGTGTACTATGCTTCTGCAATGAGCCATCTCGTCCTCATCGACCCGACTCCGTCCGCCGCGGCGGACTTCGCCGGGCAGGCGGCCACTTTCACTTCTAATCTATGAGCCATCTCGTATTAATTGATGGGCACCACCTGATGTACCGCGCCTACTGGGCGATTCCCCGTACGATGCAGACGAAAGCCGGACAGCAGAATAACGCCGTTTTTGGAGTGGCCTCCATGCTTATTTCTATTCTGGGGAAAGAGCAGCCCGATCAGCTTCTTTTCTGCTTTGACGAGGGGGATCAGACGTTCCGTCATCAGGAGGCACCCACATATAAGGAGGGGAGAGCCGAGACACCGGATGACTTTTACGCCCAGATTCCTCACATTCTGGAGTGCATCGACGCGTGGGGCATCCGGCGCATGAGCGATGCGCGCTACGAAGCGGATGATTTTCTCTCTGCATATGCTGTTGCCGCCGCAAAGGATCCGGAAGCGCGCGTGACGATTGTGACCGGTGATCGCGATGCTTTTCAGATTGCGACAGACAGGATTCGCATCGCTATCCCCCACAAAGGCTACCAGGCTGCTGAGTACCTCGGGCCCGCGGAGATTGTCGCAAAGTATGGCATCCGTCCGGATCAAGTGCCCTCCTACAAAGGACTCTGCGGCGACAGCTCGGATAACCTGCGGGGGGTAACGGGTATTGGCCCAAAAAATGCTTCAGCACTT
>CAYYFD010000058.1:0-7082 GCA_964471125.1 uncultured Candidatus Peribacteria bacterium
CACCAGGTACCTTGGGAGCTTCAACGTGTTTACCATCAGTGTGGTACTGCCCCTCACGGACACTGGCGCCTTTGCGCAATTTTTCCGTTTTAGGATTGATTTCCAAAAGGCGGACTACTCCACCAAGCGCTTCAATGGCTTCATTGAACTGAACTCCTGCCGGATCACCTTCATTAATGCTCCAAAGAAGTTCACCCAGCTTTTCGCGCAATTCACGGGCGATTACCTTCACACCTTCATCCATTTCCCACACAAAATCTTCCTGATGAAGGATCTGCCCATCAAGATACTCGGCAAGCAAAGTGACATCTTTTCCGGCGCTGATGAACGTGGCAATCTGAGATCGCAAAACTATTTATAATATAAATTTATATAAATGTCAATCTCTACACTTTTACCTAAAATTGACTTACATAGTATTTTAGTTTATAAAATTAATATGTCTTCATTCAGCTTTAGAGGAAAACTGCCGGATAATTGGGAAGGCAACATTTACGGATCCTTATCGCAGGCAGCAGGCTGGAAGAGTGTTCAAGTAAATGACGAACGACCAGATGGCACCTTTCATGCAACTATTCAGCGTGTGCACTCTGTAGACTTTGCCAATATTCGTAGAGCAATCGAAGAACTGGGAATACAGATTCTAGGAGGACAGTCTTAATATTCTGGATATCTATACATCGATCCTATTATCTGTTTTGATGCATATTTCATAATATTGACAAATTCAATTTTTACATTATAATATACATCCTTATGCCGAATTCCTATACAAAGGCCTCATACATGAAAGCGATGCTTGAGAAGCTTCGCGATCCAGGAACGATCACTGCGGAAGCAGAACATCGTCTCGATGCATACCATGATGTCAGGCGGTTTATTCACTACATCAACGGACGCGTATTCGATGTGCTGACCGGCCGCGAAACGAAGAGCGACGCCTACGCTGCGGCATACACATGGTATCCGGATGACATCACGGAACATTTTCCCATGCCGGAGGTTGATCCCAAAGTATCCGTTCGACAACTGCATGAGGATATGCAAAAAGTAGAAACCATCCGCAGTCTTGCCGGCATGAGTAACAGCGTCGATGGTCTGAAATGGATCGATAAAGCGACACTGCGCGCGTGCACAAATATCGTGAAAACCGATGACGATACCATCGAACTGCAATTTGAGGACCGCCCTGCTCATAAACTAACGATCGTTCACTCCACGTATTTTGCGAACTTATGTCAGGACCAAAGCATCACCGCTGAGAAGGTGATCCGTTTTTTGAAAAACGATCAATTTGCCGTAGCTGCAGCAAACTTTGTCCGTGACCTGCTTCCAAAACTTCCCCCGACAGAGCTAGGTGGAATTATTGAGTACATCGAATCCATCAAACTGCATGATGATTACCAGCGTAAATTCAATGCGCTCCTGCTCAGAGACATCCTCCGCAGAAGGTACGAGGAGTACCAAACAGGAGGCCCTTCGCAGGAAACAGCGATTGAAGTGCCACAGGAGGAACATGTTCTCGTGCGGGACTTTATGATCGACATGATCGGGTTCCTCGACAGCATCCGCGCGGACGATGGCGGCGGTGCAGAGGCAGTGGCAACGGGTAACCTGCCGGATGGCAGCCCCGCGGCTTTGCCGGCACCAAGTGCAAAAACGGGCACGAAGAAAAAGGGGGGCAAAAAGAAAAAGCAGGATGCAGCTGAGGAGCAAACTTCTTTGACTGTGCGTAATGTTGATTCACCAAGCAACGCCCTTCCCCGACCGTATAACCTCAATGCTCTGCAACATGCGGATGCCGCCTCCCTTGCGCACCAAAAGTCCGACCTCCTCGGTTACATCTACAGTTTTGTTCACCGTGTTCCCGCAAATCGCCTCGCGGAACTGGGAGAACTCTTCGACCGTGCGGGCGATATTCTGAATCGGATCCCTATGGTGATGAGTCATGAAGCTGAATACCGCACATCACTCTATCCGCTGATGACGCATACGGCAGCGATTTTGAGACGCATGCATAATGCGATCTACCTCCAACAGATCATGAACGGGACGCTAGATTTTCCGGATCGAACGGGGAATTTCGACATCGATGAACTTATGACCCATCCGTGGGCTTTCGAACGCGAAACCGCTTTCCATCTAGCGGATCAGTTGCACTACTCATGGCGGGATGGTGACCACGGAGGTCACGAGCTTGAGATGCGGCAGTATCTGGAGCGGGCTACTCCCGCAATTCGTGAACGTTTTGTTGCACTCATGATCGAGCAAAGCCAACACATCGGAGATGCGGGAGTACGACGGTTGGGGTATACCCCATAGGAGCAATGGCGTTTTCTAAAGGCAATACTAGAAAAGAAACCCGGCCGAGAAGCGGCCGGGGAACCCCTGTGCTTGCTGCTCTGAGTGAGAGTGGAGCAAGCGGGCTCTATTCCTTCTCCGGAAACTTCACTGCGGTGCCAGCAGGTGCTCAAGCAGTCGGGCTACTTAAGCGGAAGTACCAGCGAAGGAACTGCTGTAAGCATATGGAGCTCATGTCTTATGTCAAATATACATTACATCATTTTTCCAACCACATCACTCCCCACGCCATCCATCCGAGAAGAAGGGGATAGAGAGCAAAAAGATAGACAACAGAAATTATCCCTGCCTGACGCATTGCACCGAAAAATCCATGCGCAGTAGCGCTTTCTAGAAATCCGTACCACGTCACAATCCCGAGAGCAGTGGCGAGAATATTGAGAACGATCGCGCCAACGAGAATCGTGTAGCCGGCAGCGGCGATCGTAAGGAAAGTGTGAGACATAGGTGTATCCTACTCTCCAATCACCCGATGGACATCCAGCGTTCTGCAGCGGCAATCATGGCGAGTCCCGATTCCACGGAAGCGAGCCTCCGGCAGATGAACATGCCGTGGTTCATGACGCCGTTTTTTCCGACGCTACTCAATGAAGCCAATCTTCCTGTAGCGGACCGTACACTGATCGAAGCTTTTGCGAGGGACGGGTATGCGATCATCGATACGGAAATCGCGGATCTGGATACTGTCTGCACACGCATCATCAACACTCTTGCACCGAAGTACGCCGGCATCGGGCGTGTACAAGATGCATGGAAGAGTGACAACGACGTAAAAATGCTCGCGACTCTGCCCGCTATCGACCGTGTTCTCCGTCTCTTTTACCAGCGCGACCCGATCCCCTTTCAAACACTGAATTTTCCCGCTGGAACCGAGCAGCACACACACAGTGACACCGTGCATTTCCACAGCGTTCCGCATGGTTTCATGTGCGGTGTATGGATCGCTCTCGAGGACATCGGCGAAGACAGCGGGCCTCTCCACGTCTACCCCGGAAGCCACCGTATGCCCGCATGGGATTTTCATGATCTGGGGCTTCCCTCAGGCCGTGAATCGTATGCCCGCTACGAAGACTGTATGGAAACATACGTACAGGCCGTAGGTCTCAAGAAACACGTTGTCACTATAAAGAAAGGCCAAGCAGTGATCTGGGCAGCGACGCTGCTGCATGGAGGCGAACCGATCAAGCGGGCAGGAAGCACACGCCACAGTCAGGTGACGCACTACTACTTTGAAAACTGCCTCTATTACACACCGATGAATTCCGATCCATATATCGGAAAGATGCACCTGAGGAATATCACGGATATGCGGACGGGCAACATCGTTCCAAACCGCTATGCGGGAAAAACAATCGATGCGGTGCCGCAACCGGCGACACCGGTACAGAGCGCCGCGGTCGCATCAAAGGATGTACTCAAAAGACTTCTGGAGAGAGCAAGGAGAATGATGCGACAATAACAACATGTCATGACACGTTAATTTTTCCTCTTAAACAAATTCGCCGGATGCCCCGTCTTTCTCCTCCAATAGAGCCAGCCAAGAACAGCAACGCCACCGCCGACAATTGCAATCTTCAAGACAGTCTCCGCAGTATCAATGCCCTGCATAAGTGACTCCATAGCCGAAAGCCCTGTGTAACCGATGAGCATGAACGTGAGATTGCGCAGATAAAATCCGCCGTAGGTTGCCAGCAGAAATGTACGCATGCGGATCTTGAGAATTCCGCAGAGAAGCGAAATTGGCGTCGATGGCATCACAGGGATAGAGCGCAAAAAGAGAAGCATCAGCTCATCGCGGCTTGTTCCCTTGAAATGCTCCCCGAAGCGCTCGAGATCCTCGTGATCCACACCGATGTACTTTCCGAAACGCGGTACTGCGAGATCCTCCAACTTGTCTCCGAGCACGTAAAAGAGCCACGCACCGAACGTCTTGGCGAGCGTCGCCAGAGCACAGATCCAAAGGAGATAGGCAAACCCCAGTTGTTGTGCTTCCACCGCGCTTCCAGCGAGCATGGAAACAAGCGGCGATGGAATCGGCGCGACGATCTCCTCCACAACGCCACCGACGGTAACGAAGAGGGGAAGTGGTACTGCCTGTGCCATGTGCGTGAGCCACGCAATAATGCCTTCAATCATGCGGAAGGATGATACAGAGTGTGAATGGAAGGGCAAATACAACGATCTACATCGTCTGTTTCCAAAGAAAATCTTGCAGAGGAAAAAGAGGGAGTATACTTACCCATTAGTAAGAAAGTTCGCTTCGGATCGTCTTACTGACATATTCCCCCATTTATCATGAATCACCGCCTTCTCTCCGTAGCATCGGCAATCGCTCTTACAATCCCGATCCTTGCCCAAGCGATGGGCATTCAGGTCATCATCGATGGCAAAACTGTTGTCTTCGCAGATGTCTCGCAATCGGCTTGGTTTGCTACCCACGTTCGCACCGCTGCTGAAGCGGGTATCGTGAGCGGCTACAAAGACAGCCGCGGAAATCTCACCGGCAAGTACGGTCCGGCCAACGACATCACCATCGGTGAGGCACTGAAGATCGCCGTCGAAGGCGCTGGGTACGACGAAAGTCTCTATTCAAGCAAAATCCAGAGCGGCTTTCTCCACTGGGCATCTCCATATGTCTCGGTCTCCAAGGGTGAAGCATTTCTCGTGATCGATGCCCGCACGCGGCTCGACAAGCCCGCCACGCGCTCCGAGGTTGCAGCCATCTTCACTTCCGCATTTCGCGTGAGTGTGGCGGATCTGCAGATCGATACGCGCTACAAGGACGTTTCCACGACTACAGAATTTTCCACATCGATTGAGGCGCTGAGCAGGGATAGTGTCATAGCAGGCGATACGAATATCGAAGGAAAGGCGACCGGAACCTTCCGGCCCACCGAAAATATCAACCGCGCAGAAGTCGCAAAAATCGTGATGCAGGCCCGTGCGAAGTACGGCACACCGGGCATGGGGCGCGTACCTTCTGAGGAACAGGGCGGAACGGAGAATGAAGAGAATATTGTGACCTATACCGAAGACGGATTCTCCCCGATGATCCTCCGTATAAAGAAAGGCGATGCCGTAACTTTTAAGAATACAAGTACTACGGGCCTCTGGGTCGCAAGCAATCCTCATCCGACACATACGATGCTTCCCGGTCTCGACGCCAACCGTACGCTGATCAATGGCGAAACGTACATCTACACCTTCACCCAAATCGGCAGCTGGGGATTTCACAATCATCTGAGTTCTCAGTTCCAGGGAACGATTGTGGTGGAATAATGGAAATCCTGTGAAACATCTACTGTAGAGACGTCCCGTTGGGACGTCTCTTTGAAATACGGGAAAAACGTGCCAACGGGGCGTCTCTACAAACACCATATAATCGTCCTCACGCAAATATTTTTGACAAACATCATCTGCGGGCGGAATCTGATCACTATGAAACACTCCTCCTATCTTCGTTTGACCATGGCATTTGTTGCCACAAGCGCGCTGCTTTTTACAGCCACCGCCTCCGCCACCCACTCCTGGGCCGGCTACCACTGGGCTCGCACCACTAACCCCTTCATGGTGAAACTCGGGGATAATCTCTCGTCTTCTTGGGATCCATATCTTGCAACAACATCGAGTGACTGGAGTGCATCAAGCGTTCTCGACACAACCATTGTCGTCGGGCAGGGACGCAAAAACTGCCGGGCAACAAGCGGGCGTGTGGAGATCTGCAACGCGAAATACGGAAACAACGGATGGCTGGGCATTGCCCAAGTGTGGGTAAGCGGTAGTCACATCACCCAAGGAGTTGTGAAGCTCAATGACACCTACTTCTCTCAGCCCTCCTACAATTCCCCGGCATGGAAGAACCTCGTCATGTGCCAGGAAGTCGGACATGCATTCGGTCTCGATCATCAGGATGAAAATTTTAGTAACGCAAACCTCGGTACGTGTATGGACTACTCAAACGACCCGACGCCGAACCAGCACCCCAACGCCCATGACTTTGAGCAGCTTGAGCTCATCTACGCTCATCTGGATTCCACGACAACATTGGCATCCACTACTGTTTCGGGCGGAGCACAGGACATCGATCTTTCTGGCCCTCCGGCATGGGGAAGGGCAATTGAGCACGACAGCAAAGGACGGCCATCGAAATTCGAACGTGATCTAGGTGGCGGTCGCAAGGTACACACGTTCGTCGTGTGGGCGGACTGATGCATACATTGCTTGTTTTGTGATAATGGGAGGCGTACTGTGCCTCCCATTTTTATGGGTAAAGCTCTCGTTCTCGGCGCAGGTCTGATCGGCCCTTCGATCGCAGGGTTTTTGGCGGAGAAAGGGCAGCATGTCACCATTACCGACATCAACTATGAAGCACTGATACGTGCGCAGATGTTATTTAATAGAATGGGAGTGCAACCGGACATTTTTGAGTATTCGGGAAAAGAGAAAGATGCACGAAAATTGATTCATGAGCATGACGTGACGGTGAATGCACTGCCGGGAAGATTCGGGCATGCCATGCTCCGTACGATCATTGAAGAGCAACGGGCAGCAGTGGATATTTCTTTTGGAGAAGAAGATCCTTTCATGCTCGATGATCTTGCGAAGCGAAACGGTGTCCCCGTGGTAGTCGACTGCGGCGTCGCTCCGGGCATGTCCCATATGCTAATCGGATACGCCGATAGCCTTCTCAATGGCCAATCGTCATCTGCCCGCATTGATGT
>CAYYFD010000059.1:0-7026 GCA_964471125.1 uncultured Candidatus Peribacteria bacterium
CATATCCATCATGGCATCCCCGTCAGGATTCAGACCATCGCTGCAGGAGTTCATCGTGGAAGATGTTGCAGTTGCAGGCACCACCGCAGGAGGAGCACTCGTTACCGGAGGCGTGCTTGAGGGAGGAGTAGTAACTGATGGAGGAGTGCTTGAGGGAGCCGTGGGTGCCGTCGGCATCATGAGAGACGCAGGAAGACTGGAAGAAGGACTGATGCTCGGTACAAGGAACGGAGCTGGCAAATTTTGTGCAGGACTTGCTCCGCCCTCAAACTCCGGAGACAACTGAATGGTGTCACTGGTCCAGAGAGGCTCGACAACATCAAAAGCAGGGTAATCCTCCTCTGAAAATGTCGCAGGAGCCGCCGTGTGATCGCCAGGCATAGTGAAGAACCGCTCATCGATACGAATCATGCCGGGCATGCGCATAGGTTGACCCAGAAGCGGTGTAAGCCACTGAGGAGAGGAGACGAAAATTTCGAGGATTCTTTCGGCATTGATGAAGTCCGGAACGGCGTTATCATCCGCATCGAAAGAGTTCAGCTGCTCAATGGCAGCCGGTTCGGAGAAGAAATTGAGCGTGCTTCCGAGAAGATTTGCGGGACTCCCAAGGGCGATAGCTCCGCACACAAGACCTGCGTACGCGACCGTTAGCGTAATGACGAGTGATCTGTTCTTCATAGAGTGTATGTTGGTATTTGAAGATATTATACAATATTTATATATTTTTAGCAATATTCGATCTACGCATACAAACAGCAATCCCAAGACAATTCTGTGCTCGAGTCGCTTTTTGAACTACTCTGCTGGTGATTCCTGCATGCTTATCGCACTCACCGTCATCGGCAGCCTATCCACGCTTTTGACCTTCTCTACTCTGTGGCAGATTAAGGAGTGGCGCTGGGACCGACTGCAAGATCATTTCCAGGAAGAGGGAGCATTCCACACCCTCGTGAGTCCACTGCGTGCCGTCCTCGGCGCTTCATGGATCGCTGTCGGCTTGCTCCTCATGATGTTGACCCGCATGGGTTATGGTGAAAGAAACATGGAGATAGGGATACACCTGTGGGAACTTGCTCTTCCCTTCGCTCTCGCTGCACTTTCCATCGTACAAATCGCATCACACAGACAGCCAACTCCCGTCTGGACACAAAAAGCCAAAATAATGGTTGGTCTCAGCATGCTCATCACGCTGCTGGGCATAATTTTTTTCTGGCTGCACACATCCACCGGCTATGACAAGCCAGGCAATGTGATTGAAACACATCCACTGCGATTCATCCTCTGGCTCGCCCCTTATGTGCAACCACTTGTCGTCGTCATCTCTTGGATTATTCTATGGCCCGTAGATCACATGCTGAAGACCCGCATCATGCATCATGCGGCGACGCTGCGAAAAGAGCATCCTGATCTTACGGTGATCGGCATTACCGGATCCGTAGGGAAGACCACCACGAAAGAACTGATTGCCTGTGCACTCGGCGATGCCGCTATCGCAACCCCTGCATATGTGAATAGTGAGATCGGCGTTGCCAGATGGATAACGAGCCGGCTTAGAGCTCCTGCAGATCAGAAATCTCAGCATGCATTGCCCCAAATCTTCATTGTGGAGATGGGTGCCTACCGCCTTGGAGAAATCACAAAACTCTGTGCAGTGGCGCAGCCGAATCTTGGCGTCATGACCTTTGTCGGATCGCAGCACATCGCGCTCTTTGGATCTCAGGAACGTCTCATCAGCGCTAAAAGCGAGCTCCTGAAATCACTGCCCGCAAACGGACGCGCATTTCTGAATGTCGACAGTGCACTCACCGCCGGCATGAAAAGCATATGCCCCTGTCCCATGACGACCGTCAGCACGGGCGGAAGCAGCGACATGGAAGCGCTCGATATCGAAGAAACATCGCGGGGCATCAAGCTTCGCATCGGTACGACGGCATTCACTCTGCCGCTACACGGCACCCAGAATGCAGGAAATATTCTGCTGGCCGTTGCGGTTGCCGAACACCTCGGCGTACAACGTAACGTGATCAGCAATCGCCTTGCACGGTTCCATCCACTTGCAGGAACGTTCTCCGTGGAGGAAAAGAATCGCGTGACCATACTGAATGATACGCATAACTGCAGTCCCGAAAGCGCATCCGCCGCAATCCGCTGGGCGGAGTCCCAACCGGCGGCACAGAAGATTCTTCTGACCTCGGGCATTATCGAGCAGGGACGCGAAACTGTCCGCGTGCACAGAGATCTCGGTGCGCAAAGTGCGCAGATCTTTGACAGAGTGATATTTACGAACAAAAAATTTGCTCAGATATTTGAGCAAGGATATGGGAAAAAAGTGGAGATGTATTCCAAAAATTCCATACCGGTAGGCACAGGTACTCTCCTCGTCGCGCTCGGAAGAGTTCCACAGTCAGCGATAGAGAAGCTTCTTCCTCACTCGATACTGTAACTATGTACCCCATTCATCATACTTTCGGCCCTCACGTCACGTTCACCTATGCACTACGAAGTCTTGGCCTGCTGATGCAACCGTGGAAATGGAAAAGAGGAAGTGAACAAGAATACTTGAGGGAGGCACTCGAACAATCCCTGCATGGAGATGCGTTTCTGTTTTCCTCCGGACGAGAGGCGCTTTTAGGACTCCTGCGCGCACTGCATCTGAAAAGTGGCGAGGAAGTGATCATTCAGGGGTACACCTGCGTCGTCGTTCCCAATGCCATCCATGCGGCTGGAGGAGTACCGGTCTATACGGATATCGACGGCGATACGCTGAATCTGGACTGCGACGATGTGGCACGGCGCATCACTCCGAGAACACGGGCGGTGATCGTACAGCACACATTCGGCATTCCAGGAAACCTCAAGCGTCTGCGCACAATCTGCGATGCACAAAGCATCACACTCATCGAAGATTGCGCACATGTTCTTCCAGATGATCCAGCCTCCCCCATCGCCCGTACCGGAGAATTCACTATCCTCAGCTTCGGGAGAGACAAGGCGATTTCCGGTGTGAGCGGCGGCGCGGTGATTTCACGAAAAGCCGATGCAACATTGGTGCTGAAGCATATGGAAGCCGCTGCGGATGATCTGCGCTGCTCCGTCATCATCCGCTACCTCCTCTACCCTCTCATCTACCACAAAGCACGCGCTCTCTATGCGATCGGCCTTGGACGCGTGTACCTCGCGATATGTAAAAAGCTTGGGCTGCTTATCCCCATTGTCACGAGCGAAGAGAAACATGGAGATATGCAACCGCTTCTTTTCCGTTACCCCAATGCCTGCGCAGCTCTTGCCCTCTATTCTTTGAAAAACCTTCCGCAGACCAATGCACATCGCCGCGCACTGACGCAGTTCTATATCAATGAATGCGTGAAAAACGGATGGAATGTCCTTCCTGGGATTTGCAACTTGCAACCTGCAACGCATCTCCTTCAAAAGTTCCCAGTCTTTTTCCCAAACGCTGACGTGATCCGACAATCATTGAAGAAATATAATATCCACCTCGACGACGGCTGGACGGGCTGCGTGGTGTGTCCAAGAAGCGTGGATCCTTTGAACGCAGGATATACCGTAGGAAATGATCCTGATGCGGAAATCGCCTGCGAACGTATTCTCAGTCTTCCCACACATCCGACAATGACGATGCGGCAGGCACAGAGGCTTACCGCTACGCTGTCTTCCGTTCTCCACGCACAGTCCCATGACTATTGAACAAGCGTCCAATCAACAGGAATGGGATAGCTTCCTCGCAGCGCAGCAGTTTCGGCCGTTTCTCCAGAGCTGGACGATGGGCGAGGTGTACCGCGATTGCGGGGATGAACCTGTCCGTCTCATTGCAAAAGAAGGCGATGCCATCGTCGGTATCTGTCAGGCAATCGTTGTAGATGCAAAACGCGGCAAGCATCTGGCTGTTCACTATGGCCCCGTAGGCAATTTTCAATTTCTCGACGCCCTCAAAGATATCGCCTGTTCGCATCAATGCAGTTTCATTCGCCTAAGTCCGTTTTGGCCGTCCTCCAATGCACCGAAGCTCTCCGGCGCAGTGCCCTCCCCTCTCCATCTTCTTGCCGAACACATCTGGTATCTGCCGCTCCGTAGTCCCAATCCATGGACCCAATACAAGGAAGGAGGATCCGACAAGTCTCCCGTCACGGAAGAGCAACTGCTCGCAGCCATGCGCAAAACCACCCGCAACCTCATTCGTCGCGCAGAGAAAGAAGGCGTCACGATCGAAGCATCGAAAGACCCCGTAAGCGACCTACAGCATTTCCTCGCTCTCCACGACGAAACACGCAAGCGCCATGGTTTCACACCCTATACCAATGCCTTCTTCAGGGCGCAGATTGCGCGTTTTGCCCCACGCGACGAAGTCACGCTGTACCTCGCCCGTTATCAGGGCAACGTCATCGCTTCGTCCATCCACATGCACACCTTCGGTGAGACAAGCTACCACCACGGAGCAAGTTCACACGCGCACAATAAAATTCCCGCAAGCTACCTGCTCCAATGGACCGCGATCCGTGACGGGCTCAAGCGCGGTGACCGCGTCTACAACTTTTGGGGAATAGCTCCGGGTAACCTCACAGAAGAAGGATTCAAAATTTCCGAACCAAAACACCCGTTTGCTGGAGTGACACTCTTTAAGACGGGTTTCGGTGGCCAGCTCACAAACCTTGTACACTGCCTCGATATTCCCGTTTCGAAAAAATATTACCTCACGCGGGGATTTGAAATGTTGCGTAAATGGAAGCGGGGGTTTTAAATGAACGCATGCCGAAACTCTCCACGCCTACCGCTCCCGAATCGCAACTCACAGAAATCCTCGAACTCCTTCGTCGCATGGACAAGCGCGACAGGCTTCGTACATGGGGAGGGTTCGTCCGCGGTATCCTGCACCTGATTCCCCTCATCCTCATCATCTGGAGTACGTGGTACGCGTATGCGAACTGGGACGAGCTTCTGAAAGAGGTCTCCAAAGCAGCTGCGGAGTCTTCCGCAGCTGTGATGCAAAATCAGGGCAGTGGCTTCAGTAAGCAATTGCAGGAGCAGATGCAGAAATTTATGCCGAAGCAGTAGGTTCTCTCTAATTGGTATTAGATTTACTTATTTTTTATATATAGTATAATAATAAAGTGGATAGAGAGCCTGCATCACCAAATTTTAAAAAAAGAAAAGCACTGATCCAATCCATTGATACGGGATCAATCATTCGCCATGCAAACCGTACGGTGAGGTATAGCCATACCAACAATCCGTATTTCCCAAGTTTCATTTTCGGAACAGACACTACTACAAACGCGTGGGTAACTATTGAACTGGATGATGATAACCTCCCACTCGTGATCTCCAGCACGCTCTCTAGTGCAGCGCCGCCAAGCAAAAGTATACAACACGACCAGAAACCTCATTGGCCTCCACAGAGCAAAAAGCCACCGAAAGATGACGGTGGTCTAAATAAGGCACTAAGGGAAATCGTGGAAGCGACCGGAGATCCTTTTTTGGGAATCCTCGTAAAACTGCATACTTCCGATGGCATGTCTTCGCAGCTTATCAAGCGATTTGAAGCTAAAAAAAGACGAGAAATATCAGACTTACTACCGGGCGAAAAGCAGTATGAAGAAGCAAGGCATTCCCTGCATGTGTTCTATCAGACCAAGAATTACTGTGAAATCCCCGAGCCACAGAGACAGAATGCCTTGAGGGATATGAAGGCAATGGAACAGATCGTCAGTGAGACAGCACGCCAAGCATATGGGCAGATGCACTACATCTTTGGATTGGGTGCTTCCGGTACAGAAGAACGTCTCTAAGCAAACGCTAGATAGTACCCTCTTGATCGCGTCTGACGCAGCGTTCCTCGTACCCGCATCGCGGTTGGTTTGCCAACGACAATCCCGACAACATCTTCCGCGGTCATCGATGGAGAGACGATGTAACTCGGGAGCCGGAGAAACTGGGTACGACTGAAGATGCCATCCGGAGCAGAGCCCACACCGAAGAGATACCCCTGCTTTCCTGCAAGCTCCACCACACGCTCGTTGACGCCCCCAATAGGATAGCCGATTGCAAAGACCGGCTTGCCGGTCATCTGCTCAAGAAGCGCCCTACTCTGACTCAACTCCAGTTCCATCTGCGCATTGGTTAATGACCGCAGATCATCCCCCGTGTGACCGCCGGACTGCACGTCAAAGCCGTTGGCGACGAGGCTCAGCACTATCTTCTCCGTGATGCCAGACATGCCGACCTCGGCAGTTTTGAGAAACAGCGTCGCAGAGACGCCTGCGGACTGCAGCGCCTGCGATACTTTCTGGACATTCGCAGAGGAAATATCCGACAGCGCAAGCACGACAGTCTTCGGCGGCACGCGGACATCCCGCTCCTCCTGCGAGAGTACGAGCTGACGGAAATCCCTAAGCGTCCATACAGTAACCCCTGCCTTTTTCAGAGCGGCAATGTGTGCAGGAAGGGACGCCAGTGCGTCTTCTCCTGATGCCAGACGATAGTGCAGCATGGGGAGCGTGTAGCTTTCCTGACGTACGAGAAATTGCGGCGAGAAGGGTGAAAGATATTGCACAGCTACGTACCCTTCCCCCGAGGCAAAGGGCACGCGCGCCCAGACCTTGTCGAGAGAAATCGGGCGCACGAGCGCCTGACCAGGAAGTTCGCCGATCTTTTCACTACCGGCATCCGGCGTCTTGCGGACGTTGAGAAACCCGAAGTCCACAAAATAGACTCCTTCATATTTCTTGCGCTCGGCAGCGAGCTTTTCCTCGGATACCAGCTTTGCGATATAGCGCGTGGAAACATAGCCCTGTTTTCCCCCCGCGACTTCCGCTTTCGCCCAAGCGGCATCCATAAAATCCAGCACCGTCAGCGTATCTCCTTGCGACAACCTCACGACTTCCGATGCAGTCACCTTCGGCTCGGACCGTACATTCACGTAGGCATTGGTCACGCGGTACGTCTCCTCGCCTGTTCCCGCAGGGCCTGCGCGCACTGCATCGTAGGTCTTCGCCAGTGAGAGATCGAGCT
>CAYYFD010000060.1:0-6998 GCA_964471125.1 uncultured Candidatus Peribacteria bacterium
GTGGATATTTCTTTCGGTGAGCAAGATCCCTTCACTCTCGATGAACTTGCAAAACACAAAGGTGTCCCGATCGCTGTCGACTGCGGCGTGGCTCCTGGAATGTCCCATATGCT
Organism: uncultured Candidatus Peribacteria bacterium; assembly: GCA_964471125.1. Classification (GTDB taxonomy): domain Bacteria; phylum Patescibacteriota; class Gracilibacteria; order Peribacterales; family Peribacteraceae; genus 2-12-FULL-55-11. Next base: position 114 of record CAYYFD010000060.1, read on the forward strand.
GATCGGCTTCGGTGACACCATGCTCAGCGGCAAAACAACTTCTGCACGGATTGATGTGGGAGGACTACCACTGCATCCAAAAGCCCCGCACTTTTACCAAGCACCGTTTTCTCCAGATAGCGTTTACGACGAGCTCGACCGTTCAGCGGGATTCATGGAGAACGGAACGGTTCGGTATGCCGACCCACTTGCAGAGGTTCAGGATGTAACAATCCCCACTGCAGGGACATTCGAAGCGTTCCGGTCAGATGGTCTGCGGACACTACTCAAAACCATGTCGCACATCCGAAATATGACCGAGTGGACACTACGAAATCCCGGGCACTTGGCCCTCATGAAGAAATACCGCGACGAAGGGCGTTTTGCTCCGGAAGCACTCCCTGAAACCATGCAGGAATTGAAGCAAGCTTGGGCACTGGGCAACGATCCCGATCGCACAGTCATGAGAGTGCATGTCGCCAATGACAATGGCAATCAGGTCACCTTCACTCTCGAAGACCAGAAAGACATGGTGACCAATATGCATTCCATGGCTCGCACGACGGGATTAACTGCGGCACTCGTCGCGCGTCGTATTCTCGATGGAAACCTCACGACTGCAGGAATTCTTGCGCCCGAAACCCTCGGCAGGGATCACGACTTCATGCGACATATGTTCGATGGAATGCGCGAGCAGGGCGTTGTGTATAAGGGAACACGTACCTATGACAACATGACGGTAGCGTTGAGAATATAGTCAGGTGATGATCACGAAAAAAGATGCATGTTCTTTTAACGTGCTTGGATCCTGCGTCCACCGTACGTTGAACCCACTCCCTCCAATTGAATTTGCTGCTCTAGTTGCTGCAAACCGACGCGAACCGCGGCTTCAATTGCATCATCCGAATAACTCAACTCTCCAAGATAGGACGGATCAAACGCATTTCCGTCTACTGCTGTTGTCACGCGTAACGTTGCGAGCGTGTCTACGTCCCACTGAATGAAAACCTCCCGGTATGAACCGCCAACAGCATTCGTAATTGGTCCAGGCCATACGTTTAATCTTGAATCTAGTCGTGATACACAAGCACGAATATCAGCAATGGCCCTATCGGGATTGACTGCGGGATCCTCCTTCGCCTGTACAGCTCTATCAAGCAATTTGCCGACGGGAAGTTCCTGATCAAGCGTATTAGGCATATCTCCAATATACGCATTGGGACTATAATGTCAAGTTTCCTTGCTAATCGACCCACAACAGCAAACTCTTGAGGTACTCGGTTTCGGGATGAAATAAGTTCACCGGATGGTCGATGGCCAATCTATGTCGCTGCAAAATCCGAACGGAACGTTTTGCCTGACGCGCAGCATGGAAAACCATCGTCTGAAATGTTGCGCTATCCATCTGGTACGAACAGGAGCAAGTCAGAAGCAATCCCCCTTCCTTCGGAAGCGTCTGCATTCCGAGACGGTTCAGATCACCGTACGCTTTTTTCGCGGGCTCGAGATCGGCACTGCGCTTCGCGAATGCTGGAGGATCGAGGATGATAAAGTCATAAGCACGGGGCTTTGGGGAGCGACGCAGGAAAGTAAAGACATCCTCAGCATATGAGGAGAATTTTTGTGAATCGACGCCGTTCATCGCCATGTGCGTGTCGGCCTGCACCAATGCATCTTTGTCATAGTCGATGGCATCCGCGGCAACAGCTCCACCCAGCAGTGCGGCAAGAGAAAACCCGCCGACGTAACTGCAGCAATCCAGAACAGTCTTGCCCTTTGCAAGAGAACGGACCAGCGACCGCATCTCACGTTGATCCAGAAATAATCCCGTCTTCTGGCTTCCCGAAAGCGTGATGAGAAATTGCATGCCGCGCTCGGTGACCGGAATCGATGCTTCACCGCTGCCGAAAATCCATCCCTCTTTCTCCGGAAGCCCTTCTTTCTTGCGTGAGGATCCACCGGATTTTTCAAAGATGCCGGATGGTGTGCATGCTTCTTGTAATGTCGCAACGATGGCATCGCGCATGCGATCCATGCCGAGTGTCGTGAACTGCACGGCAAGAATGGAATCGTAACGATCGACAACGAGCCCGGGGATGCCGTCGCCTTCCGCATTGATCAACCGGTACGCCGTCGTGTCTTCACGGGAAAAGAACTGCTCGCGCAGGGCTATCGCAGTGCGGATGTTTTTTTGCAATGCATCCAATGGATCGCCTTCCACAAATGAAATAGCACGGCCGCTGATATATGCCTTGCTGTTCCAATGCGCGAAACACAGGAATTCCCCTTTGAAGCTTCGCACTTCCACAATCGCACCATCCTCACATGCAGGAGTGCGATCCACCGCAGAACGGAAAATCGCATGGTGATGGTTGCGCAGGTGAACGTCAGAAGCCGGTTTCAATGTCAAAACGGGATATGCGGTCATTGGAAGGAGAATACAGGAAAAAAAACTTGCCGCGCATGTTCGTGCTACACTTCTTTGGTTATTTCCCCCTTCTTCCCTATGTGTTCCCTACAAAAATTCCTCAGAACGTCGGATTCCTGGTCACTCCTTGTACTGCGCCTTTCCGTCGGCGGCATCATGCTCCCGCACGGGCTGCAGAAAATCGGGCTGATGGGTGATGGCAACTGGGCAGGCAGCATGGGGTTTTTGACCGGAATGGGTATCCCCGCAATCATCGCCGCTCTCGTGATCATCGGAGAATCCGTAGGAGCACTTTCACTGATTCTTGGATTTCTCACGCGCTTCTGCGCCGCCTCCATCGGTATCATCATGATCGGCGCCATCGCTCTCGTGCATGGGAAGAACGGGTTCTCCGCAGGAGCCGGAGGATTTGAGTACCAACTGCTCATTGTCGGAACCTCGCTTGCACTCACGCTCGCCGGCGGCGGCAAGTGGAGCCTCGACCGTGTGATTGGCGGGAAATAGATACGCCACTGGTAAAAAGCACAGTACAATCGGGAATGTTTTATTGTGCTTTCACCATCCGTTCATGTCTCTTTCTCCCAGAAAATTTCTCGCCCCCGGTTTGGTCACTCTGGGCATCCTCATAGCCACCGGTTTTGCGTGGATGACAGGCCAAACGGATCCGAACACGGGTGCATCCAATGCCGCAGCAAGCGATAGAAACCAGCGCATTAGCGAAGCAAGCCCGCTTTCGGTGCAATTTTCCGTGCCGATGGACGAGCAGAGTGTGAAAGAGCATATGGTCATTGAGCCGAAGATTGAAGGGACGGTGGAGTGGAGCAACCATCAGACAATGGTCTTCCAGCCTGCTTCCCCCTTGAGCCGAAGTGGCACCTACACCCTGACGATCTCCCCCGAAGCCGTACGACGTGATAAAGCCGTCCTCGGCAAATCCATCGTCATGCGCTATTTCGTCGCAGGGCCTCCACGTGTCAGTCAGCAATTGCCTCCACAAGAGGAAGAGGGCATCGCACTCGATCAGCGAGTAACTCTCGTATTTGACCGTCCAGTGGTGGCGCTCACGACCCTCTCGCAACGCCAGAATCAATTCACGGACTGGCCTGTCACCTTCGCGCCACCGATCGACGGGACATGGAAATGGCTCTCCACCACCACTGCGGAATTTTCTCCGAAGAAGGGCTTTTCACCGGCAACTGTCTACCGCGTGCATGTTCCTGCCGGCATCAAAACGGTGAGCGGTGAAGCAACTGTCGAAGACTACTCGTGGAATTTCACCACCCAAAAACCGCAGATAGACCGGACAAATCCTCCCGACGGATTCCTCTCGTCTTCGCCGAAAACCGACATTGTCTTGGAGTTCAACCTCGCAATGGATCTAGAAAGCGCAAAGTCGCATATCCTTCTGGTTCGCGCTGTAAAAAAAGATCTGAGTGATGAAGCACTCGGAGCAATGCGCGGAACATCACCGGATCCTTCCATCGCAACACTCGTTCCGGTAACCCTCTCCCATGGAACCAAAGAGGAGAATGGCAAAAAAAGTACGGACCGTAGTGTAATCATCGTAAAACCCGTAAACGCGCTCTCTCTCAATGCCCAGTACGCCCTCGTTGCCGATAAGGAAATCACCGCTATCGGCGGGACGCTGGGAACTGCAGTACAAACCATCGTGCGGTTTCGCACAGCTGGACCGATGGAAGTGTATTCCGTACGCGAGGAATTCGGCTCCATCGTGTTGGCGTTCTCCAACCCTTACGATGCTGCATCGATCAAGAAAGGTATCAGTATCTCGCCAAAGCCAACGGGGTGGGATGATCTCACACTCGAGGACAATGTCTGGGAAGGCACATCGCTGTATCTCTACCCCTCACTTGTGCCGAGCACGAAATATTCCGTAACGACCAATACCAATCTCAAAGACACCTTCGGCCAGAGTTCCATGTCGGGCAAAACACTAACCTTTAAAACACCAGCGATCACGCCGCGGGTCTTTATCCACAGCAATGGAAATTTCGGTGTCTTTGAGAAGGGCTTAGCGCCGGTCTACTACCTCAATGGCGTGAACGTAAGCAAAATGGAAGTCGGGTTCGCCCGCCTGACACTGGAGCAATTTCTCGCCGAGCAGAAAGCGGGAGTGAGCGACTGGCAGCACGTGCCGAATCTCAAAGGAAAAGATATGGAGCATCACTGGACGATCGTTCCTGAAGCAAAAGAGAACGAGTGGAAATCCATCCCCCTCGATCTACAGGAAAAACTTGGGTCATCACTCCCCGCAGGAATCTATGCCCTCACGCTGAGCGCTCCAGAGTACAAAGAAGCCTACAACAACACCTCGTACACCGAGAAAATCTACTTCAGCATAAGCAGCACCGCGCTCACGGTGAAGTACAGCGGGCATCAGGCACTGGTATGGGCGACGGATATGGAAACCGGAGCACCGGTGACAGGCGCGCAAGTCGCACTCCACGATCTGCAGGGCAAGAGTAAAGTCAGCGGAAAAACTGATGCAGAAGGTTTCTTCGAAACAAGCATCAATGCTGAGGATTTCGCCATCGACGGCAATACATGGACGCCGGAGATCTGGGTCAGCGCGCAAACCGCAACCGATTTCGCCTTCGTCGGAAGCTCATGGACAAGCGGCATGGGTGCATATGAATTTGGCATGAATGAAGAATGGACACCGAAGCGTGAGGGCATGTGGCTCATGAGCGAGCTCTATACGGACCGGCCGATCTACCGCGCGGGCGACACGGTCCAGTTCAAGGGAATTCTCCGGCTCAAGGACAACCACGGCGTGCTCCTTCCTCCCAAATCCTCGAGGCGCGCGCTCGTGCGCATCGATGATGCAAGCGGCAATACCGTCTTCAGCGAATCTCTTCCGATCAATGCCTATGGAAGTTTCTCCGGAAAACTGCCGACCGATCTACAGACATCGCTTGGTACGTACTGGATGAACGTGGAACTCGAAGACAGCATGGACGTCGTAAATAACTACGGATCGACGACATTCCAGATTCTCGCATACCGGAAACCCGAGTATCGCGTCGATGTCACGTTCGACAAAGAGGATTACTACGCAGGAGACACCGCCCACGCAAAGATCCTCGGCGCGTATTACTTCGGCATGCCGATGGGAGAGGCTTCGGTGAGCTGGCGGGCGATATCCACGGACTACTTCTTCAATCGCTTTACGGACGGGTGGTACAGCTTCAGTCTGGAGGACAACTGGTGCTGGTATAACTGCGAACGTGAATCTGGGATCATCAGCAGTGGTGATGGCAAACTGCAACCGGACGGAACATTTACCGTGGATGTGCCTCTCCCGATGGAAGACAAAGTACTGAGTCAGGTACTCAGCCTCGATGTCGACGTGACAGACAAGAGCAATCAGGTGGTGAGCACCCGCGCCTCGGTTCCAATCCACAAAGCAGGAATCTATGTTGGTATTCGTCCCGAAGAATATGCGATCGAACCCGGGCAAGAGGCTCCCATTGGGCTTGTAACAGTACGGCCCGATGGTACGCCGGTCGGAGGACAGCGGATCGACGTCACCGTGTTCAAGCGGACGTGGAATACGACAAGAAAGAAAGGTGTGGACGGTCAGTACTACTACGACAACACGCCGAAAGATGAAAAGGTTTCCTCGCTCACTGCAACAACAGAAGGTGATGGCAAGACGACGGCAAAAGTACAAATTCCTTCAGGGGGACAGTTCCGCATTCTTGCAGTGGTTCGTGACCAGTCCGGCCGCGAAGCGCAGGCCGATACCTCCGTCTATGCATGGTCTTCGACCTATGTGAACTGGCCCCGTACCAACAGCAACCGCATGACGGTGCTCGCGGACAAGCCGGAGTACAAAGTAGGTGATACCGCAAAGATTCTCATCCAGTCCCCTTTCCAAGGAGACAATGTTTCCGCACTCGTCACGATCGAGCGTGAAGGCATCATCAAGAGAACAGTGATCACCGTAAAGAGCTCTGCGCAAGCAATCGATATTCCCATTACGGAAGATCTCATTCCCAATGCCTACGTCTCCGTCGTCGTCGTGAAGCCACGCATCGGAGAAACATTTAACGAAAATGGTCTCGATACGGGTGCACCCGCTTTCCGCATCGGCTATGCCAAACTCAAAGTGGAAAACCAGTCCAAGGGACTTACAGTCGGCATCGAACCCGACAAGCGCCGCTACCTTCCGGGGGAAACCGTCTCCGTCACCGTCGCCACGGAAGATCACACCGGAAAGGCTGTCTCCGCCGAGGTATCACTCTCCGCCGTAGACATGAGTGTCCTTGCACTCACGGGGTACCAGCTGCCAAATCTCCTCGCTACCTTCTACAGCGAACGGGGGCTTGGCGTGCGCACTGCCATAAACTTGCTGTATCTCCTTGAGCGCTTCAAGCCGGGATCCAAGGGTGGAGGCGGAGGGGATCTGGAGGAGCGTGCACGCGGCACATTCAAAGATACTGCGTATTGGAACC
>CAYYFD010000061.1:0-6928 GCA_964471125.1 uncultured Candidatus Peribacteria bacterium
ACTTTCTTGTCTTCTGCAAGCCAAAAAGTCGTTCTTTAGATAATTGATGGTGGAGATGCCGGGAATTGAACCCGGGTCCAACGTGCGAAGCGGATACCCGTACGGTCATGGTTCTTCCGTTACTTTGCCGCCGTAGGGAAGAACCAAGGAAAGACGGCAAAGGGTGATGCTATACGTCGGTCATCGTCGCATCAGGCGATGATCCCACCCCGCTAGTGACGCCTCATCCCGTTAGCGAGGATCATGGGGAGACGTGTCCGCGCAAAGGCGAACTTACGCAGCAGCCAAGGCAAACGCGTGAGCGAATGCCGGGCGCGCAGTGAAGCGCGACTTAAGGCTGGCGAATTTCTGCTTGTAGTTTGCAGATAGTTTTGCAGAAGTGGGTGACGGAAACTCCTGCGATCCCGGACCGGGGAAGTCGCACTTCGTTGATCACGCTGTCGAAGCCTGTCATCCCCACAATTTCGTGAAAGGAAACCCTCCGGGTTTCCTCTCACGGGCTCTCCTTCCGGCAAAGTGGCGCTCCAGGCAGGGAGACCCTGCCTTCGCGCACTTATGAGATTGGTGCCTCATCAATGAAACTTCGATACTGGTGCTAACGAGTCGAACTTCGATGTGAGAGAGCGGAAATAGTAGTGTAGCCGATGGAAGGGGAACGGCAATACCACTGCTCGTCTATTTCCCCACTCTTTTCACCCAGAAACGCACCGTTTCGTTCATGTGCACGGGGGTCAGCTGAATGTCCGGATGATTGTTTTTAAACACTCGGAAGATTTCATCTGCAAAGGCCTGGCCAATGGTCGGAACATTCTCAAAGTCAAAAACGATGGATTTGAATTTTTCTAGTCCCGACAATACTCTTCGTGCCTGCGAGCGTGAGACGTGCACCGTGCCAAGTGTGTAGAGCTTGATCTGGATTTCCGTTTTATCAAACGCATATTCGGTTGGATCAGTTTGGTATTGTCTGAAGATCTTATTGAGATGTTTTTTTGAATTACTGGCGATCTGAAAGAACACTTTTGTTCCCTTCTTGGAGGGTTTTACGTCTTCAATGAAGATATCGCTTATGAGATTGTTGATCGTCAATTTTTTCCCAAAACTTTCGAGGGAAAATATGTCCGCAACTTTCGAGGTGAAGAAAATGCCTTCACCGGAGTGTGCCATCGGAGCGGTAGTGGTTTTACCCTTGAGAAGATCCTGGATCGCTTCTAATGCGGATTGGAGTTTTCGTTTCCGCATGATATTCCGAAATACTCCGATGCCAAAATCGTTCACCATAAATACGAGATTCCCATCGCGCTTTTCCACTGCCACGTGGATATTCTTCGAAGTGGAGTGTTCGATGGCATTGTTCAGCATTTCGGAAAAGGCATAATCGAATATGCTTCTCAAATGTTCTGCAAGGGACTGGCGGAACGGAGATCTCTGTTCCACATCTTCGAGGACAGCATGCTCGGCAAGATCCTTATTTCGAAATCTTTTATCGTATTTCCACTGTATCTGACCTGCGAACTCAGGCAATGCATACCATGCACCGCGCGTGGATCCTGATTTTACAAGCAGCCCCTCTTCTGTCAGTTGCTTGAGTATTCTCTGTGCGTATTGCCTGCTGACATCCAGATTTTCTGCAACATCCCCTGAAAGGAAATTGTTTTTTTTACGAGCCAAGGAAAGAATCTTGCTCCGTATATCCATAGACCTATTGTATCGTAAGTGTATGTAATTGTACACATAATTGTAAACAAAGTTTTTTAATTGTAAACTTAATTGTAAACAAAGATTTCTGCGACAGTTCCATCCCTTTCCCCTATCTTTTGCTATAAGATTCTTTTGTATTTCATTCTCCTCCTTCATGCGCTTTCATCACTTTCTTGCACCTCTTCTCGTTCTCCCATTCCTGCTTATTGGCTGTGGTAATGCGACGCAACTGAATGAGATGCATGAGTCGGAAGCTTTACGACTGGTCAACATGGATTTGGCTGAACGCGTTTCGAGACTTCCTCTGGAAACGCCAGGTTTTATGTTAAAAACAATTGGCCGTCCCGGTGCGGGAAGCTATGGCGGCAACGGTGTTTTTATCGGTCTTGTTCCAACCGATGGAGGGAAGTCGCTCGATGTACCTCTTGAATATGATTACACCTACACCGTAAGCGAAGGAGACTCCAAAGTGCATGTGACCATCATCCACAGTCCATCAGATGAAGAGTTGCGCTCAGCGGTGAGTAACGCCATGGGGCAATCCTCTCATGTCCGCGTCTCTGAACCACAGCCCAATGCCGTCATCACAAGTCCGCTTACGGTTACTGGAGAAGCCCGCGGAACGTGGTACTTTGAAGCAAGCTTTCCGGTGAAGGTTCTTGATGATCAGGGAAACCAAGTCGGCATTGGTATCGCGCAGGCGGAAGGGGAGTGGATGACGACGGATTTCGTTCCCTTTACAGCGATTGTGGAATTCACGACGACCGCGTCCAATGGATTCCTCGTACTCGAAAAAGACAATCCTTCTGGACTTCCGGAGAATGCGGCGCAGGTCACGATTCCAGTGCAGTTTCAGCCGTAGCGTTACTGGTCCGAGGAAGTAGCGGAACATACCGGCAGAATCCTGGGGCGAACTCTTCCAACAATTCCTCACCATTGCGCGTTGTTTTGCACAGAGAATGCAATGGGCCGTCTTCCCAGCCATCGGGAGCTGGCTCAGATGTTCCATCACTGTACATCGTTATTCCACTTTCAATCTTTGCTGTCTCCTTCGGATAGATCAACCTTCCGCCTTCGGAGAGCCGATGCTTCCAGAATTCCGGTGCAGCGGCGCTGCCTGCGGCACAAGTAATCATATCGAACGGTCCTGCGGGCACATCATCGGGATTCATGCCGTCTCCGTGGATGATCTGGATCTTCTGGAGCCCCAGGCGTTCAAAGCGCTCCCGTGCTCGCGTCACCAGACCATCGATACGCTCGATAGCTGCTACATTTCCATGCTCTCCCACGAGTTCCTGCAGTAGGGCAGCCTGCCAGCCGGAGCCAAGCCCTACGTCGAGTGCGGATTCGCCAGGCTTTGGCATAAGCCATTCTGTTGTCTGTGCAACCATCGTCGGTTGTGACATGGTCTGGCCAAATCCGATTCCGAATGCGCGATTGGATCCTGCAGTCATACGCTGAAATGTTTCGCCCGTCGGATGGATAAAAAGGTGCCTCGCCCATTTCCGAAATGCATCGCAAATGCGTTGTGTACGAAGATCTTGTTGCTCTATCAGAATATCGACCATTTCCTGCCACAAGGCGTCAGGAGTTTTAGGTTCTGCTAAAGGGACGAGTGGCATACGAGAAGCATTTTCAGGCTCTCATCCAGAGCTCGTCAATATGCATATGCAAGATTCGACACAAAAATTTTAGGCTGTCGGCAGCGTGAAAGTCACTGTCGTACCTTTTCCCTCCTCGCTCTCCATCCAGATCTTTCCACCTGCGTGCTCCACGACCTGTCGTGCGATATAAAGCCCGAGACCGGTGCCGTTGGGATGGTAGAGATGCGCGTTGCTGCCTCTGGCGAATTTCTGGAAGATGCGGTGATGTTCGGTAGGAGGAACTCCACAGCCGGTATCTGTGACACTGATCGCGATCTCCCCTCGTTTGCAGAGTGCGGAGACGCGGATGCTTGCATCGTTTGGAGAGAATGTGCAGGCATTCTGGACGATCTCGCGTAGCACGCCTTTGAGGATATTTGGATCGATATTGACGGTTGTATCGCACGAGCGATCAGTGAGGATGCCCTGTCCCTTTGGTTCCCACGTGTTTTGCAGATCCTCGATGACAGAGGCAACTGCTGCGCGTACAGGTGTCGGACGCGGGTTATTGCGTACGCCACCCCCTTCCACCTGCTCCACTTCCAGAAGCTGATGCAAGACGTCGTCCATGCTGGTGATGCCGGTGCGCATCAGGCGGATGTGGGTATCGATATCTTCGATGGGGCAGGATTTTCCACCAGCACAGTCGGCAAGAATCTCCAGAGACCACTTGAAGATGGTCAAAGGGGTACCTAGGCGGTGGAGGGCCAGCTGTAGTAGTCCGGAGCGCTCTTTGTTGATCATGGCATTGACTGCTTCTTTGCGTGCTACAGCGTCCCATTGCATGAGTCCGGCGATAAAGAGGCCCGCAAGCACTACAGCGAGAAGGGCAAATGGCGAGAAGATGCGCTGTGAGAGAGTGATAAAGTCATTGGCAACCATATCGATGCCGAGTACGGCGACGGTCGTTCCCTTGGCGTCGCGGATGGGGGCGTAGCCGGAAATGAGAATGCCCCACTGATCTTTGGTAAATGCGGTATCCACCGTTGCATATTCAAATGCTTCTCCCTGAAGCTTCGGCATATCCGTGATTTCGTAGCGTTCACCGGGGTGTGATCCTTCTTCATCACTCTCCACGATCCCATTGTGATTGACGTCCAGATCTTCCATCGTCCCGAGTGCATCTGCATCCGCGACGAACTCGAGGATAAGAGGATCGTCTGTCTTTCGCATGATGTAGGCATAGCGGACATGACTGTCTCCATGCCGGATCGACTGGAGTGCATCTACCAAACGCCGGAATGCTGGCGTGTCCATCTCGTTTGCCGAGTGGATCATCTGTATATCTTTTGCATCGATCAGATTGCTTGCGATGGATGCCGTAGACCGCAGCCGGTCACGGAGATCACTTCTGAGGATCGATTGTCCGCGCATCCAGAACATCCACCCGAGTCCCACGACAAGTGCACATACCGCAATCGAGATGGCCATGACCGGACCGTTTCCGGAGTGCTGGATTCTGTTTTTGGACATTTGTATTATTATAGCATTTTTCTATGTTTCTGACAACTGCATGCTGGGCGTCTGCGCGGCCTCCCTTTCGGCCTCAACAAATTGCTCTGGTAGTAGATCAGCAATGGATTTTCGCATCCGTTTACCTATTTTCCCCAGTATATATTCCTTTGTACAGTAGCCGAGCATTTCCAGTCTTTCGAGGAGTTCCAGAGCCTGTTCTCGGGTTAGGGGATCAATGTCCTCCTCATCCGAAGGGTTCTTCCATATTTTCTGGGTGAGCGTGCTGATCAGTGCTCTTGCTTCTTGGTAATGTTGCAAGCCCTTCGCAGATTCAAGATCAACAAACAGTGCTGGTGCATTTACTGCCTGATCCAGTACCTCTTTCAAATCACCCCATGTCCGAGGAACGGGAATGCGCCCCTTGCCGTTGAGACGTTGCATGGTGCTTTGCGTTGTTTCGGATGCCCAATCTTTTATGCTCTGAAGCATGGCATCGTTGTACGATCCTCGCCTTCCTTCGTCAACATATAAATGTAGATATTTTTTGCACTGTTCTTATTTTTTACAACAGTAAATATTCTCCAAAAAGCCAAGGGTGACTCTATGCAAAACGCTTTGATTTTTCTGTTCACTTTCCAAACAGTCGAGATTATCTCCGCGAGCGTTCATCACTCTTGGTAAACACTGTCCATGTGCGCAGGATCCGCATCCAGTCGCTGTAGATCGCACTCTTCTTGTCTGCACATTCGTAGAGAAGTCTGTACACGTAGCGCGGTCCTATGGCGAGCATGCCTTCGCTTTCGCAGCCTATGCCGCGTTCGCGGTAGCGACGGTAGCTCACGCCGCCGGTACTCCATGTTTCGAGTGTCTTAAGCGTGGATGTATTGCGAAACTTTTCCATCATTTTTTTTGCTGTATCTGGAGCGTAGAGATCGAGCGTGAAATCCCGTTCGATGCAGCTGCCGAAGCCCATGCACTCTTGTTCCCTGCCGACAGTGACGTGCTTGATGGACGGTGATCGGGGAAACAGGCTGTCTACGGCTCCACGATCGACGATGTGTGCAGCGGGCCAGCTGCCGCGCAGAGGCAGTGCCATCCCGAATTTCTCCAATGGTTTCCATTTCTCCGTATCGGTGAGATGCGATGCAAGCTGATATTCCGTTACGCGCAGCTGTGCGGTCTTTGACCGGTGGCGTAACCGGTGGATCATGGTGAGGACTTCGCCGCGCAGCACGGGGTACTGCGGCCCGCGCACGGAGACGGGGATTACTTTTATGGCGCTCAGGGGAGTGGCGTAGGGCAGAAGCATCTTCCAGTCGTCGGGCTCCAGTACGGGGATAGCCACGCGCGAAAGTCCGAAGGCAAGCGTGAGACTGCGTGCAGCTTCTGCGAAGGTCACGCCTTCGTCCGGTAGAAACGTTCCGTCGGCGAATCCTCCAAAAATATCTTTTTTCTGCAAAGCGCAGAGCATGTCACCGTAGTAGTCGCTGTAGTTCGCGTCGGAGAACTTCCACGACTCTCCGGCATATTCTGTTGTTTTCTTTGTGCAGTCGCGGATCTCGGCAGAATCAAGCGCCGCACGCCCGAGCATATGGGCAAATTCCGCTCGGGAGATGGCAAACTCCGGCTCAAACACTCTTTCCGTATTCAGCCGTACATAACTTCCCTTGAGACCTTCGAGGATGGCGGGAGCGAGGGGGTGACTGTCGGGGATGTCACTGAATGCTGTGGCATGCGCAACGGTCGGCAACCAGCCAACAAGAAGAGAAAAGAGAAGAGAGAAAAGAGAAGAGAAGGTCTTCGGCACAGGACGATTGTACTCTCTTCCCTGTCCTCTCCGCTTTTTTCTCTTATACTGTTCCTATCATTCCCTCTTTTCTCTATGGACAACCCCGACGTACAAAAGAAGTGTGAAGAATTTCTCCGCAGTCTCGGCGTCCCCGGCTTTATCATCTTCGGATGGAAGAAGGGGGCAGATGAAGAGGGGAAGAAGATGGAATTTGGTGTGGTCTCTTCGTATCACCAGATGCCGAAAGATGCCGCGCTCAAAGGGATGACGTGGGCGTTGCAGGATTTTGTGCAGAGGTCGTTTTGATATGGACGGATATACAATCGGGGGGTAATCGACACTG
>CAYYFD010000062.1:0-6916 GCA_964471125.1 uncultured Candidatus Peribacteria bacterium
TGCCGCAAGAAGAGCGTCCACCCTTGGCGTCTTCTCCCATGCAACCCCGAGATCTTCACGACCGAAGTGGCCGTAGGAAGCGAGTGCGCGGTACTGAGGTCTGAGCAAGTCCAGATCGTGAATGATGGCAGACGGGCGGAGATCAAAGACTTTTCCAACAGCCACCTCGATGCTGCGATCTGGATGTTTCCCTGTCCCAAACGTATCGACGCGCACGGAAACCGGAGCCGCGATACCGATGGCATAGGCAATCTGCACCTCACACTTGGCTGCAAGGCCAGCTTTCACAATGTGCTTGGCAACCCAGCGAGCTGCGTAGGCAGCAGAGCGATCAACCTTGCTTGGATCTTTTCCTGAGAACGCACCGCCACCGTGGCGACCGTAACCGCCGTAGGTATCGACGATAATCTTCCTGCCCGTGAGTCCACAGTCCCCAGGGGGGCCGCCGATGACGAAGCGACCCGTCGGGTTGATGTGGAACTTCGTCTTCGCATCGATATATGCACCGCATACCGGCTCAATAACATGGGAACGGATGTCGCGGCAGATCTGCTCGTGAGAGACATCCTCAGCGTGCTGCGTGGAAATGACGACACACTCCACTCGCTCGGGCTTGCCGTCGTCACTGTATTGCACCGTCACCTGACTTTTGCCGTCCGGTCGAAGATACTTGAGTCCGTTTTTCTTGCGAACCTCCGCAAGTTTTTTTGTAAGACCATGCGCCAGACTGATGGGAAGCGGCATCAGTTCCGGTGTTTCATCACACGCAAAGCCAAACATCATGCCCTGATCCCCCGCACCCTGTTCCTTATCCTGGTTCGTCGATTCATCAACCCCAAGCGCGATATCCGCGCTCTGCTCACCCACACAGACCATCACTGCACATGCCTTGTGATCGAAACCGAAGATGCCATCGTCGTAACCGATTTCCCTAATCACATTTCTCGCGACCTGTGCCATAGGGATATAGGTACTGGTTGTGATCTCTCCAGCGATGACCACAAGACCAGTTGTCGCAAGACACTCGCACGCAACGTGTGAACGTGGATCTTTGCTAAGAGCATAATCAAGTACTGCGTCGGAGATCTGGTCACAGAGCTTATCGGGGTGACCTTCAGTTACGGATTCCGAAGTGAAGAAGGAGGACATGGGAGAGTGATTGAAGGGAAATAAGGGATGAATAGGATACGATGTACAAAAATCGCTTCCTTGGAGGGAAGCGCGACTGCGACCTATCTTCCCCCGTAGGGGCTGGAGGTCCCACCGTCCCGAATCGTCGGGGGTTGGGGGGCGGATCAAACGGGCCAGTTCCCTTTCCGCCACTCTGGATAGCAAACGGTGATGTGTCCACACACTAAATATGAATCTGCTTCTTTGCAAGAACCTGCGACACTTTTCTACGTCGACCTCTCCATATTGCACGCAAATTTCAGAGCGCAATCTCTGCATGCATGCTGTAAAACCAACACTCTTTGAGGCCCAAGACTAACCGATAACTCCGGACATGCAACCGGCTTCCCGTCCTTTTGCCCTGGCTGTGCTTCGCGACAGAAATGCTGGATAAGCCTCGTGGGACTAAGCTCATCCTGAGCATGTTGTTCTGGATGCAATAATTGCTTGATGACCTGTCGGCCATGCGATCCCAGCACAATTTCGTCAGGGCGAATAACGAGTTCATGCCCTCTTTCGTGACCTTCCAGACGATCGGCTAATGTTTGCTGCATTAAGCACAACGATACCCTAATCCAAGGCTACTTCAAGATATCAATTTCTGTGCCTCTACGAAGCCATAAAACCAGTATAGATACTACAACACTATTCTTTTTTCTGACGAGCCCCAGCCGTGCAAAATCCCTGCATTTGCGGTACGGTTTCCCCCCTCCCTATGAGCACACGTCTCGTCACCATCTCCGTCGTCCGCAATGAAGCGGACATCATCGAAACATTTGTGCGGCATCACTGCGCACTGGGGGCACGCATGCATTTCATCCTGCACCGGTGCATCGATAACACGGAGGAGATTTTGGAAAAACTCCGGCAAGAAGGATTGCCAGTGACCATGCAGACATCCGACGATGCAGCACACCTACAAGGGGAGAGAATGACAGAAATCGCACAAAGAATTTTCAGAGAGAAAACCGCGGACTGGATCCTTCCACTGGATGCGGATGAATTTCTTATTTCCAGTGAAGGACGTGACATCGGCTCATGCCTGAAAGGATTGGTGCAGAATCGTATTATTCTTCTGCCGTGGAAAACATACGTGCCCACACCAGATGATGACATCACCGAATCGTGTCCGGTACGGCGTATTATTCACAGGCGGACAGTAGAAATGCCAGCATTCCGTAAAATCCTGATTCCTGTTGCCGCACTCGGCGCAGCACAATGGAAGATTCCCACAGGATCACACATCATTGTGGATCAGCAATCCGGGAGTGCATTTGCAACACTCGTCAGTGCAGAGCTCTGCCTTGCGCACTTTCCTGTCAGAAGCTCTGAGCAACTCTGTGCAAAAAATCTTGCAGGATGGATTGCTGTTGTAGCAACCCCAAACCGCGAACCGGAACGCTGTTATCACTGGAAGGGGTTGCTTGAGCGCTGTATGGATGGCCGACCGCTGAGCCTTGGAGAGCTCCGCAACATCGCTCTGCGCTATGCGACCGCAGATGGATCCTCTCTGCCGACATTCATCCGTGATCCCATCACCACGGCTGCCATGCGACCGCTCTACGCTATCCGTCCGGCATCGGCAATTGCTGCTGTATTTGATGCAGGACTGGCGTGTGCCGAAATCGTTGGGGAGAAAATACCGACAGCAAAAACCGATGATATTCTGGAGGAAACATCCCAGACACTCCGAGGCTATACCGAGAACCTAGCAAAAGCTCTTGGAGAGCAAAGGGATATTTTTCCTACGCCGGAAAATGACCATGCGAACGCTCTTGCATGCCTCAGCTCAATGATTTCGGGTGCTGTGCATATGGATGGAAAGCTCACAGGAAGTGCGCTCAGCCGGAGACAGCAATTGGCGGCCCACCTCCCCGCACTTCCATCTCCGTGGCAGTGGATTGTCAGACTGCTTTCAGCAGACAAATTGCCACATCGGCTTGAGCGGGCCTTACAGGAGATTGTTCTTGCTCTCTCTACCATGGATATTGCCGCACTCAGACATGCGTGCCGCACCAACATGGCATCGGACGATGTACTGCTGGCACTCCTGCAACATATGACGCTACGTGACCGCGCATCTATACCTCTTCCCCTCGCTGCATGCATCGCACAGTCATTGGATCACCTGCTCCAGCATGAAGCGGGAATAGAAAACGGACTCGGCAATGCACGTGTTCACATCATGGACCCCGTATGTGCACGAGGCGAAATTGCCTGTGAATTACTGCGGCGCAGCGCGCGTGTATCACTGGAGCAGGGCGTCAATCCGGAAAATCTGCGAAAAAATCTCCTCGCTCGGTTCTGCCTGCAGGATCACTCTACCGAACTGCTCGGCGTGGCCTCTGTACGTATGGCAACAACATTGGCAAGCATGCAGATGCCTATGCAGCATGATGAAGAGCTTCTTACGTCCTGCAATACAATGGTCCAGGGCATCCCACTCATCGCCACGGGTATCGTTGCGGGTAGTAATGCTTTTCTTCCTCACAAAGAAATTGAGTCTCTGCTCAATGCCTATGTACGGAAGTTGCGATCTGCAGGCACTGACCTCGATATCGAACACTCTCCCGTCCTGCAATCCATCGCACGCATACACGCAGCTCTGCGCTGTGCCGAAATCAGCGCTGGAGGAATTGTCGTCCCACGATGCATTCTGCACGAAGGGAGGTATGCCACACTCCGTGAAATGCTCCTCGAAGACTTTGAACAATTGTGGATACTCGATCTTGGAGGGGCTCAGCCATCACCTGCAGATGAGACGATTGATGGTGCTGATAGTAGTGGATCAGCGATCCTCTTCCTTATACGCGCACCTGGAGCCTCTCAGGGAACGCACTACATTTCATGGAAGGGTCTGCGGATGCAAAAATACCACGCACTACTCTCTCGTGGATTTGCAGATCTACCCTGGAGCCGCATTGCACCAGACAATCCTGGATATGTGTTTCTTGGAAATCCTCAACTACCATAGCAACCTATGGAACTGCGCTTCACGGCAGACTGGTTTTCGGCAAATATTCCTCACTGGCAAACACATCTCAGCCAGCTTGCCGGTAAACCTGATCTGCACTTTATAGAAGTCGGATGTCTGGAAGGAAGGAGCACCTGCTGGCTACTGCAGAACATCCTCACACATCCAAGTTGTACGATCACCTGCATCGATCTCTTCGAACTTGGGAAGGAGCATTTCGATATTGTCCGTGATTTCCCTGGACCCCTTCCTGTCTCTATTCCCATTGCAGAGAACTTTCAGTGGAATATTCGCGCCATAGGCGCAGAAGAGAAAGTGCATGCTCTGAAGGGGCAGTCCGAGGAAATGCTTCGCATGCTCCCCGTCTCCCGCTACGACGGCGTGTACATCGACGGGTCACACGTAGCGAGAAACGTCCTCATGGATACGGTGTTATCCTGGAGTCTTCTCAAGCAAGGCGGCATCCTGATTCTCGATGATTATGAATGGGTGTGTTTTCCCGACGAACCACTGCGTCATCCAAAGATGGCTATCGACGCATTCCTATCGGTTTTTGCGGGGGAATACGTCATCCTCTCTAAGGGGTACCAAGTCATTCTTCGCAAAACCGCCCCAAGTCTGATCAGCAGTATAGAGGTGCATCACGCGGTGAAGGGCGCGCAGACATCCAACTGATGCTGGAGCGTGATGCGATCGGGGAAAAAATCCCTACCTGTCCATACGGCTATGTCGGGCTTGGCACTCGTCGGACAATTGGGATATACACCCGGCATGATAATGTTTGGACGACTTTTTCCGCAGCGGCTGAGAACCATATCGTCCCAGTGGTTCTTTTCCCACGCGGAGGAACCTACAGAGAGGTTGATGAGGTTCGTGATACGGAAAAATTCGGTGATGTGTGCTTTGGTGCAAAGATAGACACGATTCAGTCCGTCAACCCTGCGATTGCCATACACGGCATACTCTATAGTGCCTTCTTGTTGGTGATAGATCTGCCCCTGAATACCGAGAGGAACGGACGGATCGGCACGGAAATATCGGCAGAGGTGCTCGATCTGCTGCGGAAGAAGAAACAGATCATCATCCATAAAAAAGAATTGCTCTCCACCGTCTTGTTTCGCTAAAAGAAAACGTATGGGGCATGCCGTAGCCTTGGGTTGATCAATAAAGACAATCCGAGGATCTATAAGACGTACCCAATCCCGGATCCGGATAGATGGATTGTTGTTACTGAGAATGATTTTTCGGATAGATGGTGTTTTGAGAAGCGCCCTGCAGATTTTCTCCATATTTTGCGGTCTCTTAAAACTTAGGAGCACTGCTACAAAATCCGGCGGGCCGCCGGACGGAATCCGTCCGCAGCGCACCTGAAGACTCCACAGTGCGATGCGCGCGTGGTCGATAAGATCCTGCATCGCGCGTCACCGTAGCAAGAAGGGGAGCTTTGTTCAAACTGCATTTCCGTTGCAGCAGAGTTCTTCTACAATCAAAATCTCAGTCATGCTCAGCGCCTCCCGCCCATTTTCGCTCATCATCTTCGGAGCATCCGGCCATCTCGCGCGTATCAAGCTCTATCCGGCGCTGTATGTCCTTGCCCTGAAAAAGCGTCTACCCAAAGACTACGCAATCATCGGGTACGCACGATCAGCCATGGACGAAAAACAATTTCGCAAACTTGTTGAAGATGCCGTCCGTGAAGATATGCCTGAAGTTACAGAATGGGCACTGAAGTCCCTCCTCGAACATGTGTATTATCAGCAGGGACAATATGATGAACTCAGGGATTTCCGTACGCTGAGCAAGCGTCTGGATACCCTTGAGGCAAAGTGGAAAAAGCCCGTACGCCTCGCATACTTCTCCATACCGCCGAGCGTCTTTCATGATGTACTGGAAAATCTCTCCAAGGGGGGCGTGCATCAACATACGGAAGAAAATGATTTCCGGTGCATCATCGAGAAACCGGTAGGATCAGACCTCGAGAGTTTCGAAAAAATGCGCAGTGCACTTTTGCAATATTTCCAGGAGAAGGAAATCTATCTACTTGATCATTACCTTGGAAAGGAAGCGGTGCGCAATATCTACTACCTGCGCTACGCAAACCCGATCCTTGAGCGCATTCTCAAGCATAGCCTCATCCATCATGTGGAAGTGACGGCCATGGAATCGGCAGGGCTCGAAGGTCGCGCAGGATATTTTGATGCTGTGGGAACTCTGAGAGATATGGTGCAGTCGCACCTACTGCAGATCTGCAATCTCCTAACAATGCGCCTTCAGGAGGAGGACGGCGTTGCTTCCAGTAGGCTTCATGCACTGGAACAACTCTATCTCCCGCACGCATCCTCACTCGATGCGCTTGTCCTGCAGGGACAATATGCCGCGGGAACTATTAAAGAGGAGCGCCATAGTGGATACCGTCAGGAAAAAGGTGTCACGAAAGCATCGCGCACCTCGACATACGTCGCACTGAAACTTATGTCACGATCGTCACGGTGGGAAGGAGTTCCCTTTTTTCTGCGCACTGGTAAGCGTATGAGCCGGAAGGAAACGCGCATCTCGATTGCTTTTCAGGAACCGCAACTGGTCGGCAAAGGCGCTACCCCAAACCGGCTCGATATCATCCTGCAGGGGGAAGCCGGCATGCGCCTGCACTTGCAAACCAAGCTCGGTGGAACAGAACCGGAGTTTCGCCCGCTCATCATGAATGATCCTCTGGTATGTGTGGGGGATTGTCTTCCGGAACACGGACTGCTGCTGCTGGAAGCTATTATGGGC
>CAYYFD010000063.1:0-6825 GCA_964471125.1 uncultured Candidatus Peribacteria bacterium
GAGAATGGAGAAATTTCAAAGGAAAGATCGAAGAGCCGCTCGGTGATCGTGGGCTTGCCGACGAGGCAATGCACCTTTGGCTGCTCGGGCTTGTCATTGAGGCCGAGATTTTCGATCACGAGCAGGGAAGCTAATCCCGAGCGTCCTGCAAACCGCATGAAATGCTGAAATACCGGCTCGAGCTCTTTCTTCCTTCCCTTCACGGTAAACGCAATCATGAATTCGCCGGTATGCACACCGCGACGCAGAAGCAGTGTGCGCAAAAGTCCTTTGTGCGTCTTGGGGTTATGGACAGGCAATCGCGTCTCCGTCATAAAGCGGCGCACGTCACTGAGAAGCGCGCCGATCTGTTCGTCGTAGAGATGACATTCGGTAATGGGAAGGACCGTCTGCCACTGACCGGGCTGATGAAAGCCGATCGTGGGACCTTCATCGAAATAAATACGCTTGCCGACAGATTCCTCCGTACGCATCTCGGAAAATCCGAAGGACATTTCCAGTTTGTTTCTGTAGTGATACACCTGCGGACTCGGGATGATCTTGAGCACGCGACCCGGAAGATTCGCCCGCACGCTTTCATCAACCGGCGTGAGATGCAGCAGCGTCTCTCGGACGATCTCTTCTTTATAGGCAATCTGACGCTCATAAGGCAGATTCTGCCACTGACATCCCCCACACTCGTGGAAGTGCTGACACCGCGGCATGATCTCGTCTTTCGCCTTGCGAATGATCTTCTGCACCTTGGCCTCAGCACTGTTTCCGCGGAATTTAGTGATGACAATCTGCACCTGCTGGCCGGGGATGGTACTAGGTATAAAAACAGCACATTGGCCAATTCTGGCAAATCCATCACCTCCAAAGGTCAGCTTTT
The DNA here is from genome assembly GCA_964471125.1 of uncultured Candidatus Peribacteria bacterium. GTDB lineage: Bacteria > Patescibacteriota > Gracilibacteria > Peribacterales > Peribacteraceae > 2-12-FULL-55-11. Next base: position 872 of record CAYYFD010000063.1, read on the forward strand.
CGATGGTCACCGTATGCACCTGACCGGGATATACGGAAGGACCTGAATCCGCAGGCAAAACCGGATTTTGGGCTACTTCACTGTTTTGATCATCAGATACAGTCATATTTGACATTTAAATAATATTATTGTATAAAGTATCTCCTTATTTACGCACACGTGAGAGCAAAACTCCTCATCATCCTTATCGGCTCCGTACTCCTTGGTGTAGCTCCGAACGCGACACCTTCGAGCATAGCAAGAAACCACGCAGTCGCAAGCGGCGGAAGCTTTTGGCAGGGGAAAATCAGCTCCACCACCACCGCAAAAAAACCGACGTCCCGTCCGCTCTATGCCTCCGTCAAGCGCACAGCGCTTCGGCCACGAAGCATACGTAATGTGATGGTCGCTCAAGTGATCCCAGCAAACCTCGCTAACCCCGCAACCTCCGCAAACCCAACTGCCCTCCTCCCCATCGTCGACCAACCCGATATCCGAGAACGCGAGAAGATCATCGCTGATGAAGTCTTTCGCCTGATGCCTCCACAGTGCATCGCTGCTCTTAAGAGTTTCTACGTCCGCTACGAGCCCGATGCACCGCGTGGCCTTGCGGGCAAAGAAAACATGATTGTGAAAGGAGGGCTCCCGGAGGAGGAATTCCGCGCTCTGCTTGTCCATGAATTCGGGCACGTGATGGATCTCGGCTGCTTTCAGGGAAACGTATCGTCCGGTGAAACTGCATTCAAAGACGGCGGAGAAATGATGTACAGCGACGATCCAAGTATCAAGTTCTACGAGATCTCGTGGACCGCCAGCAATGTGCAGAAAGCAGGGATGAAACCGGAGGACTTTGTGACAGGCTACGCCTCGTGGGACGTCTTTGAAGATTTCTCCGAATCTCTCGCCTACTATGTCTTCCAGCGCGCTGCATTCACTGAGCGTGCCCGCTCCAATGCTTCGATTGCGGCAAAGCTCCGGTGGTTCGAAACATACGTATTTCCAAACGGCAGAACCATCGCGCAGGGGCTACACACATGGAGCGGGGAAGTGCCATGGGACAGCACGAAGTTGCCATATACGTGGTAGCGTAAAAGGAGAAAGAATGAGTATTTACCTGAGAGCAGGGAAGCGGATTGCCTCATGCTAGACAAAATGAGCAACGGAGCATTAAGGTGATCAACATGAGTCTCTTTTCAAATAAGAAAGTAGGTTTCACTGTTGTAATTGTCGTTTGCATGATGACGGGGATAGGAACGTATACCTTCACAAAAAAACCTGCTGTTACTCCTCATACGTACGACAGTATTTTTACTATTTCTTCTCTCGAAATAAATAAAAACCAGGATGCTGCCAAGGGAGCAATCCCAGGATTTAGCCTACGATACAGGTCCGACTTTATCGCAAAACCTGTGTTACTTTCGACAATGCCATCCTACGGCGAATCAACTCCAGAATATCGTGAGAAAACCGAAGTATTCAGTGGTATCGAGTTCGATGCAAAAGAAGATATACGCAGTACATATGAGTACCAAGATTACGTCAGTTATCATGATGTGGATTTTTTAGGGGAGTGGAACAATCCTGAGTACACATTTGCCGAGAACAAAACCTATGGGAAAAATGTATTCTCAATATACAGAAGCACTGAAAAAAATGAGCAAAATCCTGTTCCTGCAACAATGTATGTGTTGCGAGTGAACAACAGTCTTGAACTTATGATCTGGCACGATGATACCACCGGACTTCCGCTGAGCATCGATCTTGATTCTTTGGTCGTAGAAAAAGAATAGAGGACCCGTCATCTGTCCGTTAAAGGATTGAACCGATACACTGACCTTGTGAAACGCCACCAGATCCTCCTTCTCCTCTGGCTCCTCTCCGACCTCGTTGTATTCGCAGCATCTTATGCCGTTGCGTATTTTCTGCGTGTCGGCCCGATCCTTTCAACGGACTTTCCCTTTGCAAAGTACATCCTCTGCGCGGCACTTGCGGCACCAGTGACCATCGCCGTTCTCGGCACAACGCGGACATTCGCCCTCGCACGCTCTCAAGCAACACTGCGCAACGCCGCGTATATCGCTTACAGTGCCCTCGTCGGAACGGCGCTTTTCACTCTTGGATACTATTTCCTCTTCGCCTCCTTCTTCAGCCGTCTACTGCTTGCGTATGCATTCATCTTCAGTGCAGCAGGGCTTCTTGCATGGCACGTGGTTTTTCAATGGATCCTTCGCTCGGTCCTGCGCCGTGATCCGCCGGCATTTCCCACACTTATCGTCGGCGTCACGCGAGAATCACGCGCACTCATAGGCATGCTCAATGCATCGCATAATCCTCTGAAACCCGTTGCCATTCTCGACGGCCGCGGCGTAAGCGATAAAAACATTGCCGGCGTCCCTGTCCTTGGAAAACTGAACAAGCTCGAAGAGACACTCGTACAGAAAAAGATTTCTCACTTGATCCAATGCAGCGACATGGAACAGTCGCTCAATTTGCTCTCCGCCTGCCGCAACCGCGGTATCACCTACATCGTTCTCCCTTCCGTTTTCGGCATCGTAGAGCGCGATGAAACGGTCGAATCACTCGAAGGAATCCCTGTAACGGTCGTACGACCGAAGGGGGGATGGTTGGGGTGGTTTACTCGATAAGAAACATTATGCAAACGTTTATTCTCGCCGGCGGATTTGCTACCCGTCTCTGGCCGCTCACGGAGTCACGCCCGAAGCCGCTGCTGCCGGTAGCCGGCAAGCCGATCCTCACACATCTCACCGAAAAAATTCCAAAGGGCATACCCATCACCGTCAGTACAAATGCCGTCTTCGCAAATGCATTTCATGAATGGCAATCTCAATCTGCAATTTGCAATTTGCCATTAAAAATTCTTATTGAAGATACCCGCGCCGACGACCACAAACTCGGTGCACTCGGTGCCGTCGCCCAATGGATTGCCGATGCGAAAATCGATGACGATATTCTTCTCCTCACGGGAGATAACTACATCGGCTTCTCGCTCTCATCGTTCATCGACGCGTACCACGAAGGCACGCCTCTCCTCGCAGCACATGATATCGGCGATCTTGAACGTGCGAAGCAATTCGGCACGGTCATCATGGACATCGACGGAAAATCCGTGTCCGCCTTTGAGGAAAAACCCCATAACCCGAAATCGACCCTCGTCTCCACAGGGTGCTCCATCCTCCCCCGATCAGCTCTTCCCATTCTTACAGCATACGCAAAGGATCATCCGGATAATGTCGGCGGGATCTTCGAGGAATTGCTGCGCTGTGGCGTCCCCGTGCAGGCATTCGTCTTTCGTGAACCATGGTTTGATATCGGCTCCTTTGATGCCTATCTCGCCGCCACCAAGGCAATCGTGGGAAACAATGTCGTCACTGCAGAAGGTTCGCACATCGAAGGAGGCTCTATGCGCGGCAGTGTCGTCATGGGAAAGGGATGTACTGTGCGCAATGCAACACTGGAAAACGTCGTACTTTTCGATGGCTGTATCATCGAGGATTGTGATCTCAGCGACTGCATCTGTGATGATAACTGCCTAATACGGGGCATAGATCTGCGGGGGAAAATGCTGCGAAAGAACACCAAGCTTGTACAGAGAAGTTGACAACACTCTCAGGTATCCCCAAAGAAGTAATCTAATTCTTCATTCTTCATTCCTAATTCTTCATTTTCGTCTACACTCTCCCCGTATGCGCCGTACTGTTCTCGCCGGCCTGTCCATCTGCGTGCTCCTCGCTGCATGTGGCGGTGCAGTGGAGGCGCGCTACCAACTCAGCTTCAATACGACGGATACTGGACGTCTTACCGAGCTTTCGCTCGCAGTCACCCGCATCGTCGAACGCAGGCTGCAGGGCATGGGCGAAGAGGTGCGAAATCTCGATGTCACGCAGACATCCGGCGGTCCGGAGCTTTCCTTCAGGGTAGAGACACAGGCTGCAGCAGATCTTCTTCGCGAAGATCTCACCGAGCCGTTCACCCTCAGCATCATGCGCGCAGTAAAGCCGGGGGAAACCCCACAACTGGAAGTAGAAGCGCATGGAGGCTTCATCGACACCGGAGTCTCCGAGAAACATCTAGAGTGGGTTTTCGCCACAGAAGAGCCCGATAACCGCGGCAGAATCACCCTGCGGTTTACGAAAGAGGGGCGCGAGCTTATGGCTGCGCTCTTCAGGAAAAACGTGGGAAAGCAAATCGGACTCTTCGTCCGCCAAAAGCTCATCGCCAAGCTGCAGGTGGACACGGCGGAGCTCAAAGACGACATCATTATCACCGGTATTCCCTCCGCCGATCTTGCCCGCGTGTTCGCGGATGATGTCAATGTGGGCCTCCACGTCACCTTTACTCCCCTTCCGTAATCATGGCAAAAAATCGCTCCATCGTCTGGCCGGTCTCTACCGGCATCATTGCCCTTCTTGTTGCCATCATCGCATTGCCCCAAAGCATGCGCAGCTCCATCCCGCTTTTGGGTCACCCAAGCATTCACTTTGGTCTGGATCTTGCCGGAGGAACACAGCTGGATTTCCGTATCTCGGAGCAGGAAATGCTCGATCAGCGTACTGGGTTGCAGCAGCAGATCGATCAGGCGAAAGCACAGGGGGCATCCGTAGAAACGATCGCCAGTTTGGAGATCCAGATCGCTGCCCTCGATGAACAGCAACGTAATGTTCTCGAAGCCATTCGCACGGTTCTTGAGCGCCGCATCAACAGTCTTGGCGTCAGTGAAGCAACGATCACTCCGTCGGTGATCGGTGATGAGAAGCATCTTCTTGTCGAGTGCCCCGGCGTCGTCGATACCCAGCAGTGCATCGCTACCGTGGGAAAGACGATCAAGTTGGAATTCAAAGAGGAATTCACCGAAGTAACCGCGGAGTACCGCAAAGGAGTGGAAAAGTCCGTAAGCGAGGCCCAGAGACGGCTTTCGGAAAGCGGCATCACTCTCGTGGCACTTGCGCAGGACATGAATGCAAAACTTGGCGTCCTCTCGCTCGGAGAGCAGACCTTCTTCAGAGATACCCTTCCGAAGGGGTTGGACGATCTCTGGTCGAGGACTCCCACATCAGGAGTATTGCGACGCGAGGGAACGATCACGGTTCCGTCGCAGGATGAACAAGGCAATCCGATGGATCGGCAGGTAAGCGGCATCTTCCTTAGTGAACTTACGCGCCCGAAGACACAGACAGGACGCACGGTGAATGAAGCCCCCACCGCGTTCAGTATTCTACAGGCCAGAGAGACGGATGCGACGTACAAAACGCACGAGAAATCCGATCTAACTGCAGCCGCCCCCCGTATCACTGGAGCGCTGCGAAGCATGAAGGCCGGCGAACTGAAATCTGTAACGATGGATGACGGCTCCAGCCGCATCCTCTTCCTGCGTTCCTATGCGGCCGGAAAGGAAGAAGTGAATGTCAGCCATATCCTTGTCGCCTACAAAGGCGCAGTGCAGGCCAAAGAATCCGTGATGCGTACAAAGGAGGAAGCACTTGCCCGCGCACGGGAAATCCGTACGACGATCACCGCAGGTGGCAGTTTCGATCAGCTGGCCAAGACCTCCTCTGACGGAGAATCCGCAGCAAACGGTGGCCGCATCGATCCCATCTCCCGCGGCACAATGCTCCCGGCCTTTGAACAAGCGGCCTTCAGCCAGAAGCCCGGAGCCATCAGCGAGCCTGTTGAAACACAGTTCGGTTACCACATCATCCGCACGGATAGTGCTCCGCGCGCTGTAAGCGATCAGGCAGCCTACGACGAGCTGATCATCACATCGGATGCTGACGGATCACGCGCAGTGGCGATTTTGGAGGAGCTTCGCAGCGGCAATATCCGCAAAGTGGAGGATGCTCTGAGTGTCCGCTCCATCTTCTTCTCTCTCGAACCGACGGGCTGGAAAGATACATCGCTCGATGGCAAGCACTTCCGCTCGGCAACGGTCACCCTTGATCCCATCACGAACATCCCCG
>CAYYFD010000064.1:0-6796 GCA_964471125.1 uncultured Candidatus Peribacteria bacterium
CTACCTCGACGAAGGTCAAGGCCCGCCCGTGGTGATGGTGCATGGCAACCCGTCGACACTGAGAAGCGCCGTACATGCAGGCGACGTCATCACTTTCCAGACGCAGAAGGCATCGGGACTGCGCTCAGCAGAAGATCTCCAGATCCTGCGAACTTCGCATGCTCAGAAACGTTTGCTGCATATGCTGCAAAGCCACCCTCCCCGCAGGCAAGAGCTGGACGGCAATAGGATTCTTACGAAAGTCCTCGAAATCGCCATCGATCCCTTCCTGCCCACGCAAGTCCGCCGTGCGCTGCAGCACCGCATGGAAAAAGATACGACTGCAGTGAAAGATGTCGGCTCAGGACTGCGCAATCCCTTCGATATTCTGGAGGAACTCTGCAAGCCCGAAGAGATATTCCTCGTCGATCCGCACTGCTTCACGCTGGGATCGCATCTGAAGCCCGGCCAGAAAATCCGCTTCATTCTCCAGACAGATATGGAGGATCTTCGAACGGGAAAAACTATCGGCGTGCACACCCGTCCCGATGTCATCGATATCGTGCGCATCCCGACCTCGGCAACCGAAACCAAGCGTGACCCTTCCAAGGAACTCGTCCCTCTCGACGTGCAGAGAACCGATCTGCTGAGTCACCCCTTTGCCTTCGGACTGCGATGGACATTTACCAAAGGAAGTGAGCCTCTCTCGGTCATTGCACGGATCCAGTCCATCCTCGATACTCCTGTGGAACTTACCGAATTCGACCGCACATCCGCTACACTCGTGTTTCATACGGACAGCGTCGGGACGCTGCGCACTGCCTACGAATTTCTTGTCCGCGACCCCGGGGTCGACCACATCGTCCGGATTTCCCCTTAAAACCTCATGACGACAGCCAAACCCTCCCTTCTCGTACTCTACTGCGGCGGCACCGTGGGAATGCGACAGGATTCACGCACATCCGCACTGCAACCTCAGCTCAAGGTCGAGGAAGTGTTGGCGCATGCTCCGATGCTTACGCAGGAATTCAAAATCAAAACGACAACCGTTGTGATAACCGATAGCACGAATATCCAGCCGCATCACTGGACGGAGGTCGCGGAGGCCATCGCCAAAGAGTACGACCGCTATGACGGTTTTGTCATTCTGCATGGCACAGACACGATGGCCTATACGGCTTCAGCCCTATCCTATGCTCTCGGAGACCTCGGCAAACCCGTTGTCCTCACTGGCGCACAAGTCCCTCCGGATCTCCTTGGCTCCGACGCCGTCAGCAATATCGTCCATGCCTGCATGACCGCAACGATGGACTTTGCGGAGGTGTGCATCGTCTTCGGCAACAGCATTCTTCGCGGCAACCGCAGTATGAAAATCAGTGAGAGTGAAAGAAACGCCTTCATCTCTCCGGTATTTCCGGAGCTCGGCTCCATCCGTCTTCAGCCGGAGCTCACGTACCCAGGGATACGACGCAGACACGGAGGAAGTCTGAATCTTCAAGCAACATTTGGCGGCAATGTCGTTGCTCTCAAGGTCGTCCCTGGACTGGACCCCAAGATCCTCGACGCCATCATCGACGCCGGCATCGACGGACTCATTCTGGAATCTTTCGGTCCGGGGGGAATTCCGAATCAGGAGAAGAGCCTGCTTCCCGGCATCACGCGTGCGCGGAAGAAAGGCATCCCCGTTCTCGTATCGACACAATGTATCTATGGGACAACGAGAATGTATCTGTACGAAGTCGGTCAGCGTGCGCTCAAGCTCGGTGTGGTTCCGACCGGAGACATGACCCCCGAAGCGGCTTTTGTGAAACTGAAATGGGGTCTGGGGCAGGGTATGGGCACAGACGACATTACAAAACTCTTCAGCAAAGATATCGCAGGAGAAGTGACGATTGGGGGATAGTTGCTCTGGATATCACAAACATAGTTGCATTAATTCTTTACGAATAACACTCAAAGCATGAAGGACGGATCGTTGATCAAAAACGATCGGATGATCTGATTCCAAAAGTTGCGACTTTCCATCCTGTGTCTCGAGCCGCATGCGGAACTCGCTGGAGGCAGTGATATCCAATCGAACAAGATTGATGGATTGTTCACAAATCCGATTGCGGAAATTCTGCGCACACTCTCCGTCGATACGACCTGCATCCTCGAGTGCAATAATGGCATTATAGAGAATGTTTCTTGCAGAATGTGCGCAACACAGACGAATATTCTGCACTGCGGGAGGACACTGCTCAGGCTCCACTTCATAGGAACACTCATGTGCAAATCCACATACATACGCTGCATCCATGGATTGCAGTTGCTGCAGATGGTAGGAAATCTCTCCAGCCATAAGTTTATTTTAACTTAAAATTCAAATAATGCAATTATATGGAAATGGCCTCGTAATAGGCTAATATGCCGTTCACATGTTCGATCCCGTCGACCCCAAGCAATCATTCCCGGCATTGGAGCACGGCATCCTCACGTACTGGAAAGAAGAGGATATTTTCAAGCGCAGCGTGAAACAGAGGAAGCAGACGCATGGAGACATCCTTGAACAAGGGCACAAAGGCCAAGGGCACAAAAACCAATCACAAGGATATTCTTTTTATGACGGCCCTCCCTTCGCAACCGGTCTTCCCCATTATGGTCACCTGCTTGCGGGCACCATCAAAGATGTGATCCCACGCTACCAGACGATGCGTGGTCACGCGGTGGAGCGCCGCTTCGGCTGGGACTGTCATGGACTCCCGATCGAGAATATCGTCGAGAAGGAGCAGAACTTAAAAAGCCGCAAAGACATCGAGGAGATGGGCATCGCAACGTTCAACGAGCACTGTCGTGGGTCGGTTCAGCGCTATGCGAAAGAATGGCGCACAACCGTCGAGCGTATGGGACGCTTCGTGGATATGGACTGGGACTACAAAACCATGAACCCCGATTTCATGGAGTCGATCTGGTGGGTCTTCGCCCAACTCTTTAAAAAGAAACTGATCTATGAAGGTCACAAACCCATGCACATATGTCCGAGGTGTGCGACACCGCTGAGTAACTTTGAAGTGACGCAGGGCTACCGCGACCGCACAGACATGTCCGTCATTATGACTTTTCCGCTCAGAGATGACCCAAACACCATTCTCCTCGCATGGACAACAACACCGTGGTCGCTCCCCGGAAACTTCTGGCTCGCGGTGGGACCACACATCACCTACGCCGCAGTAGAAAGTGGTGGAAAGACCTACATCCTCGCGGAAAAACTCGTCGCAAAAGTATTCGGTGAACGGGAGCACACGATTGTCCGGACGCTCAAGGCAGACGAACTCACAGGCAAGCACTACATTCCCCTGTTCCCCTACTTTGAAGATACAGCTCTTCCGTCGACAGCAGGAACGAAAAAGCCTGAGACCTACGTAGAACGCGTGTACAAGGTCATTGAGAATGATGCCGTTGCCGTCAGTGACGAGGAGGGTACCGGCATCGTGCACCTCACGTCGTGTACGGGCGAGGACAGCTCCGCAGTGGCACGCTCGGAGAAAGTAGATGTCCTCGCACACATCACGATCGATGGAAATTTCATCCCCGCAGTCACCGATTTCTTCGGACTGAATGCCAAGCCGGAGGGAGAAGACCCCATGGCAACGGATAAAAAGGTTATCGAAGTACTCAAAAAAACGGACCGCGCATTCAGCGCATTCACGATCAATCACAGCTACCCGCACTGTTGGCGATGCGAAACGCCTCTCCTTCCCTTTAGCACAAGCTCATGGTTCGTCGCCGTAGAACAACTGAAAGAAAGGCTTCTCGCAAACAACGAAAAGACACGCTGGATGCCCGACCACGTGCGCACAAAACGTTTCGGTAACTGGCTCGAAAATGCCCGCGACTGGGCCATCTCGCGAAACCGCTACTGGGGGACGCCGCTACCGATCTGGCGTGTTGAGAACACGAATGGCAGCATCCGTAGAGACGCGCCTTTGGCACGTCTCAGCGAAAATATTGAAGTGATTGGATCGCAGGATGAACTCATGGCGAAAAATATGATCCGCTTTACGAAAGTCACGGTGTTGCGTCATGCGGAAAGTGAAGGCAACACCATCCCGATTTATCAGGGAAGTCTCCCCGGAACATCTCTCACCAAACGTGGAAAAGAACAAGCCAAGACCGCAGCAGAGTTCCTGGAAAACCGACAAACCAGCAACCCGGCAAACCCCGTTACCGTCATCTACTGCTCCCCTCTCGCACGCACCCAAGAAACGGCTGCGGCCGTAGCCGAGGCAACGGGTGCCAGAGTGATCGTCGACGAACGCCTGCGGGAGGTCTCCTTTGGCGAGTATGAAGGCAAGACCGTCGATTTCACCGATCTTTCGTTTATAAAAGCCCGCCGCGCACACAAGATCGAGTCAGGCCGCCCCGAGAGCATTTACCATCTCGACGGCATGGAGAAATGGGTATCGGTACAAGAACGCGTCAGCGGCTTCCTCAGAGAAATCCTGCCCCGTCACCGCTCCGAGCACGTCGTGATCGTGACGCACGCGGATCCTCTCGTAAACATGCGTGCGTTCTTCACGCGCGAGGATCCGGTCAAACTCAGTCATCAGCCCTACCCCGACTACGCAAGTCCCGAGAGCTATTTCTGGGATCACGACCATGAAGCCCTGTTGGATCTCCACCGCGAAACAGTAGACGCCGTTGCTTGGCCGGGAGCAGAAGTGAAAGGACAGAGCGTGGAAGTGACACTTGTACGCCACGGCCAGACAGACTGGAACCGCGACGGCATCATGCAGGGGCAGGAAGATCGCTTGCTAACGGATCTAGGAAAAGAGCAAGCCGCAGACGCCGCGGAAAAACTCAAGAAGATGCACTTCGATGTCATCGTCACATCGGATCTGCAGCGTGCAAAGCAAACTGCAGAGATCATCAGCAAGGTAATCGGCATTCCGATCGTTGAGGAATCCGCCCTTCTCCGAGAGAGACACATGGGGGATGCAGAGAAAAAACCGATTGATGATTTTTTGAAAGATCATCCACTCGCAGTCCCCGGTGGTGAAGACGGCATGACGCACCACACACCAGAGAGTGGTGAATCCCTGTCGCAGTTCCTCAGGCGCGCGGAAAACGCCTGTGAACATCTGCTTGCAGAGTACCCAGGAAAGAAACTGCTCGTCGTTTCCCATGGCGGCTTCATCCGCGCACTGACTGCTGTGACAGAGAACCTCTCCTACGCCGAAGCAGTCGGCGTGCGACCGAAGAACGCTGAAGCAACGAAGCTTACCCTTCACCCCCGCTTCAAGCGCATTCCCGAAGTCCTCGACTGCTGGTTTGAAAGCGGCTCGATGCCCTACGCCCAGCAGCACTATCCATTCGCTTTTACCTCCGCAACCTTTCCCCCCGGCTTCCCCGCAGACTTCATCGCCGAGGGTATCGATCAGACGCGTGGATGGTTTTATACCCTCATGGTTCTCGCAACCGCACTCTTCGACGAGCCGGCATTCCGTAACTGCATTGTGAATGGCATCGTGCTTGCCGAGGACGGCAAGAAAATGAGCAAGCGGCTGAAAAACTATCCGGATCCTCTGGAAGTCGCCGAGCGCCACAGTGCAGATGCCGTACGTTTTACCCTCATGCGTTCCCCTGCGGTACGCGGGGAGGATCTGCGTTTCTCAGAAAAACTCGTCGAGGAAACCGTCCGCGGCGTCATTCTTCCGCTCTGGAACACCTACAGCTTCTTTGTAACGTACGCGAACGCCGCCGGATGGAAACCGACTGAAACGCGGCGCAAGAGCACGCACCCGCTCGACCGCCGGATCCATGCAGAGATTCAGGATCTCTGTAACCGCATGACCACTCAGCTGGACGCCTATGATCTCTCGGCGACCTGCGCAGAACTCGGCGACAGTATCGATGCGCTCACCAACTGGTACGTGCGTCTCTCGCGTCGCCGGTTTGCGGGGAAAGGTGCTATGGAAAATGAAGAAGCAAGTGGAGACCTCGAGCGCGGCGAGCAACACGATGCGCTCTCCACTCTTTATGACGTTCTCCTCACGCTTTCACAAGTCCTCGCGCCCTTCTGCCCATTTGTCACCGATGCCATCTATCTCAATCTCGTCTCCGAGGAGCACGGCAGCATCCACCTTACGGACTGGCCAGAAACGCGGGAGCTGACAGAGGAGGAATCCGCACTGATCGCAAAGCACACCTTCCTCCGTCATGTGGTGTTCCTTGGAAATTCCATCCGCTCAAAAAACAAGATCAAGACACGCCAACCTCTTGCACAAGCCACTATTGCCGTGCCAGCAGGCATGACCGGCAATGGCGAACTCTCCGTGGAAGAACATGCGCTCCTGCGTCAGGAACTCAATGTGAAAGAAATCTCTCTGGTAGATGATCCGGGAACGCTCGCACAGGCAATCGCTCTCGTTGATGCACGTAAAGTCGGACCCAGGCTCGGCAAGCGTGTACAGGAAGTGATCGCCGCCGGAAAACGCAGTGAGTTTACCGTGCAAGCAGACGGCACCGTGCTGATCCTCGATGAAGTTCTCGCACCAGACGAAGTACAGATTCAGTACCGCGGAGCGGAGGGTACGGATGTTGCAGCAGACGGCGGCATCGTTGTGAGCATCGATACGACTATCACTCCCGCACTTGAAGCGGAAGGCTTTGCACGCGATCTCATCCGCGCCATCCAGAAACTTCGCAAAGATACCGGTCTCGCCTTCACCGATCGCATCGCTCTCACCGTGACTGGTCTCGATGACGTCGTCGGATCCTTCAAGGGCGCTATCGCAGAAGAAACACGGGCGGAATGGAAAGAGAATGATGGAGAGGC
>CAYYFD010000065.1:0-6462 GCA_964471125.1 uncultured Candidatus Peribacteria bacterium
GCAAAAATTGTTTTTCCAGAAGCGGTTCCCTTTACGTTTAAATCTCCAGAGACGTACACATCGTCATTGAAGTTAAACCGGTCGAGTGTACGCTCAAATGTTAGACGTTTATTTAAGGCATCACCGAAGCGCACATAGAGGTCCGATGCTGTGTCTGCATCATCGATGGTTTGAAATGTTTCCGTGTTCACGAGCAGTCCAGGATTCCAGCTACTCGCATACGCAGGAACATTCTGCAGAAGGAGTGCGGCTAGACATGCAACGGCGATTGATGTTTTTTGTTTCAAATCCTATTATTCTACCAGAAATTCATAATATTTAATGTAGTGTACATATTGAATAATTTCGTATTAATTGCATAATAGTCAAATATAGAGATTAAATAGATTATGTCTATTAGGCTATATAATGTATATGTGAAGCAAAATGGCGGAAGCGAGAGGCCGACTTCGCCTTTGGGCTACGCCGAGCCTTAGATGCATGGATCGCGGCGAAGTCCGCAGACGTAGCCGGATGGCGGAAGCGAGAGGCCGTCTTCGCCCTCGGGCTACGCCGAGCCCTAGACTTGCAAATCGCGGCGAAGTCCGCAGACGGAGCCGGATGGCGGAAGCGAGAGGATTCGAACCTCTGAGACCCTTGCGGGTCTACCTGATTTCAAGTCAGGCCCGATCGACCACTCTGGCACGCTTCCAGAATGATTATAGCAAACTGAAGACGGTGTACCACGGTCATTGTTTCTAAGGATGTATCGCCTCCTGCAGCCGCTCTGCCAGATCCTCGCTTCTCGGTAATTGATCAACTTCTATGGACCTTTCTGCCCACGCTGCCCGCAGAGTATTCAGATACTCACCACCCTGTGAAAGCTTCTCGAGATAAGGGAGTGCGCTTGCATGAAATCTGCTGCTGAGAGCATTGCTACCGAATTCATAGAGAGCAGCCACAAATGCTTCCTCCCCGCTGCGTACTTCCTTAAGGATTTCATCCTGTACCGCATCGGCAATACTTTCACTGTCGAGACCTGCCATGAGGTACAAATCCTTATCCGTTGCGGAGGGGTAGTAGCGGTTCACTCCGATTCTTTTAAGCGAGCAGGGGAGCTCGAAATCCGCAATCACGTCGGCAACCTGTGAAGCGAGACCACCCTCGGAGCTATGATCTTCGACGACAATAAGGTGACGCGTTTCGAGAGCTGCTTGAATGATTGCCGAAGCATCGAGAGGGCGGACACAGGCAACGTTGATGACGCGAACGGAGACGGCACCGAGTGCCGTCTCTACGGCGGATGATAATGCTTTCGCGGCGGCAATTGCCGCATGGACAGTGATGCCCGTTGCGATGATCGTGACGGTATCTCGGAGATCACCGTGTCCTGCGACGATGTCTGCTTTTCCGTCGAAGATATAGTCTGCATCGTAGTACGGAGTTCCGTCCGGCAGCAGAATCTGTGAATGGCCGCTGCGTGGTGAAAATGCAAAGACGCTTGTATGTCCCTCTGCGATGAGCTCCATAGCTTTTTCGGCTGCAGCAGCCGCTTGATTACTGTCTGCGATATTCCACACTTGTGTGTGATCAAAGGGCACATTGAGATAGTGCCGCTCCTGATGTGTTTCGCCGTCCTCGCCGACGGAAAGCCCCGTATGCGTGCAGTCATGGAGAACAGCGCAGCGTGTGTGCTCGCAGTTGATATCAATAAGGCGAGCGGATGCGCGTGCTTCATTGGTCCCGAATGCGGCGAAGGTATAGGTCACCGGAAGAAGGCCTGCCTGACGCATACCGGCAGCCATCATTGCCATGTTGCCCTCGGCAACGCCGACGTTGATGACGCGATGTGGTAATGCTTTTTCCACAACATCAAATCCTCCCGAGCCTGCAAGATCCGCATGGAGAACAACGATGCGGGGATCGGCCTTCATGAGAGCGAGCAGGTGCGTTGCGCCGAAGTCCTTGCGTGCTGCACCTTTTTCGGAAGTGATTGCTCGCTTGTATCCTTTCTCTTGAAGATCCACGATCTTCCACATAAGGCCTGCATTGCTTCCTGCTAATTTCTCACTGCTCCCTTTTTCGTACCGTTGCTTTTCATGTTTTCGGAAGGGCTCGTATTCCGTAATAGCTTCCTCAAAATCCGGTAACGTCTTGATGACTGCAGCTGCATCGTCTTTCGAAAGAGGGGAGCCGTGGAAATTCTTTTTTCCTGTGTTGCTTCCTTCTTCCATCATCCGGACACCGTTTCCCATTGTCGTGTAGTAGCAAATGAAAATCGGATGACCTTTCCCGATGCATTTGTCTGCCGCATCCAGAGCGGCAACGACCTGCGCGGGATCATTGCCATTTTGTACTTCGATCACCTGCCAACCTGCTGCATGGGCAATACTGGCAAAGTCTGCAGCGACGGTTTTGCTCGGCATGCCGCTGAGCTGGATATCATTCCAATCGCCGTGAACGACGAGGTTATCGACTTTGAGACCCGCTGCGAGACGAAAGGCCTCCATGACCTGACCTTCCTGACTGTCTCCATCTGCAAGGAGGACATCAACGATAGGTAGACGGTTGCAGGTTGCAGGTTGCAAATTACTTGATTGAAATTTGTAGCCAAATGCCACACCAAGAGCGTTGCTCACACCTTTTCCGAGCGGCCCTGTGCCAAAAGGAATATCGCCGATACCTGCTTCTACGTGCCCAGGAAGACCGGAAGGCGTACGGAATGTATCAATGATGGATTGTGGTGATGCAAGACGTTTATCCTTCCCCTCACGTCCGAACATCCACTGGAGCCCGTACGCTAGAAGGGAGAGATGACCGGCACTGTAGCGCAGCGGTTCATCTGAAGTGGGGTCTCGTCTCTTACTGAGGTAGTACGCGAAGGTGAATGCGGAGAGCGGACCACCCGGATGGCCGGAGCTATGGGCTGTCGGGGCACGGACGGCTAGATGACACATGATAGTGTGTGCAGCTTCGTACGCATTGAGATCATCTGGAGAAACTTTTGCGGCTTCTTTGGGTCCGATCCAGATACTTTCGGGGGCAGGGGACTTCCCAAGTATTCGTTGCACGGACATGGGAAACTCCGAGAGTGGTTTGCCGGAAAGAGTTTTCGCGTCTGGGCGGTGAGACATTGACCAGAGTGTAGGGATACCGATGACACGGGGGAAGAGATGGTTGCAAGTTGCAGAGAAGTATTTTGCAATCTGCAACTTGCAACATGCCATTCATGTTTGTCGAGCGCAGTCGTAAGGCGTGCATTTTCGCTTCGCATTGCTGTCAAGCGGCCCTTCATGCATCAAATTTGTATTCACGATGTCACTCTTCCTTCATTGACCGATTCGCTACCCCTGCCTAGGGTGCTTTGCGTTCTATCGGTTACCCCCTGACCTATGCAAGCTACAAGGAACCGTTTCAAGTGTGCGCCGCTCATTCGCCTCAACATCTCCGCTATCGTTGTTCTCACGCTCGTCATGCTGATGACGGGGGCGTAGGGGGTGGCAACCATTGATGATTTTCAGAAGCTGGATATACGCGTTGGTCGTATCGTTTCTTGTGATCTCTTTCCAGAAGCGCGTAAACCTGCGTACAAACTGACGATTGATTTTGGACCGGAGACCGGAACAAAGCAGTCTTCGGCTCAAATCACCGAGAACTATCGCCCCGAGGATCTTGTGGGCAAGCTTGTGCTTTGTGTTGTCAATTTTCCTCCGCGCCAGATCGGACCGTTTATCTCTGAAGTACTCACTCTCGGTGTTCCGGATGAAAAGGGGAATGTAGTGCTCGTCCATCCCGGTATGGATGTTCCTGTGGGCGGAAAGATGTTTTAATAGTTTGATGGACTGATGCACCGAATCCCAAAAGACAAATCAGCACCAATATTCAAACGACAATGATCAAGTGCTCGACGGTTATTGGTCTTTGGGCTTTGCGTATTATTTGAGATTTGGGTTTGGGTGCATTCATTAATAAGCAGCACCCGTCCCCGGGTGCGGTGATTTTGTACTGATGCATCGGTATGGCAGTACGGATCGATATCCTTACTTATTCGCTAAAATAAGCGGATATATCTAGATTGCACTACTTCATATGTATGAAATATGCGAAAGAATGTTGACAACGTAGCGTGTAGGAGAATAATGCCCGCAACTTTCCCCCTAAATGTCATGTCAATCCGTAATCCTGATGGGTCCCCTGATATTGATATTAACTCACTGCCCATTGGACCTGACAGTGGTGGCTTTGCAACCGAACACCACAGAGAGTTGGTATCAAGAGTTCTTGAAACGCCTGAACGATTTGTCCGTCGTGAGCGTGCATTTTCTCAGCTTGATCCTGATTCTTTGCCTGGTCAGAGGCTAGATGCACTTAGAGAGCTCTATGCAGTTCCACTGAAAAGGACAGAAATAACCAGCAGACAACTTGAAGATGAAGGAGCTCTGAAAATTGCGGATGCTCTTCGTAGGCAAGACAGATAGAAATTAACTATTTTTTCAGAATCAACATCCGCTTCCTTCCGGTGCGGATGTTTTCTTTGATGCCGGTCCAGTCGTGAATGGCTGCAATGAGCGTATCGTAGGAGTACTCGTAGCTTTCGCCCCTACGCGTACCGGGGTCGTTCACAATAAACTCATTGCGGTCGTAACCGCGGATGACGAGCATGTGGTACCAAGGGCCTTCTCCGGAGAAATAGGGATTACCCAGATCTCTCCCCGCTGCAGGAATGATAATGGGATTTCCTGCGGCGATGATCTCTTTGATCCTCTGGACGGTAACGGTTTCTTCTATGACAGGCTTGTAGCCGTAGTACTGCTCTGCAATCAGTGCGAGCTCCCCAATAGTGACATCGATACCAAATGTATTGCGCTCCTCCCATCGTACGAGTGCAAGGAGATCTATTTCGGCACTTTCTGGGTCGATCGCTTTGCGTTCCCCCTGGAGAAACCGGTGTACCATAAGGAGTGATGCTTCCTCGCACGTCTCCTCATGTACGGCGTCCCAGTTTACGAGCGGGGCTTGTGACGTGAAGGGTACCTCGAGAAGATACGTTGCCGGCAGGGATTGCTGTTTTGCTGGGGGGGAGGGAACCTGCGGGAGTGATGCTGAAGACGGACCACGAGGAATTTGCTGAGTACCTTTCTCCCGTATCACGACAGTTTCCTCAGGCGCATGCAGTTCCTGCCAGTGTGCAGATGGAGGGGCGCCGGAGGATCCGCAGCCTGTGAGAATCAAAGCGCATGCCGTTAGGGTGATAGCGAATTTCATCGGATAGCAGTATAATAGAATACATGAAGTTATTCCTTGATTCCGCAAATATTGATCAGGTGAAGGAGATTGCGTCATGGGGTGTGCTTGACGGTGTAACAACCAATCCTTCGCTTGTTGCCAAGGAAGGCCGAGATTTTGAGGAAACCGTAAAGGCTCTCTGTACACTTGTTCCCTGTGTCTCTGCGCAGGTTACCGCTACGGAGTTTGACGATATGGTAAAACAAGGAGAGGAGTATGCGTCATGGCACAAGCACGTCGTTGTAAAGGTTCCGATGACCACGGAAGGCCTGAAAGCGATCCATTATTTCACCCAGCACAACATTAAGACCAACACGACGCTGGTCTTCTCCGTGCCGCAGGCGATCCTCGCTGCAAAGGCCGGTGCGACGATGATCAGCCCGTTCATTGGTCGCCTGGATGATATTGGTGAAGACGGTATGGGCCTGATCGCCGAGATTATGGAGGTGTGGCATCACCAGAATTTCAAAACAGAAGTTCTCGTAGCCTCTACGCGTCATCCCCGACACATTGTCGATGCTGCCGCTCTCGGAGCGCACATCTGCACCATTCCGTACGATGTCTTTAAGAAGCTTCCGCAGCATCCGTTAACGGATAGCGGATTGAAGAAGTTTTTGGAGGATTGGAAGAAGGTGCAGAAATAATTATTGAGTACGCGCACCCAAGAATGGATGCGCTGGCTGTCTTTAAAATTTTTCCAGCGTGGCCATTCTTGGCCGCGCGTCCTTTCGAGTAGTATGTTTTCCTAAAGGTAAAAGGGTTGTAAGCTTCAAG
Organism: uncultured Candidatus Peribacteria bacterium; assembly: GCA_964471125.1. Classification (GTDB taxonomy): domain Bacteria; phylum Patescibacteriota; class Gracilibacteria; order Peribacterales; family Peribacteraceae; genus 2-12-FULL-55-11. Next base: position 6,040 of record CAYYFD010000065.1, read on the forward strand.
TATGCAACTCGGTGTTATTGGCCTAGGAACAATGGGTGCAAACCTCGCACGCAACGCCGCCAGTCGTGGCATTGCTGTTTCCGTATTTAATCGCACACGTGAAAAAACCGACGCATTCATCGCATCCCACGGAGGGGATGGAAAGTTCACTCCATGTATTTCCCTTGCAGAGCTTTGCAAAAGCCTGAAGCGCACTCGCGTGATTCTTCTTATGGTGCAGGCGGGAAGTGCGGTCGACGCCGTACTTCAGGAACTTACGGAATATTTGGATGACGGTGACATCATTATTGATGGAGGGAATAGTCTCTACAGAGATACGGAGCGGCGGATCAAAGAGATGGAGGAGAAGGGGATCCGGTTCATCGGCATGGGCGTGAGTGGCGGAGAGGAAGGTGCTCTGAAGGGGCCAAGTATGATGCCGGG
>CAYYFD010000066.1:0-6457 GCA_964471125.1 uncultured Candidatus Peribacteria bacterium
ATGCGGTACCGTAATCTCCTCCGAAGACATGCAAGACAGGCTCAGATTTTTGTCGCGCAAGAAGAGCATCTCGCACAGGATCAATAGTGTAATGGATACACCACCGGTGATCATTCTGTAGGTCCATGATGAAGCGCTCCTGAGGGCAGGTAGCACCCTGACATTCGGCCAATAGCATTTGCGGATACATTTGTACTCCCGTCCCATCGCGCGATCCCGTGTAACAGGACGGACAAACCGGAACCACTGGCGAGCGTCTTCTACGCTGATCATCAAGAAATTCCGGATAAAATGTTTCGATCGTGCCACGATTCGCCTGGATAAGTTTATACAAATGTAATCCGTTATGTTCCCCTTCCACCGCCGATGCTTCACTAGCATTGGGTGCCATCCACTCTGACATTTTCAATATCTTCAACCGTGTCCGGACAGACCAATCTTGAAAATGTCTGCTCATCTGCACAACAAAATCCAGAATCTGTTGATGAATATCTACAGAAGGCAGTGAGCTAGGCAAGCGCACAGGTACGTCGAGGTGCCCGTGGGAAGGAAAATCAAATTCGCGGTTATCGATGAAGATGAGGCCGTCCGCACCCTGATGGTGAAGCATCGCTTTGAAATACTGCAAGAGAGTCAGATAGTGCCCCTCATGCAAACTGCGTGCTGTCGGATTGATGCCCATGGTAATCATGCCGGCATCACTGGCGACATCTTCAACATTGCACCCGTTGGCAGCTGTATGGAGCATGGTGAGTGAAATTACTGTATTTGAGCTTAATGTCAATAATTCGGCAGCCCATTGCGGACATCTTCGTTACAATCCATGTATGCAGGGAAAGTCTGTTCTCGCCTTCGGTTTCCATGACAGAGAATCCCCGAGATATCTCACCGTTCGAAGGCATTATGAGCAGCGGGGAAAAGTTGTCATGGATTGCCATACCACGGCACGCGGCTTTCTCCCTAAATGCAGAGAGCTTGTGCGGGAATTCCGTCGTCACCACAAGACCTGCAACACCGTCGTAGTGACCTTCCCTGGCCACCACCTCGTTTGGCTTGCTTGGATACTCACACGATATCCACGAAAGACTCTCATCTTCGATGCCTTTGTCTCCGCCTACGACACACTCGTCAGCGATCGCCGAAAAGTTCATCCGTGGAACCCGGCTGCTCTGGCAATCTGGTTTTTAGACTTCCTCGACTGCCATCTGGCAGACGAGATTCTGATCGATACCAAAGCGCATAAAGACTTTTTTTGTAGGACGTTTCGCATCCATCCGGCAGATATGACCGTGCTCTATCTCGAAGCACCGTCGGAACTCTTTCGCCCGGACCCACACCACAAGCACATCCGAAAAAAAACGTTCGAAGTGCTCTTTTACGGAAGCTACATTCCCCTGCAGGGCATCGACACTATCCTCAAAGCAGCGGCAATTCTGCAACACGAGCATGCATCCGTACACTTCACGCTCGTAGGCGGAGGGCAGACCTATGCGAAGATGCGCATGCTTGCTACGGAATGGAAATTGCAAAATGTGACCTTCACCCCCTTCGTTCCACTCGCACACCTCCCCCCACTCATCCACGACGCCGATGTCTGCCTCGGCATCTTCGGCACGGGAGACAAAACCATGCGCGTGATCCCGCACAAGGTTATCGAGTGCATGGCCTGCGGTGTTCCTGTGATCACTGCGGATACTCCAGCAATCCATGAAAAATACCGCGATGGAGAAGGAATTCATCTTGTGACCGCCGGAGATGCCCATGCGCTTGCGGGGAAGATTGTGGAACTCATGAAACGCACCCCATAATCGCCCGGTCGCGTCCGGGATGATGCCGTCATGCATACAGTGAGCGCAGCGCAAGAAAACGCGCATGTTTGACGAGTCCGCCGCAGCGGACGAGGAGTTCGCGTTTTCCGCTGCGTGAGCTGATATGCATAGGCATCATCCCGATAGCGACAATGTTTCTTTCTGCCATTTCTTTGCGCCAAAGAAATGGCAAGCCACCGATAAACACCGCACCCAAGAATAGGTGCTCTGGGGAGGGTAGATGCTATACAAACCTGCTAATCTGCACTGCATGAGATTAGCCTGCAAACAATGGTGGCCCGAGATCCTGCTTACAGCCACAGCAGCCTTCTTCTTCCTCCGCGAACTTGGCACCTTCCCCGAAGCCTGGCTCGACGACAGTCTTTTTATGATCGTGGCACGAAACATTGCAGAGGGGCGCGGCTACAGCCTTCCCGTCCTCGACCACCTCTGGAGTAACTCCTACTTTCTCGCAGTCGGCCCAACCGTCATTCTCCCCGTAGCACTACTGATAAAACTCTTCGGATTTTCCGTCGCAATTGCGCGCATTCCGATGGTGGTCTATCTGATAACCACAAGCATCGCAGTGTATGCATACGGACTGCGTATCGGAGAAAAAACCAATGCACGCTGGACAGCGGCACTGCTGATTTCCTTTTCGGCATTTGTCAACACAGGAAAACCTGTACTCGGGGAAATTCCCTCGATGTTCTTCTTGTTCCTTGCCCTTCTCTTTTTTCCGAGAACAAAGCAATCTGCTTCATCCGCCATCGCCTGCGGCATCTGCATGGGTCTGGCATTCGTGACAAAAACAACGATGGGGCTCCTCTTCCCTGCACTTGCCGCAACTTGGGTGATCATGATCATACGCAAAGATACTGCATGGAAATCACTGACGATCATCGGCATTACAGCTGTGTGCACAATCCTTCCCTTCGTGCATGTACTGGGAATGACAGACTCCGGCTGGCTCCCAGAAATTCTCCAGTACGGTGCTGCCGGAGGCGGAACGGGATTGCTCAGAGTACTCAAAGAGCAACCGGAACTGCTGCTCAGATTTCAGTATCTCTACGCGCTTGGGGTTATTTTCCCTTTGGGATATATCGGACTATGGAAATCCCGCACAAAGATCGGCAATGCACAGATGACATTCCTCCTTACTCTTGTAAGCCTGTTCCTCCTGTATTTCCTCAATGAACGCGGATATTTCCGGCATCTCCTGCCGGCATTTTTGCTTCTGCTGCCATTTGTCCCAACGGGCCTGCATTCCATAGTACAAAGGCAAACAGGATACATCATCCTCGGATGCTTCGTGCTGGCACAGGGACTCTGGCAGCTAGATCACCGCGGAGCACGAAGACTCAATGAAGCCATCCCTGCAGTTGAGACACTGGAAGCAGAATATAGAGATGTGCGCATGGTCATCGAGCAACCAGAGGTATTTGTACGATTGTCCGCCAACTCGAACTGGATGTTTCTCAGTGAAGAATTTCAAATGCGATCCTATGATCGGTTTCCCAATCTTACGAAGACACAAGATGAGAATTGCCTCCCTCTCCTGCGAAAAATAGACGGGAGTGAGCAGGAATCCTATGCACAGGGGCGTCTTACCCGCATAGGCGGACGTTACATGCTTATTACCCCCCTACCGGATTGCGTAACGCCGTATGGCACAGCACAATGAATATGTGACGTATACTCTCAGGCGCCATGCACATCAGATATTCTTCTATCTTCTCTCTGGAGGAACCGCCGCGATGCTCGAGATTGGCACATATCTTCTCCTTCTCCATTGGGGTGTCTGGTATATCTCCGCATCGATTATCGCGTTCGTGCTCAGCTATATAACTGTATTCTTCCTGCACAAATACCTCGTCTTCAAAAAGCCAAAGGATTTTTTCAAACACCTGAAGCGACATCTCGCAGTGGAAGGCTTTAATCTCCTAGCAACCAATATCCTGCTCTATGTGCTTGTCGAACACACATCCATCGGAGAGGAATGGGGGAAATTCCTGACGATGGGACTTGGCGCAACCTGGAATTTTTTTCTGTTTAAGTTTTTGGTGTTTGTGTAGAGACGGCATGTCATACCGTCTCTACACAATAATTGAATGTGTTATGTACTCCAAAAACGCTGGCACCGATAAATACGCCGAATAGGCCTCGCGCGCCTTCTTCTGCATTTCCATAAACCGCTCTTCAGATAATCCATCCCACCATTCCCCCACTCTCTCCGGAAGATTGGCAATATCCTGAAATGGCACCCGAAAAATAAACGAATCGTAATCAATCTTGTCCGCAAACGGCAGTACACAATCCGTATCGATGAGGAGTGGAATACGACCCAAGCTCAGTGCTTCATAGAAACGGTATGAAAAGTTGCCATCGCCCTTCACGCAAAGGGCCAGATCGGACTGCAGCATGTTGTCGCGATATTCTTTGCGCGCGACTTCCGGATCCAACTGGATCGTAGCGCTGTGGCCGGAGTAACTGCTTCGGATGATGAAGTTTGTAGTGACATTGTCATGACGACGTAATGACTCAATGGCTTCACGACGGAAGCTCAATCCCTTGCGACACGCACGGATCATAGGCTTGGCGCAGAGGAACGCCTGAGCATCCACTACTGCATTTTGCACGTACGTTCCTAATCGATTGCGCGGACTCCGGTAATCGGCCCATCCGCAAAATCCGATTGTCGGAATCTCCTTCTTGCTACGAATCTGCAGATGCTCTCCCTGCAGTAAATCCTCGCTATAGGCGGGCATGGCGATTTCTTCCGAACGCTTGGTGTGACCATAGATCGATGTGCGGAAAACAATCGCATTAGACAATGGAACCCGATCGTCTCTGTCGCCATGCCAGAAAACGATAACCTTCTTTCCATATTGCTTGCTCAATACCTCGAATTCCGCGACATCATCATGCCTCTTGCGCAGCGTCGAGAAGTTATGAGCGAGAAGGAGATAGTCGGCTTTTGCAGGGTCATCCGTTATCTGCACAAAAGGATCTCTGATCTCCCGGAATGCATTGTTCATAAAGAGGATCGCATCGCGCTCCTCCTTCCCAAAATTCGGATACAGGAGCGGAATCAGCGGAACGCCAGGCAGCCGGCGGGTATAGACCGTAAGCATGAAATCCCTTTCATCCTATCGCGGAACCTTCCATAAACTCCACCCATCAGCCCCCGAAATCTTCTCCAATTTCACGTATAAATCTGACAAATCCCATTCCGAGTCACTGCGCATATCCCAGAAAATGTATGCAATGTGAAACTTACGCACTGTAAGCTACTACCTGATATGCCACGTCCCTACCACAAGCTCCTCCAGTACGCCTTCAAACGATTCTCGGTGCTCACAGCACTGAAGACCGGCTTGCCGACGGCAGCGTACTACGCGAGGCGGCCTGCACTCCCTCCTTCAGAGAAACCGGCACTCTGTACTATGAATATCCTCCCGCCGATGATGACTGTCTGGTACCACTGCGTGAGAAAATATCTCGGCGACAGCGTTGATATCTGCATATTCGATTGCTCGGGAGAGCTTGATCCTGGCGATTTTCCTAAAGCACGCGTGCAGAAGTTTCTCAATCTTTACGCTGCGACCAAATGTGATGAATTTCTGTACTCCATAGCGAGAAACAGGCGCATCGGCATCATCTGTGATGATGATGTGTTTCTGTTGTCGGAAAAGATCGTACCCATTCTCGACAGAGAATTTTCACTACCCAATACCGCATCTGTGAGCTTTCGCCCACGGCCCTGGTGGCACTTTGATATCCATGGAAAAACCTACGAAGCCAGCAGCAGCTACTGCACAGCTATCGACCGGACTATTTTTTGTGAAAAAGAGCATCTTTCCCTGAAGCCTGCGGAAGGAAACAATCACCCGAATAGTATCGGGAAAGGTATACGTCGGTATGACACATTTGATAAAGCAAATGAGATACTGCTGACAAAGGGGTATCGCTGCACCGTACTCCCCCCAGAGAAGCGTAAAGACTTGATCGCAGGATTTTCCGGCATGAGCGGTGGTGTGATGCTCCTGCGATACTTTCAGACTCAACAGCAGACACTGGATTACTTCCTGTCACCACCGGAGCGCGCATGGGGAGGGAATATGCTTCATGGTCTGCTTGCGGCGATGCTCGGCATCAGCTGTATTCAGGAGCTTGCGCAGAAGATTTCCGGAAAAGTATTCCCTCTGCGGTCGTTGCCATCCAGAAGCACTCTCGAGAAAATCCGCACAGATCATGAACACCTGATGCCCAAGCGTGAAACCATGGGATGGATGGAGGAAACATGCGAACGTCTTCGCAAGGCTATTTGATCTCCGGACAGGAAATTTTTGTAACGTACGTCAGAGGATAATCTCCGGTAACAGACAGTATCTCTTCTCCCTCCCGGGGGCTTTGAGTAATGCGATAATACGGACACTCCGCACTGGAGGCTTCCACGATGCGGATATCCCTGCGAAAAAACCCTTCCTTATACGCCCGTACATGATCTGGACCTCCTGCAGCGAATATTGCATTTTGGGGCAGGATGCCATTGGCACTGTCACGGGCAAGTCCCCATGTATAAAATCCTTCCGAAGAAAGACCGAGATCCTTGGGAATGATGCCAATGATGCGATCAAAGGTGCTAT
>CAYYFD010000067.1:0-6404 GCA_964471125.1 uncultured Candidatus Peribacteria bacterium
CATGCCGAGAACCTTTGCCACCTGTACGAGTCGCATAATATTGATCGAAATGCCGCGATCAGCGTAGCAAATGTTTACAAGAGGAGATAGCGGATTACGAGCGAAATGGTTAAATGGTTAGATGCCAAGATGGAAAAGCGATGCATCTATTTTCAAGACGAGCATCTAGCCATTCAACCATTTAGCCATTTTTCTCCTCCGTTATCTCCCCAACAATATCCCTCGATCCACTACCCGGTCCGTCTTCCATCGTCCGCACAACATCAAGCCCGTGTGTAGCCGTATGCGGTGACTGCTTCTGTGTACTCAGGTGTCCGAAATCCTGATGTGCAGGAGGCTCTCCACTTTCAGCCTTCTGACGAAGCATGCCTTCCTTGAGCTTGTCGATGCAGCGCAGCACCTGCAGCGAAAAGTTTTCAAACTGCGCGATACGGAATCCCGATGCGCGGGCATGACCTCCGCCGCCAAACGTCTCCGCAGAAAGGCGGCTCACATCGATTCCAGCACCGGAACGCATGCTGGCCTTGAGTCCCCCACCCTCCAGCTCGGTAAAGAGCACGTGGACATCCGCATCCGGAATCGTAGAAATCAGCTCGTCTAAGATGCCATGCGTCTCGCGGCTCTCGGCACCCATCTCGGAAAGATCCTCGCGGCTGACGGTGGACCAGACAATGCCAGCAGAGCGATCCATCTCGATCCGGTTCAGTGCGCGTCCCCAGATGCGGAGCGTGCTTAAGGGCTTCGTCTTATAAATATGCTGGATAATTTCCTGCTGCCTTGCGCCCTTCTCCAAAAGCTCTGCAGCGATCTCCAATGAGCGCGGTGTAGTATTGGGATTCTGGAAACTTCGCGTGTCGGTTATGAGGCCCGTGAGAAGAAGGGTCGCAATATCCGGCGTCATCGCCTTGGCAAAGGCAGGCACCTGCATGAACCAGTGATAGAGAACCTCTGTAGCACTCGCGGAGACCGGATCAATGAGATGCACCTGTCCGTAGCGGGTGTTACTGATGTGATGATCGATATTCAGAATCGGCGTCGTGGAAAAGAGATCAACGTGATCGGTGTACAGGGACCCAAAAAGCGCGAGGTCGGCGGTATCCACAGCAATGATGAGATCGTAGCGCTTCTCCCCTTCCCCGAACGTCACGCGTTCTGGCCGAATCATTCCCTTTTTCGGAACCACGATAATGTTCACCTTATGATCCTCGACGGAGTAGCGGAGCTTATCGATCTCGATGCCGCCTTCGAGGTTTACGGTAATGACGAAGTTCTGACTCTCCTCGATGCCCCCTTGCAGTTTTTCATAGCCCGGAAGGAAGGAAAGAGCTTCCGGAAGCGTGTCCGGGCATACGACCGTCACGTCTTTTCCTATGGACTTCAGCACCGAGTAGCAGGCAAGAGCGGAGGAAATGCCGTCCGGATCGACATTGGCATGTGGGACAATGAGGATCCGATGATGGTCCTCTATAACTTTTGTGGCTGCGGCGATGTCGGATGCGGTAAGTGCCATATATCATAGTATTATACTACATTTTTAATAATTATGCAAGTATCCCCTCTGTGGCTATTGCCTCGGGGAAACACCACAAAAAAGGGATCCATGGAACCATAGAAACGCTATAGATACAACAGAGATTGGTCGGAGCGGCGGGACTTGAACCCACGACCTCATGCACCCCATGCATGCGTTCTACCAACTGAACTACGCCCCGATCGGGAGCAGCATACATCAATTACAGAGTGCGTTGGTAGAACGCTCGCGCTTATTTTTATTGCTCGCGCCGCAAGCGGACGCTCGACCAACTGAACTACGCCCCGATAGATGAATTATGCAGTAGAATTCTACTCATGGCCAACCAAGATACTGAAATTCAGGAAATTCTTGAACGCAACAAGCGTGTCGAAATAGACAAGGCATGGGAAACAAGCATCACAAGGCGAGGATTCATCGCACTCCTTATCTATGCGACAACGGCATTCCTATTTTGGCTCAATGGATTGCAAAATCCCCTACTGCAAGCACTCATTCCTGCAGTGGCCTATCTGGTATCCACACTGTCGCTGCCATGGATGAAGAAGTGGTGGATAAAGAAATAAAAAAAGCCCCTCACATGAGGGGCTTTTAAAAGAAATATTAACCGTCGTACCTCGTGGAGAATACAGAGGAGAATGGAAGATCTACAGTGTTGTATTGTCTTGAGCTGCCATTATCTCTATCGGACCAAACAACCGTATTCCTTCCTTCTGTCTGCAGATCATTGAGAGAGACCTGAAGGATACTACTGCTCGTCGTCGAAGTTCTCGGATTCGTTATGTTTGCCTGGAGGACAAACGTCTGATCCGTACCCTGGTCAATCTCGGTACTCACCGTTGATAACGCCAAATTGGCACAGTACACAATCAAACTGCCGGAAGCGTGATTGACGATAGGAACAGCCGGACTTGCCGCTCGGACAGCCATACAAGGAGACGTCGAGGTAGCATCGGCCTTGTTATAGAACCTGAACGAGCTTGCGGCGATATTCACATTCGCAGCGTTGACATTGAAAAACACACTGGACAGGACCACATCGTTGAGGCCGTCCTTTGTATTGCTGTGAGCGGCTGCCGAGAACTTAAACTGACCGATATTGGAAAGTCCTGTTTGAATAGCTGAACCGTTCGCATCGGGGTTGGCATTCTGAATGTTGCTGATTTTTGAGAGAACAACATCCTGAAATGTTCCCGTTTGCGTAGCATTCGGTCCCGGCGAATCTACACCTATGAAGACCTCCCCCTCTGCGAGGGCATTGCCGTTGTTCACATTAAGACCGAAGCCTGAATCATCGTTGATTGCCTGTACAGCAAGACCCGTAGCGCTGCTGAGTGTCGGCGTGAAGCGGTCACCGGAGACCGCGCCATTCACATCCGTACGAAGACGAGGCCGAACGATCATATTCCTCTGCGATTCATTAGCAACAACGAACTCACGGTTAGGTAAATTTGCGCAGAATGTACCTGCGGGAACCGGAGCATTACCGCAGCCGCCAATCGTGGCAGATGCGAAAGGATTCACTCCATCCGGTGTGTACAACTCCAGTCGATCGAGTGATCGTGTTTCACCAAGCATAGTGATTTCCAGATGCTGGACACGGATGTTCCCGCCATCCGCACGCAAGCGTAGCCGGAAGATTTCGTCGCCGAGCTGTCCTCCCAGAAGCTGTCTGCTACGCACGGGGGTACCGTCCTTGGTGATGAAGAGATTGCCGGTGGAAACATTGCAATGATCATTGGTCTCACATTCATCATCACCTGCACCCGGAACTGACATACAGGCATTCCCCTGACATTCCATATGCTGTCCGCAGTCAATAGAATCGCTGCATTCATTAGGACCAACTCCAGGGACTGAAATGCACTGTTCCTGATTAGTACAAACCATATGTTGAGCTAGCCTCTCACATGGGAGATTGGGACCGCATTGGTCGACTCCAGGTCCTGGTACAATTATGCATTGGGAGTTATTAGTACAAATCGTATGCCCCTCTTCTGGGCCACAATCATTATTCGAAGTACATTGATCCGGCCCTGGGCCTGTCACAATTTCACAGCCATCATTGCGGCACTCAGTGTGCGTTTCATCCTCCTCAACGCATCCAATACTGGGATCACATTGATTTGGACCCTCTCCCGAAACCTCTACGCAAGCATCCTCTCTGCATTCCGTGTGGGATATCTCCCGCACCGTTACCAGTACTGGTGCCGTTTCATTGTTCCCCGGATTCGGATCCGTGAGATTGCTGCTCACTCTGGCCGTATTGCTAATCACTCCTCCCACAGTGAATGTAGCAGGGACGGTGAATCCAATCACTCTTGTGGCAGTACTCCTGCCAGCAATGCTGATACCGGCGCAAACAACCTCGCTATTCACCACACTGCAACCGGTACTTTGCAGAGGAAGGAACGTCAGACCACCAGCCGGAATGCGATCAGCTATGCGGGCAACCAGTGCTGTCGCCCCTTGGTTTGCCACTCTCACCTCATAAAGCAGCGTATCTCCGCGAACAACAGTATTTGATTCCGGACCCACCATGGTCACCGAAAGATCTCCCGCAACGCAGGTGACCGTCGTATTCGGAGCGGCACTGAGGTTATTGAGTGCATTCGTTTCCGGAGTGGTCGTACTGACGGCTGCAGCACTGCTTGTTATGATGGAGGCACATGCAGACCGCGATGGCACATTGTAGCGAATGGTTATGATTTTGCTTTGATTCGCCGTTAGCACCATATTTCTGCAGACCACAGTGCTACCACTGAGCGAACACGTAACTCCTGTAGCTCCTATTACATCTTTAAACGTTAGTCCCGCTGGAAGAGGATCAACAAGTGCAACTTTGGCCGCCGTGTCTGTCCCAATGTTTCGGAGAGTTATCGTGTACCCTGCAATTCCTCCGGGAGCCACCGTCGCAGGTACAGTCTTCGAAACCGTCACATCCGCAAAGGGGATCCTTTGCAGTGCTACAGCATCGATGTATGCATTTTTCTCTATCGCACCAGTAAGCTCCAGTTTCTGTCCGGTTGCTACGGTCACTCTCGTAAGCTTCTTCCAGCGCGAGTTCCCGGTGTGCGTGGCATCACCAGGAATCTGTGTCTGATCGACCGTAAATGTCTCCAGTAAGGTCTTCGTCGATCCAACCACTTTGTTGAGAGCATACGTCGTTGCCGTAGAGTTTGTCGGAGCAGGAACCCATGTGACATACACATCAAAGGTACCAGGAAGAATATTGTTGAATGACCAGCGGTACGGACTGATGACTTGATAGTCAGCGCTGAATCCGGCAGTGCGCACCGTTAGCGACGACACCGGTGAAAACCATCATTTCCATCATCAACAATAGTGGGACTGGTAAGAGCAATGGGTGGCGGTGTGGTATTTATTCCACCACCACCAATACCTCCTCCAGAAACTTGCCCCTGGGTTGATCCTGTAAACCCAGTAGCCAAATTTGCTCCAACAGCAATCACCGCCGCAAGAGCGAGAAGTTTCGGCTGGGACGCAAGATGCGACACCGCCGAACGGAAAGAGTTCTTCATAAAATGGATATGGGTATTGGTAAAAGATTCATTACTATTATATCATTTTTTCACAAAAACTCCAAACATCCATTTTTTTGGCTGAATGAAGCAAATTTCTAACGACCAAACGGGCTTTCATATCTCGCACTTCCACCCAGCTCCTCTTCAATCCTGAGAAGTTCATTATATTTGCATACACGGTCCGTACGGCTCAGAGACCCTGTTTTGATCTGTCCGGTGGAAAGCCCAACAGCGAGGTGCGCGATGAATGTGTCCTCTGTCTCGCCGCTTCTATGACTCACGACAGCATTCCAGCCTGCCTTCTGGGCCATCTGGATGGCATCAACGGTTTCCGAAACCGTGCCGATCTGGTTAAGTTTAATAAGGATTGCATTTGCAGCCTTCTCGGCAATCCCCTTCTTCAACCGCTCGGTATTTGTGACAAAAAGATCATCGCCGACGAGCTGTACAGACTCGCCGAGCATTTTCTGCATTGCGGCAAATCCAGCCCAAGCGTCTTCGAAGTGACTGTCTTCGATGCTGACGATCGGATGACCCGCGCAGAGATGAGCATAGAAATCCACGAGTGCTGTGCTATCCAATGACTGACCGTCAATCGCATACTTCCCCTCCTTATAGAACTCCGATGCGGCGGCATCGATCCCCAGCTGCACCCTGCCAGTGTACCCAGCTGCGGCAATCGCCTGTTCGAGAACGGCAAATGCCTCATCGCTACTTTTGATGTGCGGGGCGAATCCCCCTTCGTCCCCTACCGCTGTCACGTGCCCTGCCTTCGCGAGAATACTTTTAAGTGCATGGAAGACTTCCGTACCGGCACGCAGGGCTTCAGAGAATGTCGCAAATCCTGTCGGGATAATCATGCACTCCTGAAAACTGAGACCCGAGTCGGCATGAGCACCGCCATTGATTACGTTCATCATGGGAACGGGCAAGTGTACCGGCTTCGGGGCATCGAATTGATCGGCAAGCGACTGCCAAAGGGATTTCTTTTCCTGTGCTGCGCGGGCACGGCACACTGCCATTGAAACGCCGAGAATGGCATTGGCACCGAGCTTTGCCTTATTTGGCGTTCCATCGAGATCGATAAGCTTCTGATCGAGCGTTCGATGATCAGAGACCGAACTTCCCTTGAGTGCCTTCAGAATCGGCCCATTCACGTTCTCCACGGCCTTCGTCACCGATTTTCCTCCGTAGATCTTCTTGTCGCCATCACGCAGTTCCAGTGCTTCATGCGATCCTGTAGAGGCCCCCGATGGAACAGCCGCCCGGCCGAACGATCCATCGTCAAGAAGACAATCCACTTCGATGGTGGGGTTACCGCGGGAATC
>CAYYFD010000068.1:0-6395 GCA_964471125.1 uncultured Candidatus Peribacteria bacterium
CTTCGGAGCACGCACAGATGGGCGACCGCGTGAAGGTAAGGATCATCGGCGTCGAGAGCGACAAGTTGTCTCTCAGTATCAAGCAACTCACGGCAGACCCGTGGGAGGCTATCGCCGAACGCTATCCGGTCGGAAAGAAAGTAGCCGGTAACGTTGTGCGGTTCGCCGACTACGGAGCGTTCCTACAGCTCGAAAAGGATATCAGCGGCCTTGTCCACCTAAGCGAGCTTGCGCACCATAAGGTTGCCGATGCCTCCGAAGCCCTCAAAATCGGTCAGAAAGTGGAGGCACAGGTCATTAATATCGACGTCGACGAGCGCCGCATTGGACTCTCCATCAAAGCTCTCCTCCCCATCGACAAAGAGACGATGGAGCGCATCAAGAGGGAACGTGAGGAGGAAGAGGCTAAAAAGAAGGAAGAGAAAAACGATAAGGAAACCCCTATTTCTAAGGAGATCAAGCCAGCCGAAGGTTTCGTCGCATCAAAAACCGGCAAGAAGTATTACGCTGTGGGATCTGCGGCAGCTGAGAAGATCAAGGATGAAAACCGCATCGACTTCAAGACGGAAGAGGATGCAGTGAAGGCAGGATACTCAGCATAAGGAATACGCGAGTACGGGAATACGCGAACAAAGGTTCGCGTATTCTCTTATTCCCGTACTCGCGTATTCGCCTCATGCAATCTTCTCCTCGCTCAAAAAATGCAAATGCAGATACATCACCTCCTGCCCCCCGCCTTTGCCCACATGGAATGTTAATTTGTATCCTGCTATCCCCTGCTCCTGCGCAAACTTCTGCGCTTTGAGGATCAGCATCCCTGGGATATGCGCAGTCTCTGAAGTGATATCCGCAATGGACGCGATGAAATGCTTGGGGATGAAGAGGAGATGCGTGGTTGCCTTGGGGTGAATGTCTTTAAAAGCGAGAACCTCGTCGTCTTCGTAGACGACGGAAGCGGGAATTTCGCGGGCGAGAATGCGATGGAAGATGGTCATTTCACTCATGAGCACACACAGTAACGCACAATCTACAAATTGACAAAAGCACCAAAAAAAGGGACAATAGGGGTAGATGCAGCAAACAACGTCATCCGCAGAAAAAGGGGCGCTCTCCACAAAAGGTCCGGAGACCAGCGCCACTCTCATCGTAAGCCAACCGCCCAAGGTGGAAATGCTCCTCGAGGCCCTAGCGGCAATCGACAAAATTTCCGAGCGCATCGGCGAGGACCGTTCCGGAGATATGGGAGGCGGTGGTGCAACGGGAGGAAAGAAAGGTGACGACACCTCCGCCGCCACGACAATTCGGAATCAGAAGATTGCGAATCTTCCCCTGCCGGAGGAAATGCGCAGCGTGCTCAAGAAACACATCGACAAGGAAGTCGCCGAGCTGCAGAAAGAAGTGCATCGGTCTGCTCGACGCCTCAGCCGCCCAGGGGCAGCATATAAACTCAGTGCTCTTTATGCGCGGATCCGAAAACTCAACTCCATTGTCTCAGAGCTGTTCGATGCAGCATACGATACACTGAAGAGGCTGTTTATTAAGGTGGTCATTGATGAACAAAAAGTATTATAGGCAACCCAAAGAGGGCAATGTGCACTGTCATCTTGAGCTTGTCGAAGGGTGGTGATCGATGAGCAGAAGGTTCTTTGAACGGACGTTGCAAGTTGCACGTTGCAGGAAAAGTATTCAATGCTTTGCAACATGCAACCTGCAACTGTTTACCCATCTATCACTTTTTCTTGCTTCCCCTTCTTCTTCTTTGCCTTGTTTCCCGTGCTTCCTTCAATCATCTCCATCACTTTCCCGAGAATCTGATCTGCAAGGGAGATCGGCTTGAGGATCATCGCCTCTACCTGCTCAGTGATGTCATCGATACGGCGGAGAACTTTGCGGAGATCCACCACGATAAACAGTACGTGATAGAGAACGATCACAACAATGACGCAGATGACGATCTGTAATCCAAGCAGGAGATCCGGTGCGGTAATCATATCCATGAGCGCGGGAGAAGCGTTAGAATGGACTCTACTCCCCTCTCCTCCCGTGCGCAATTTCGCAAAGGCAGCGGCAATCAAACTCATTGATGCCTATCAGGCAACGCTCTCTCCCGACCATGGACCACTGCGTCACCTCTTTCCCTACGGCTACTGTCGGCATCATCCGACATGTTCGCACTATGGGAAACTGATGATCGACAAACACGGCGTCATCATCGGATCTGCAAAGACAATCCTAAGAATTGTACGATGTAATCCATGGAGCAAACCGGACGAGGAGCGAATAATCCGGGCAACGAATATTTGACATAATATATAAGTATATTACATTAATAGTATGTTTCTGGATTATGCCGAACTCAAGAATGACATAGGCCATCACTTCATCCTGGAGAGTGGCAACATTGCTCACCAAAATGCCCTGAGATATATCACTACACTCTCGGTCGGCATCAATGTGGTCACTCCCAATCGCGAAGACATTTACCGGCTGCTTATGGAGAGCAGCCATAAAGATCGCACTCGGCTTCAGGACAAAGACCGTACGGATATGCCACTGTTACGCGAGATTGCTGCGACGGTCCTCGCAACCCTCCTGAGTAAAAAGTATCCAACGGAAACATCCGGAACATAGCCGGGAAATCATCAAACCGTACTACCTTGTATTTGCTAATTTATGTAATTATGTTATAATATATTTGTTAACACATACCCCAATATTCTATGGCTAAAGTCGCCAAGTCCCGTTCTCAAGTTTCTTTCCCGATTGCAGCCATGCTTGCTGCGTCTGGACTGGTACTGCTCTGTACCGTTGCTACCCAGCGCCTTGCAGCACAAACAGCAAGCCAATGGACGCCATTTGATTTTCGCATCCGTGATATCCAGTGGGTGGATAGCCTGCCGGCGCCGGTGATTCCTGCTCCCACCGCACCGGTGATCCGACCTATGCCGCCTCTCGCAGAGCCCACTCGCCCTGCAGCACCTGCATCTGTACCGACAGTCTCGAGTAGCTCTGCACCGACAACGAATCAATGCGCAAACGGGCTCCAAGTCTGCCGCTGCTACTGCCGCGCAGAGATCCGCAATTGCCAAAACAACCAGACTTCCGTCACCAGCCTCCCGCTCTGCAGAGACACATGGAGTGGTACATCCTGTCCTTCGATAGGATTTTTCACCACCAGCGGGGACGCCCGCAGCTGCGAAATGCAAAACGGCCAGCGCTGTGAAGGATTCATCCGTCCAGGTGACGCGCCTGCAGAACTTATCGGCCAGAAGGTACAGGGTACGTACCTCGGCTGCGGCATAGTAGGACTCTAGACCGCACCTCTCTCCTGTACACCCAGTAACCCCCGAAGACGGCTGATCTCCGCAAGGAGAAGGCGGTCATTGGGGGTACGCAAAAGGAACTGATAGGTCTTTTGGTCTGTAGCGAGCAGCCGTGACTTCAGATTCTCCTTATCCTGCGCCTGTCGGCCTTCCGCTACCTGCATGATCGTATCAAACATCTCCTCACGAAGTGTATCAAAGGTCTCATTCGGCTTCTCTACAGTAACAGCTCCACTGGCAATGATTTCATCAAGAGTCACTCCCCCACCCGAAAAGCTCGGGATAAATGCATCCGGGAGTGTAGACCGGAGTTCGTGTAACTTCTGCGCTTGCTCATCTGCTGAAAGAAGTTCGAACTCCGCGCGTGTTTCCTTTGTAGGAAATCCAAGATTGATGAGAACTGAGCGATCATTGAAATCCAAAGAGCTGCGAAGTTCTGTGCTCGATGCAATCTCCTGCTGATAGCGCCTGATAATTTCTTGCATCAGCTGGGAGGAAATAGATTCCTTCGCACACAGAAGAAGAGCAAATTCATCGCCCCCGACGGACATCGCCGTTGCGGAAATTCCCTGCTCTTCCAGCCACACCTTTGTCGGACCCTTTGGATCGGTAAAGATGCGTGCAACGGTTCTCAGATAATTTGCAACGGCGTCATACCCCACGCACATGCTCATGGCCTTAATGCCATTGCCGTCGAAAAATGCGACTGCGTGACGCTCAAAAAGCTCTGTCGTCGGGCGATCCTCCTGCAAGCCGGCGCGCATGGATCTTTTGAAAACGGATTTTCCGAACGGCTTGGCATAGATGGGGTACCCCTCGGTGGTCAGCGTCCAATCGATATAGTTTTCTTCAAGCAGCAGCTCCAGCACACGCATTCTCACCGCAAGTCTCCCATGCATCACGGCATCGCTCTGTACTTCCTCCACGCCAAAAGACTCCGCGTGGGAGGCAGCATAGGAATCGAAGAGTTCACGGGTCTGCGCGGGAAGCTGCAACCGCATATGATCAGTCACCAGTTCGTCATCCCAGCAAGCGTAGAGTGATTGCAGCGTGATGAGGGCCTGCTCCAAACGCTGCTGTGAAGCATCTGCGAAATCGATACTGTCGCTTGGGCGAATGGACATCAAATGTGTAAGCAAAACAATTATTAGATTAATAATGTATTTTATTGAGAATGTCAAATAATCACCCCGTAGTATTACACGGTTTTGTGGGCATCACCTAGATCTCTGCCTTGTTTTTCCCTACACTGACGCGACTCCACTCCTACCCTTTCGCATGGATCACGGCGATGTCATCCTCCGGTTCCAAGACGTGTCATATCACTATGATCACAAAAAACCGATCCTCACCGAAGCGGATTTTTCTGTACGCGAGAGTGCCAAGCTCACGATTGTCGGCCAGAACGGGGCGGGCAAAAGCACGATCTTCAAGTTGATCATGCGCGAGATCAAGCCGGCCGAAGGGGAAATCCACGTGAAAAAGGGCACCACCATCGCTATCGCCAAACAGGTCGTTGCCCATCAGGATCTGGAGAAAACCGTACTGCAGTTATTCACTGGTGCATTTTCCGAAAAGAAATACGACATCGAAAAGCGCATCTCTCGCGTACTGGATGCAGTCCATGTACATGCACCGCTGGAAAAGAAAATATCGGCCTTCTCCGGCGGGCAAAAGGCACGACTGCTTCTTGCCTACGCCCTCATTCAGGAACCCGATATCCTCCTACTCGACGAGCCAACGAATAATCTGGACCCCGAGGGGATCTCTCACCTCACGCAGTTTCTCATCGACTACGAAAAGACCTGTATCGTGATTTCCCATGACGCAGCATTCCTCAGTAGCTTCACCCACGGTGTGCTTCACCTCGATACATTCACCCACAAAGTGCAGCAGTACGTCGGTGACTACTACGATGTTGTTGCACAGATCGAAGACCAGATTGAGCGGGAGAAGCGCCTCAATGCGCGGATGGAAAAAGACATCACCGATCAGAAAGAAAAGATCAACTTCTTCTCGCACAAAGGAGGAAAGATGCGCAAGCTCGCGAGCAAGATGCGCTCTGCAGTGGAGGAAGCCGAAGAAAGCAAAGTCGATGTGCGCCAAGAGGACAAGACGATTCCCCCCTTCACCATCGACATCACGGAGTGCACAGTCCCTCTCGTTCAGATCACATCCGTGACCGTCATGAAGGACCACAAGCCGACGAAAAAGAAGGTAGAGATCACTGTGCGCAAGCGCCATCGCCTTCTCGTCACCGGCCCCAACGGCATCGGAAAAACATCGCTTCTCGAACACTTAGCGAACGGAAAAGAGAAAGGCGCGGTGATCGGTTCCGGAGTCAACGTCGGCTACTACCGTCAGGATTTTTCGGGTCTCCCGATGGACAAGACCGTCTACGATACGCTCTCAGAGGCGATGGAGAAGCCAAACCACCAGCTGATCTTTGCAACAGCTTCCCGCTTCCTGCTTCCGGGAGACAAAGTCCAAAGCAAGGTAGGATCACTCTCTGAGGGCCAGAAGGGACTTCTGTGCTTTGCCCGCTTCATGCTCCAAAGGCCCACGCTCCTGATTCTCGACGAGCCCACCAATCACATCAACTTCCGCCATATTCCGGTGATCGCACAGGCATTAAACGAATTCGAAGGAGGCATGATCCTCGTCAGCCACGATCAGGAATTCGTTTCACAAATAGAGATGAACGAGGAACTGGATTTGGGAATTTTGTGATTCAGGCAAAAAACGTGGCCATGCACGCCCGGCTTCGTTTGCGAACTACGCCGAGGCATCCGGTATATTGATAATCTCGGCGTAGTCCGGCGCCGCAGCGGCGAGACGAAGCCGGATGGATTTGGGAGCGCTGTAAGATCTGTAAGGAGATACAGAGTTTCTTACTCTGCAACGAGAAGATCAATGCTCTTCTGCAATGCTTCAACTTCTTTGAGCAACGTATCATCCTTATATGCCATACGAAGAATTCTTGTATCGGCAATAGCCATGCGTAATGCCTCTCGAAGCTTTGGACCATCAGGCGACCGTGGTTTCAGCTCTCGGGTGACGGCACGTATGCGG
>CAYYFD010000069.1:0-6304 GCA_964471125.1 uncultured Candidatus Peribacteria bacterium
GGGCCTACGCGATTTCGAGTCGCGCGCCTTCGACCACTCGGCCATCTCTCCGTACCCATACGCTACAAGCTCTCAGCAATGTGCGACAAGCGAGATTGCGCTATGATTTTCAACCAATGTTCAAACACGCACCCTCACAGGGAAATGTGCATTCACATACGCCAGAGCATGGTGCTCATATACAGACATCACAAATGGCAACACAGGCATTTCGTTCTCAGTTTCGGCACGTAACCACGGGCCAGCGCAATGAAGTCAATGTATACGACGCGATTCATGCACGGTGGTTTTTCAAGCGACCGGACGATGCAGAAAAATTCCCGATATTCCATATCCAGGATCCGGGCCGGTATCTCGTGCATCCGGTGTCACCGGAGGAAATCCGCGACAGGATTTTTGCCTTACCCAAAAGCATACAATCATCTATTCGCGACAAAGTGCACCATATATGTCTGGCGCACGTGAATGTAAAACACGAAGTCCCCCGCTGCTACGGTTTACATTGGGGACCTTCGGTGTATCTGTACCCTGTCCCGCAGACAGGCGTGGAAATATGCGATGATAACCATCCTGCAATCCTTAGGGATACTGCAAAGTTTGGAGCAAAGCTTCGGTGGCTGAAAGAGGAGCATGCGTGGGAATGCCAATGGACACAGGAATCGATTCGGAACTTCTACCTGGAAAACGTCCTCTTACACGAGCTTGGGCACGCTATTGATGAACGCAACAGCTCAAGTAAAGACCGCGAGGCCTATGCAATTGCCTTTGCGCAGCAATACGGCAATCCGCCGAAGCGTTACAAAGGGAAAAAATCACCTCATAACGAGAGAAAAAACCGGCGACATGGATGAGGCAAAACTAGGAAACTCTGTGAAAACTATTTCTTCTCGGTAGACTTGCGATTCGCCTCCTGAAAAGCAGCAAGAAAGTTGTCCCTCTCAGCTTCGGTCAGATCACGTACTCTTTCATACTCGTCTCCAACGTCCTTATATGACTGCTGAACATCGGCCGGCACACCAAAATGTATGACATACGGAGATGTTCCCAGGGGGACGAAAAGGCGGGATAAACTCCGACGATAATTATCTGCAAAATTGGTAGCAAGCTGATCTAGTTGCTTACAAGCATTGGAAGAACCGCTGAGATTACCTGGACTACTAAAGAGTTCACCTCTCCAAACGAAATGTGTTTCCTTCTGAGGAACAGCCAAAGGGGAGCTGGATCCGAAGCCCTGGGCAGAGACCTCATCTTTTGTTGTTTTAATACTCTCAACCGCATACACATGTATCCTTCCTTTTTGAGGTATCTCTAGATCGGTAGGAGATTCATCTGACATAAAATCTGCAATAAATAATACAATTATATTATAACATAATATTATATATTTTGCAAAATATACCGATATATTACTCCTGCAACTCCTCCGCCCCCGGCCGTAGCTCATTCGCACGTTCATAGTACGGCTGCGCCTCCTCCTCCCTCCCCTGCGCCATACGCAACCGGTACATCTGCAAGTTTGCGATGAAAGAACTTTCATTCCAACGCAGAGCTTCGGCGAGCTGCTCCTCGGCTTCCATGTATTCTTTTCTATCAATGAGGATGCCGGCGATACGCGAGCGTGCGGCAACGTACGAATTGTCCAGCGCAAGAGCTTTGCGGTAGTACTCCAGCGCAAGATCGCTGTTGCCACGCTGATCCTCGAGTGACCCGATGGAGAAGAGAGGCTCGGGAAGATCCGGCTTCATTTGGGATGCTTTGGTGAACTCTTCAATAGCATCGGCAATCTGCCCATTTGCCGCATAGATGTTTCCAGCCTCAAGGTGATAGCTCACGTCGTCTCCAAACTGTAATCCTTCCTGAAGCACTACAAACGCTTCTGTCTTTCTATTCAACTGCCGCAGGACTTGCGCCAGTGTCGCACGCGCAGGAACGGACGCTGTATCTACCTCAACGGCATGACGGTAAAGCGCTTCCGGAGAATCCCACACGCGGGTTTGGTGACGGGAGAGCAGCAGAAAGACAAAGATCACAACAGATGTAATGACGGATAGAACTTTCTTCTGTTTTCCAAATCCATACTCGTGAATAAGAACAGCAAGAATAAAAATAATACCGACAGATGGCAGATATGCGTACCGATCCACTGCGTAAAACGCGATGAGCCCCTTATGAAAGTTCAAAAATGTCGGACTGAGCGTGATGAAGTACAAGGATAATCCAAAGGCAATCCATGGCTTTGATCTGCGAAAATGCCACGCAAGAAAGGTAAGAGCAATAAGGGAAAGAAGGGATACGAAAAAATACACATCGAGAATGGGATCGCGTTGCTGATAAAAAACACTGAAGCCTATTGGGACAATCATCTGCCAAAGGTAATGCGCAGTGCTGCGTATCGCTACGAGTCCGGTATCCAGCATGGATGTCGAACCCACAACGCGCGCCTTGCCACCGATCGCAACAAGTGCACAGACGATGGAGAGGAGAATGAAGGGAATTTTATTTATGTAATGAACACGCTTCCGTAGTGGAGTTTCATGAACCTCCGCTACGGAAGCGAACCAATCCAAAAGCAATAATGTCACAGGCAGCGTCATCGCCATCGCTTTACTCAGCATCGCAAGAACGGCGAAAAGAATACTCAGCAGATACATCCCGCGTATGCCATCACGATGACGGAGATACGTAATAAGCGTGAGAAGATAAAAGAGCGTACTGAGAAGATCTTTTCTTCCGGCAATCCACACAACAGCCTCAGTGTGCAGTGGATGCACAGCGAAGATCATCGCGCCGATGTATGCGCAATAGCCGCTGCGGATCAGTCGTTTGAGCAATGCGAATACCAACACCACATTTGCCGCATGTAGGAGAAGGTTGCCCAAATGAAACCCAAACGGATCAAGACCCCCAAACGCATAGTTGATCTGAAAGGAAAGGAATGTGACCGGAATGTAAATCTCCGGATCATAGTGGGTAAAGACATAGACGATGTTCGACCAGGTTAGGCCACGAACAGCGAGGTTCTCCCGAACGAGGAGCGTGTCATCAATCGGCGCGAAGTCCTGCCAGAGGCTATGACCGAACGCCAAAAAGACTGCTGCAAACAAGATGCCAACCATCCAGAGGTGCCGTTCTTCGAGCAATCGCCTGAACATATTGCTCATTCTCCATTTCCGACGACCAAACAACAATGCCGGATGGGCTTTTTCCTTCTCCCGCTGTTCACTATCATCAGTACATGCATTTCCCTATCGAACTACCGGAACATATCCTTGCTCTCGCTGCAGAGTGGAAGATCCTACCTGAAGACATAGAGGAATTTCACACGCATGGCGGTGGTCATGGCGGACAGAACCTGAACAAGAGCACGAACTGCGTCGAGCTCACGCACAAGCCAACAGGAACGACGGTGCGGCACCAGCATCATCGCGGACTTTTACAGAATCGCATCGAAGCCTATGAACTACTGATTCAAAAAATAGCGGATGAGTCGCAAAAGAAGGCCCATGAAGAGCATGAACGACAGTACCGGGAGACCCACCCCGAAGGATGGTCGCGATCCAAGCACGGCAAGCAGCAGGCAATGCACGACAAACATCATCACGGGATGAAGAAAGCAGAAAGATCACCAAATGTCGTTCCCGTACCGGAAGAAGGCGAAGGCAATGGGAAACCTTTGCCATAGGGAGTAACCTAGATAGGTTCTTTTCCCCAAATACTATGCACAAAATCGCATCCTGTTCACTAATCGCCGCACTTGCCCTCTCTGCAGTGCCGGCATTCGCTGATGAATCCTCATCATCAATGAGCTCATCGGAGACTTCCAGTATGTCTTCAAGCGCATCCTCCGAAGGATCTGCCTCTGTAACGTCAACATCTTCCTCCACATCAAGCAGTCGCAATCTGGGCCAAGGCATCAAGGCAAACTGTGAGGGGCTCAAGGGCAAGGACCGCATGGAGTGTGTACAAAAGACTATCAAGGACAAAAAGCCTATGAAGAAAGTTATGAAAAAGATGAAGAAGATGATGAAGAAGGAAGTGAAGAAGAGCTGCGGCGACTACGAGCAGGGATCTGCTGAGGCCAAGGCGTGCGCAAGCTCCACGAAATCATCCGTAAAATCCTCTGCCAAGAGCTCCTTCAAATCCGAACATCCCAGGACAGCAAAGATCCTGAAGGCAATAAAGGCGAACCGCAGAGGTAAAATGAGCAGCAGCTCAAGCGCCTCGTAGTCCGTTCTTGTTCATAGACAAAGAAACGCCCGGATACCCGGGCGTTTTCATAGACAAAAAACATCCTACTCTACGAATTCCCAATTCTCCCCTACACCGACTTCCCCTGCTGCAATCTCTTCG
Organism: uncultured Candidatus Peribacteria bacterium; assembly: GCA_964471125.1. Taxonomy (GTDB): domain Bacteria; phylum Patescibacteriota; class Gracilibacteria; order Peribacterales; family Peribacteraceae; genus 2-12-FULL-55-11. The sequence goes on from CAYYFD010000069.1 coordinate 4,351, forward strand.
CAAGCGTACGAAGGTAACTCGTGGAAACCTTCATGGTGACGTACGTACCGGTCTTCGGGTCAAACACACGCTTCTTCTGAATGTTCGCACGGTATGAACGGCGTGTATGTCGCATTGAGTGACTTCGGGTGTTACCGAAGGCAGTCTTTTTGCCGGTCTTGACGCATGTGCGTGCCATTGCAGAGACAAAGGTACAAGAAACAAGATACAAGATACAAATGAAATAGGGAGAAATTCGCGTAATAATTTGTATCTTGTATCTTGTATCCTGTTTCTTTCGTCCTATGTCCGCCTTAAGACCCTCATTCATCATCGCTCTACTCATCGCACTTTCCGTTCACGAATGGGCACACGCCATGGTCGCATATAGATTGGGAGATCCGACTGCCAAAGAGCAGGGACGCCTGACCCTCAACCCCATCGCACATCTGGACCCCATGGGAACCATCCTCTTTTTTCTTATAGGATTTGGCTGGGGAAAGCCCGTACCAGTGGACCCGCGCTACTTCAAAAACTGGAAACGGGATACATCACTCGTAGCACTGGCCGGCCCTGTCAGTAACCTTATTGTGGCAAGTTTCGCCTTCGCATTGCTGCTTGCAACTGCACCGGGAGCGCTCTCATCTGATCCGTGGGATCTCCTGATGGGAGGGGTGATGCGCGGTTCGCTCTCCGTCGTCTTCACGGACATTCTGCGTACATCCATCGCGCTCAACCTCGGCCTCATGGCCTTCAACCTCCTCCCGATCGCCCCTCTCGACGGCAGCAAAATCGTGCAGGCATTCATCCCCTACCGCTACGATCACGAGTACATGGTGTGGATGCAGCGCGGACCATGGATACTGCTCGGACTTCTCATCGCAGAAGACATTCTCGGTATCCCTCTCCTTATGGGATGGATCTCGCTTGTGATGACTCCGGTGCTCCATGTCATGGAGATGGTGGCGGGACTGGTGAATTGAATTCCCTGTTCCGTTTGCATTCATCTATAATCCATTCATGTCCAAACTCAGCATCTTCTCCGAACTATGGCACTTCATGCGTATCCGTAAAAAATGGTGGTTGCTACCGATCATCATGATCATTGTGCTTCTTGGGCTGATCCTGATTTTTGCGCAAACTTCACCACTGGCACCGTTTATTTATACAGTATTTTGAAAGCTGAAAGCTGACAGCTGACAGCTTTTAGACGTAGGCTACTACCAATGAGAATCCCTACTCCTCTCAAGGGCGTCTACGATCTCTGGATGCGTTTTTCGCACATCCTCGGACGCATCATGAGTACGATTCTCCTGACCATTCTTTGGATTGTTATGTTTGGACTGTATGCAATCGTCCTTAAGATCATGCAGCTCTTCTCAAAGACTTCAAAAAAGGACACCTATTGGATCGATGTCGGTAATGACAATACTGACATGCAGTATCAGTTTTAATTCTTCATTTTTCATTTTCAATTTTTCATTCCGCTCCCAAGTCGAAACCTAGATAAAGAAATCCCATGAGCAAACCTGTATACATCCTCGGCCTCTCCTGCTTCTACCACGACAGCGCAACCGTGCTTCTGAAGGACGGAGAAATTGTGTTTGCAGCACAAGAGGAACGGTATACGCGGAAGAAGCATGATGAAGCGTTTCCAAAACTTGCCGTTGAACATGCACTGAAGCACGCAGGAATCACTGTTAATGATCTTGCGGCAATCGCCTTCTACGAAAAGCCATTCCTCAAATTCTTTGACCGGATCCTGCAGACAACGATGAAAGTCTGGCCGCTCGGATTTGTACAATATCACCTGGCTTTGCAGGAATGGATGCCCAAAAAACTCTGGACTCCGCAGATCATCAAAAAAGAACTGGGATACAACGGGAAAATCTTCTATCCCGCACATCACGAATCACACGCAGCTTCCGCATACTTCTGCTCGGGCTTTCCGGATGCCGCGGTCATAACTGCAGAC
>CAYYFD010000070.1:0-3605 GCA_964471125.1 uncultured Candidatus Peribacteria bacterium
TGCGCGAGCGCGGCATCGACACCACTCAACGCCGACTGGATGCTGCTGCGCTCGGTTGCAAGCAGGTCGCTGTTCGTGTCACGTACGGCATAGGTAAAGCTTGAAGTAATCGGAAGACTTAAAAGAAAATCATTCGCAGAGCGCAGAAGTTCTGCAACTCCTGCAACGGCAGCACGTGCAGTGGTTAGATCTGCCAGTGCCTCTTCAAAGTCCACCGCAGTTGCAACAACCGGAAGAGCGGCATCAAGATTGGAAGCTATGCGGCTCTGGCGACTTTTCAGATCACTATATTCGGAGGGGTTGAACTTTTGTACGACATCCTGCACGGCTATTGCATCAAAGACATCGTTCATCGTCTTGAGGCCCGTTCGCGCATCGGCAAGATAGGCACTAGCGGTACTCCCGGCAGCAGCTACCGTACCTGCAAGAGAAATCTTTGTTTCGCTTTCAAGTGAACGCAGTTTGTCTTTTGACAATACCAATTTGCTTTCAGCCGTAGCCAGAGCGGTTTTTGCGGTTACCAAGGATGCTTGCTTACTCTGAAGTTCGGCTTCAGCAATAGCAATATCTTCAGGTCTTGTGCCCTCAAGGAGTCCGTTTAAATCTGCTTGCGCGGACTGGAGCGCAGCTCCTGCAGACGCCACATCGGCAGAAAGTGTCCCTGCACGTAGTGCGGAAAGCTTCTGACCGGCTTTGACGATGTCGCCTTCTTTCACAAACACATCACCAACGATGCCGCTTGTCGGAAACTGCAGAGAAAGATCGCGCTCGGAAATCACCGTACCAACGGCTTCAACAGTACGAATGACATCGCCGCGATGTACAGTATCGGTAATGTACTCAGGAGCTTTGGGGCGTGTCAGGCCGAATGCTGCAAGGGCAACGAGAGCACTTGCTCCGACAATCACGGAGCTCCAGACAGGGTGACGGCGCATGACAGCCGGCCAGGGAAGCCGGGCAACTGTGCGCTTCAGACTATTCCAGAAAATGGCGAGCGGATTACGCATGGGGGGCTTGAGAGTGAAGACGAATAAGATGATCAAAAATATGAGCGAGCTGCTGCTGCTCTGAGACGGGAAGAATGCCGAAGAGCGCGCGGAAAGATTCTTCAAAGTGCCTGAAGGCACGGGTGGCAAGCTGTTCCCCCTCGGGAGTCAGTGTGACACGCACAATCTTGCGGTTGACGCAGTCATGGGTGCGCAGAAGTAATCCCTGCTCCTCGAGCCGTGCAACAAAGACCGTTGCGGACGGAGAAGTAATGGAGAGCTGCTTCGCAAGCTCTTTCATCGTCATGCCCGGATGCTCACGAACAGCAAGCAATCCATGGAGCTGCAAGATACTCACACCGACACCCTTCATAGTCGCAGCGTTACGATGACGAAGAATCCTGTGCACCTGCATCATCAGACTTGTGAGATCATCCAGAGCCGATGCTGCAGAATCATGTTTCATAATACTTAGAGTTGTGAATAATACGTATATCTAAATAATCAGTCAATCGTCATTACAGAGGAAATGAAGACCATACTGAGACGATGGATTTCCCTATTTCTTTCCGGATACAAACGGCTGACCTTATCTAGAATGTACAATCTGTTTGATGCGCTCCATAGCTGAGGGAAGGGCGATTCCCTCTCTCAGAAGTTTTTCGGTGGAAAGTATGCAATTACTCCGCGCAGCTTTGGTCATGGACTCTGCAAGAGTCTGGGTCAGAAGCTCCGGATGCGGCCTGCCCTGCGCGTCCGCAAGTATGCATGCCACTTCGTAGAGCGAAACCGATCCTGGATTCACCATATTGAATATTCCCGTGCATCTGCGCGCGATGAGCTCTGCGGCTGCATCGACACAATCGGGCACATACGTGATGGAATTAGGCACATCAATGACCTTCGTAAATTTCGCAACTTTACTCAGAAGATTTTTCGGATGATCCTCCGGCTCAAAAGGCATACGGATCCTGAGCATCAGGATTCCTCCCCGACCCTGAACCGGATCGGAAAACTCACGGAGCATTGCTTCAGTCCACTGCTTGGTACGGGAATAGTAACTACCCTGAAAATTGGGTACATCCTCCTCAGAGAATCCCTTTCCGCCATTGTCACCCGAGTAGATGCAGCCAGAACTGATGTGCACCATATACATCCCCCGCTTGCGGCATTCCTCGGCAAGAACTAGTGGCCCAAGAACATTGCTGCGAAAGGTCTCCTCTTTATGATCCTCGCACCAGTCCACATTGGGCGTTCCGGTTTTGCCGACGGCATTGATGACGACATCCGGAACATTCGACTCCAATGCAGCAATAACAGCTGAAGCATCTGCAATATCGGCAGTGCTGGAAACGGCATCAGGAAACTTTCGGAGAAGATGCCCGCCGATATAGCCGCGTGGGCCAAAAAGAAGGATGCGCACGATACAGAGTGTACGTGAGAGCGTAAAAAGGATCTAGCAGGAGCCTGAAGCCCCCTCTATACTGTTCCCATGGCCCGAAAACGCAGAAAGCTCCGGCGCACGACTGCTAGAAAAAGGAAAGCGACGAGCAAGGGTCTCGACCTTGATCCTTCGACAAGGCGTGGGATTAGTGGAGCCGTACAGATTGCGGCTGGTATTCTTCTCGTCTTGGTGCTCAACGGTGAAGCCGGCCTCTTTGGTGATGCTCTCGGAAAAATTCTGACATTCTTCTTCGGAAGATATTCCGGAATCTTCTCAGGGTTCCTCATTGTCTCCGGCCTTCTGCACTGGCTTACAACCGCCGAACATTTTTCCGTAAAGCGGTCTGCAGGACTTACCCTCTGTCTCGTTGCCTTCCTCGGCATGGCGCATATGACCGCCCCCATGGAGGATCTTGCGGTACACCGCGATGAACTTGCCGGAGCAATCGGATTTATGGCGAGTTTCCCCTTTGTCATGTTTGCAACTCCCGCAGTCGGCTTTACCGTCCTCGGTGCGCTCTTTCTGGTTGGTCTCTTCGTCGCTTTCGAGCCCAATATCTCGGCGATCATCTCGTTCTTTATTGTCCGTAGTGCCGAGATGCGCAATCAGGTGACAGCAAAGCCCAAAGTAAGGATTGCCAAGGAGACGAAAGATGAGGATGAAAAAGAGGAATGGAATGCAGATGACGAGGAGGCGAAAGATGATCTTGTCGAACAAGACAGAGAGCCGCCGGAACTCAATATCGTGCGGCCGAATTTTGTGCAGGCCAATGTACAAAGTGCAAAGGACATCAAGAAATCGATGAAGATCAAAGCTGTACAAAAAGACACCATCGAGATGACCGACAAGCGGTATGAGGAGTGGACATTCCCTGCATTCGATCTCCTCGACGACAAACGCAGTGAGGTAACGGTCAACGACGAAGAGCTGAAGACGCAAGCAAGAGGCATCGAGGAGAAGCTTAGGGAGTTTGGTATCGAGGTGACAATGCGCGATGCTCACCCCGGACCGACGGTCACACAGTTCACCCTGAAGCCATCCGAGGGCGTGAAGCTGTCGAGTATCGAGACACTGAAGAACGATCTTGCGCTTGCACTTGCAGCAGAGAGTCTGCGCATCGAGGCGCCGATTCCGGGAAAGAGTCTTGTTGGCATCGAAATGCCTAACCGCATCCG
>CAYYFD010000070.1:3705-6007 GCA_964471125.1 uncultured Candidatus Peribacteria bacterium
ATCCTTGTCGACCCGAAGCGCGTGGAGCTCATGCCCTACGACGGCATTCCGCATCTTCTTACACCCGTGATCACCGAAGCCGAAAAAGCTCTACAAGCACTGCGTTGGGCTGTTGCCGAAATGGGAAGACGCCTCCACCGCTTCTCCGAAGTGGGGGCGAAGAATCTTGCGGAATTCAACGAAAAGCAAGCTGAGGACAGCACGACCCTCCCGCGCATCATCATCGTCATTGATGAGCTTGCGGACCTCATGATGCGGCAGTACCGCAAAGACACGGAAATGATGATCGCGCGCATCGCACAGATGGCCAGAGCTACCGGCATGCACCTCGTGATCGCCACGCAGCGCCCGTCCGTGGATGTCATCACCGGTCTCATCAAAGCCAATATCCCAACCCGCATCGCCTTCCGTGTGGTGAGCGCCATCGACAGCCGCACGATCATCGATAGCATCGGTGCGGATGATCTCCTTGGAAAAGGCGACATGCTCTACATGACCGCAACGACACAGAAGCCCGTGCGCATTCAAGGCATCTATATTTCCACCAAGGAAACGGAGCGTGTCATCAATGCAGTGAAAATCGCCGGCGGTGGAAAGATTACCGAGCAAATCGGACTCGTTGATGATGAAGAAGATGCATCAGGTGATACAGAGGACTCGGAGGAACTCGGAGCGGGCCTCAGCCAACCTTCTGCAACTGGATGGACACAGCAGATCGATCTGAATGCTGATGACGACGGCGGAGACAGCATGTTCTTCGATGCCGTTGCGGTCGTGCAGGAAACAGGAAAAGCCAGTGCCTCTCTACTGCAGCGACGCCTGAGCGTGGGGTACGCGCGCGCGGCCAAGCTACTCGATATCATGGAGAAGAAGAGGCTTATCGGCCCTGTACGGGGTGCAAAAGCACGCGAGGTATTTCTTGACAGGGCGATTGCGGGAAATTAACCTTCGGGGCCTTTCGTATGCAAATCTTCGCCCCTTATGAATCAGCCTGACAAAGCATGTGACGGCCTTATTGCAAGTCTTGATAGATACATTGCGGGCGACCGCGAATGGCTTAATGGAATTGTGCTTATTGGGCAGGTTTCAACGGAAATCCGTCCAAATCCCGATTACTATGAGGAAGTTGAAAAACGTTATATTCCCGTCATTCGCAGATATCTCCAGCGTCTTCTTCCGATTGCCAGAGGAGAAATACGAGACGGTAGTTATTACCCGAGTACTAGTGGTGCGATCAATCATCTGCAATCTGTTCTCGATACAGCGAGAGATGCGGGAGTTTCTGAACATGATGCTGCATATGTAAATATCGTAGACTGCATTTCACAGCTACAGAAAATCAAATAGTGAAGCTGTTATAGTGGTTGCATGGATCTTCTGATCGGAACGAAAAACAAAGGCAAGGTGATCGAGATTACGGAAGCACTTTCGGGAATAAATATCCGCTGTATCGGTGCGCACGATGCGGAAATCATGGAAGATCCCGTCGAGACCGGTTCGAGCTTTGAAGAAAATGCCCTCCAGAAAGCCCGCTTCTATCATCAGCGTTCCGGACTCCCTACACTCGCCGACGACTCCGGCATCATCGTCGAAGCTCTACAAAGTGAACTGGGAATCCACACACGACGATGGGGAGCGGGAGCCGATGCGACTGACGAAGAATGGATTACCTTTTTTCTCAATCGAATGAAGCGGGAATCCAATAAGCGCGCACGCTTTGTTTGTGTACTTGCATACATCGACGAAGAGGAAAAGGAATTCCTCTTTGAAGGAACATGCGACGGGGTCATTACAGAATCTCTAGAAGCCGATTATTTGCCGGGTTTACCTATCTCTGGCTGCTTCAAGCCTGATGGATACGATTCCGTTTACTCTGCGATGAAAGTTGAACAAAAAAATAGTACAAGCCATAGAGGGAGGGCGGTGGAAGGTTTCAAAAATTTCTTGATAGCCTAAAACATACTGATCGCAAGTTCGATGCCATTGTGAATGAAGTTGATGGCCTGATTGATACGCTTGTAGAGAACTGAGTCAATGGCGGGCTCATCATCAACATCCGCCTTCGTCAGAGCTGAACTAAAATCCATGGACTCTATATCAATCCCCAAATCCTTCAGTCGCTCAGCACTGTGAATGCCTGCATGCAAATATGCATAATCCCGCTGTAACTTAACAAGTGGGTCAACTGCAGCTTGAGATTCACCGGTCTTGTGTGCTGCAAACCGTGCAGTTGCAAGACCTCCTGTGGCCGCAAGAGCCCCGGCTGCGATGACTGTGTCTGGATTGCAGAACATCTGCGGCT
>CAYYFD010000071.1:0-6006 GCA_964471125.1 uncultured Candidatus Peribacteria bacterium
TCCCCGTGATGTACCTTCCGGTAGAGGCTGGTGCCGGCATAGAGCACGCCCATCAGTTCAAGAGGTAGATCAGCGACCTGCATCCACCACCCAGGCCACGGGGCACCGATGGAGTTACGCAGCAGCAGGTATCCCAGAAAGAAGCTCCCAGCGAGAAGGTAGAAGAAGATGCCGGTAAAGCGTTGGAGGAAGTGGGACATGGGTAAAAGTGTAACACGTACATCATTGGGTATGCCCAAAACTGAGCGCACCCATTCTTGGGTGCGCGTTCATATCATGCAAACAACGCGCGGCCAGGAATCCTTCGACAAAGCTCAGGACAGGTGGCCACGCTGGTAGATTTTCCTCCTACTTCCACTTCTTCATATTTACGACTAGCCTCTTCCTGCCCTGCGCACGACGGCGATTGAGCACTTTACGCCCATTGGCGGTCTTACTCCTTCGGAGGAAGCCGTGCCTACGGACACGCCGACGCCAGCGCAATTTCGCTAACATGCTGGCGTAGAGTAGCGAAAAAATGGAAAATGGAAAGTGAAAAGTGCTAAATCAGTGTTTATTTCTCCTCCCTTACTGTCATGTATCACCTCGACCGCCTTGCTTCAGGATTGCCTGTTCTGACCGCCCAAACCGATGGAACAGCTTCTGTCACTGTTCTTGTATTCGCCGGAGCGGGATCACGCTATGAGACCAAGAAGGATACCGGCATAGGCCACTTCCTTGAACATATGTTTTTTAAGGGGGGTAAGAAGTACCGCAATACCAAGGAGGTATCGGTTGCTATCGACAGTATCGGCGGAGACTTCAATGCCTTTACCGGCAAGGAGTACGCGGGGTACTACGTGAAGGTTGCCGCAGAGCACGCGGATCTTGCCTGTGACGTTCTCAGCGACATGCTCAAGTATGCGACGTTTCCCCAAGAAGAGATCGAAAAAGAGCGCGGGGTGATCATCGAAGAGTCACGGATGTACGAGGACACGCCGATGTACAGGGCCGGCTGGGATTTTGAGCTTCTGCTCTACGGTGATTGCCCTCTTGGATGGGATACCATTGGTACAGAGGAGGTTATTCGTTCCGTCACCCAGAAGGATTTTCAGAAGCACAAGGATGCGCTCTACACGCCGGACAATCTTGTGGTGACCTTTGGTGGGCGCATCGATCCCGCGCAGGCGATGAATTTCTCCAAGCAGTATTTTGCGGATATAGGAGGGAAAAAGGCGCAGGAGTTTGCAGCTCATACAAAATTCGGCGAGAAGCGCGTATGGCTCCGCACAAAGAAAACAGAGCAATCCCATCTCGTCCTCGGTGTTCCTGGAGTTCCATCACTCCATGAAGATCACTTCGCTCACAAGCTCCTCGCGATCATTCTCGGCGGGAACATGAGCTCGAGAATGTTTTTGAATATCCGCGAGGCTAAGGGGCTTTGTTATTACATCGCCACAGAAACCGACAGCTATATGGACGCCGGCTCGCTCTCGACACGCGCCGGAGTCGATCAGTCGCGCCTGCATGAAGCTATTTCCCTGATCCTGAATGAATATGCCATTTGTCGTGAGAAGGGAATTGAAGAGGAGGAGCTGACGCGTGCAAAAGAGTACTTGAAGGGGAAAATCACCCTGAGTCTGGAAGACAGCGAAGAGCTTGCGCATTTCTACGGCAAGCAGCAGCTTCTCTACCGCAAAGTACAGTCCATTGAAGAATATTTTGCCGCGATCAATGCCGTCACCAAAGAGCAGGTCGACCGGCTTGCAGCACGTTTACTCCTTCCGGAAGCCATGCGTCTTGTGGTTATCGGAAGCGATGATGATGAAGGAAAGTTGGTAAAATTAATCGGATAGCCATGGATTCTGTATAGACTATACTTCCCTCACAATGATGATGCGCTTGAAAACCATCGGGTTGCTCAGCCTCATGTTTTCACTTTTCACAACTTCTACAGAGGCTGCGCGCGATATCCAGCCTCCGGATAAAGTAGCCATGCGCATCGCACGCACATGCAAAAATCTGGATGACAAAGACAAAGAGCGCTGCGTTGTCCGCCAAGAAGCCAAATGGTGGCAGAGCTTGACTCTGACGAAGCTCCCCACAAAGCATCAGGAGTTCCTCGATAAACAGGACTTCGGGAAGGCTCATTTACGTGAGAGCATCACTGCCGAGCGTCGTACGGACTTCCGGAGAAATGTTACCGGACGCAAGACGTACAAGGATCTCCGTCCTACCGATGATCTGAATACCCAGCGCAAGGATTACCTTAATGATCTGAAGATGATGCGTCTTGAATGTCAGCTCAAGCCGCCGGGTCGTCAGCGCTCCTTATGTATAGATGAAGTAGGAAACTGGGCACGGAAACAGATGATGAAAGACACCCCCTCGCGCCGGTTGCCTGCTTCTTAAAGCACTTTTTCTTTGCTCGAAAGATGATCCTCTGTCAGATTGTCCGTACATTTTTTCCTCATCCATGCAACGCACACTCATTCTTCTGAAGCCCGACGCCGTTGAAAAAGCCTTCTGCGGTAAAGTCATTGATCGCTTTGAGCGCGCCGGATTCCGTATCCGCGGCTGCAAGATGATCCGGCTGACCCCTGCGGTTCTTCGTGAGCACTACGCACATATCGCCGAAAAGCCCTTTTACCCCGAAGTGGAGAAGTTTATGGGATCGCTACCCGTTATTGCGTTGGTACTGGAAGCAGATGATGTCATCGTGAAGATGCGCGATATGCTCGGTGTCACTGACAGTCGCAAAGCTGCCGCCGGTACGCTCCGCGCGGAGCTTGGCGTCGACCAAATGATCAATGTCGCTCACGCATCGGATAGTCCTGAAGCAGCGGAGGCAGAGGTGAAGAGGTTCTTTACAGAGGAGGAGCTGTTTGAGTATTAGGAGACCAAGTCGCACAGCGCACCATTCTTGGTGCGCACCCATTTCAAAAAAAATCTAACGATATTTACATCTGTAATAGCTTTTCTGCTCGGGCGCGCGACGCATTGACAACGGACTCTTCATCCCCCTTTTTGGTGTCGATTCTCATTCGCTGGAGATCTGTTTGTACTGCATTCATCAATGTATTCCATGCGATTGTCTCATCTTCGGTCGCGGGATTTTCAAGATTCAGCTTCTGTCCATCGAGTGAGAATTCCAACGAAGATCCGGACCTTTTTAGGATGTTAACGGTATGGCTACCTGTCCAAATTCGAATTTCTTCCCCATCAGGGCCATGATCGTATCCTACCGAGCGTATACCGATTTGCACATTTCTTCCCTTGAGACTGACATTACTAATCTCTGACACTCTACATGCGTCAAATAAACTCTCAGCAGTTTCCTGAGGCTTCTGCTTCAGCAAAAATTCCCTTTCGAGGGGGATAGGTAGAGGTCTATCTGTTGGATTGTCCATAGAACTTTGGGGAAGTATGTATGTATTATAGCATAAATTAAAAATTATACAAATACCATTTCACCGCGGCTGTATCAGAGAACTTGTCCTTTTCATCATCTTCGTCTTTTTATTCCTCTTTTCCCTTCGTCACATCCTCTCCATCCAGCAACCACTCCAGCGCTGCATCCAACTGCGGATCGCGCTTCTTTTCGCGGTCTTCGCGCGTGCGGTCGATGTCGATATCCGGAATGATTCCTTCTGACCCGAGATCGCGGCCGTTTGGTGTAAGCCACTTTGCCGTGGTGATGCGAATACTACTTCCTCCGGGGAGATCAAAGACTTCCTGCACCGTCCCTTTCCCGAAACTCTTCTTCCCGATGATCGTTGCGCGCTTATGATCCTGCAGCGCTCCCGCGAAAATTTCGGAAGCGGACGCAGATCCTTCATTGACGAGTACGGCTACCGGCAAGTCCGCCTCCAGCACGTGGCCGGAGACATAGTGGTGCACAGGATCTCCCGAGCGGCGCTGGACGGAAACCACTTTGCCGTCTTTCAGGAAGAACGAGGAAAGCTCCACAGCGCCTTCAAGGTAGCCACCTCCGTTGTAACGGACGTCAAAGACGAGTGCTGCGATATCTTCCCCTTCAAAGGATTCTAGAGCACGACGCACCTCGTCTACCGAACCATCGCCGAACTGATTGAGTGCAATATAGCCCACGGATCCCGTTGCTGTTTTCTTTACTTCAAACTCAACACTCGGGACCTTGATTTCATCACGAACGATATTGATATCTAGAAGCTCATCCTCTCCCGATCGCAAAATTGACAGTCGCACACTCGTACCTTTCGGCCCCCGGATCTGTTCGACAACCTTTGCCAGTGTCTGGCCTTCCACTTCCTTGTCGTTCACTTTGACGATGATGTCCTCGGGCTGAAGACCTGCCTCTGATGCTGGAGATCCTTTCAATGGGGCTACAACAATGACATCGCCCTCCCGCAATGTCAGCTCTGCACCGATACCCTCCAGCTTTCCCTGCAGGGATTCGTGAAAGTCATCGTTTTCCGAAGGCGTCATGAAAACGGTATAGGGATCGCCAAGTGCGGCAACCAGACCGCCCACAGCTCCATAGAGCATTTCTTGTGTTTTAAGGCGCTCCGGCGTGATGTAATTTTTCTGCAGCAATCTCCATACGCCCCACATGATCGCCGGATTTACATTCTTCTCAGGGTCGTCCATCAGTGTTCCGCTTCCCGATTGTCCGGTGTACAGGATGCGCAGATTTTCCTCCAGTTCGCGAACGCCGCGCTGTTCCATAGCAACGCCAATCTGCCACCCCAGCACAAGCGTAAGAAGAGGGAGGAAGGTAACGGTGAATATGCGGAGAATGCGCGACATCGGGCACAGTGTATCGTATTCTTTCCTCCATGACATCCCGATCCATTACACAAGACATGCGTGTGCTCGATATTGTCACGCTTGTGCCGCAGGCGGCCATGGTGATGGCACAGTGGGGACTGCACTGCAGCGGTTGCAGTATGGGAGGACAGGAATCCCTTGCCGAAGGATGCCATGCTCACGGGCTTGGCGAAGATGATGTCATGCTTCTGCTTCAGGATATCGAGGATGCACGCCGGACTATGCCTGCACGGCCGCCGGAACTGCATATTACCGCCGCTGCCGCACGCGCCGTTCATGCACTCGCAGAGCAGGAGGGCAAGCTGGAGAAGGGGTCTGCATGGTCCAAAACTGGCGGACTTTCGATTATTTTGGATGATCAGGGTGGGTTTTGTATGGAATTCTGTGATCAGCCGCAAGAGGGCGATATGGTGTTTATGCATGTGGAAGTTCCCGATGTCCGGTTCTTTGTGTCCGTACTCACACTTGGCCGCATCGGCGGGGCGACGGTCGATATGCGGGAGGGAAGATTTAAATTAGATCTTCCGGAGGATGAGTGCGCATGTTCAGATCAATCTTGTGCATGCGAGAGCAAAAAATAAAATACGCTATGATTGTTATAGCTTCGCACTCTTCTCTATTCGCTTTTCTCTCACGCAGTGATCCGCCTTCCCGCATCCCTCGAGCGCAAACTGCAGGAAATGTTTCCGAAGGTACGGGAACGTGAACGATTTGTTGCGGATATCGTAGAGAAAGAACTCGGAGGCCAGCGCAGCATGGCAGATGATGAAAACCTCGCTGTCGGAGGAACGCTTCATCTCTTTACTGATGGGGGTTCACGCGGCAATCCCGGTCAGGCGGCCATTGCGTGCGTCCTCATCGATCCTGCGGGCGGTACTGTTGTCCGTGAGCACTATGAGCGCATTGGCATACAAACCAATAATGTTGCCGAGTATCGTGCACTCATTGAAGGATTAAAAATTGCGCGGCTATATCATCCAAATCAGCTGATCTGTCATCTGGATTCCGAGCTTATCGTAAAGCAGCTTTCTGGTGAGTACGCGGTACGTATGGCGACGCTGCAGCCGCTGTTTCAGGAGATTCGTACCTTAAGCGAAGAATTCCAGTCGGTTGCGTTTAAGCATGTCCCGCGTGCGGACAATCACCATGCCGACAGGTTGGTCAACAAAGCTCTCGACGAACATCCTTCGCCGCATTATGAAAAACCATAAGTCGAAT
>CAYYFD010000072.1:0-5988 GCA_964471125.1 uncultured Candidatus Peribacteria bacterium
CTGATGATCATTTCTGAAGCGTGCATGCTGCGTGTGAGCCAGTGCCTCTGCTTCCGCATCGTGCAAGTGCGAAAGCTCACTATGCTTTTCGATCCATGGGGCAAAAAATCCATGAAGTGTGATGCATTGCTCTTCGAAGTATTTCCGAATTCCCCTGCGCCATTCTGTTACCCAGAAATGTACTGGCTGCATATTTTTTTCCATGGACTCTTCCGTGGGAAAGTCCGGAAGATCCGGGACAACTCTTCGAAAGGCTTCCATCATGGAGCGATCGATCATAAGCATATTTTGTTTTATATTGAATTTTTGTCAATATATATTTACATGCTTATGTACTCGCTTCATACCACTCCACCGCCTTCTTCACCCCCTCCGCAAATGGCACTTTGGGATCAAATCCAAAGGCCTTCTTTGCTTTCGAAATATCCGCAACATAGCGGATGACTTCACCCGTTCGCGATTCTCCAAGTTCAATTTTGGACTGTGATCCTGTGAGTTCGATGATCATCTCCGCAAGCTTGAGGATGGTATTTCCTTCGCCAAATGCGAGGTTGTAGGTGTCATTTTTTACAGCATCAAATTTTTCCAGCGCTTTGATCACACCGTCGACGGCGTCGTCGATGTAGGTGAAGTCGAGGCACTTGGCTTCGCCGAAAATCTTCAGTGTTTCGTTTTTGCGTGCTTGGCGGATGAAGAGGGGAACCACGCGGACAGAGTCGTCGTAGGCACCATATACATTGGAGAAACGGATGATCACATGATCAATCCCATAGCAGCGTGAATAGGCATGCACGAGCGCTTCACCGCCAACTTTACTGGCGGTGTAGGGACTCTCGCAGTTCTCCACGCGTACGAGATCCTCCGTGAGGTGATCCACCTGAATGTTGCCATAACCTTCGCGCGAACCGGCAAAGAAAAACTTCTTCGTTCCATTTTTACGCGCGAGCTCAAGTGCATTAAAGAGCGTGATGAAGTTATCCAGTGCGCGGGGAGGGTCTTCGACGAGCTCATAGACGCGGGCATTGGCGCCAAGGTGGATGATGACATCGGCTTTGAGTTTTTCGCTTTGGGCAAGCAGAGCTTCCCGGTCGCGTAGATCAAGGATCGTCGTGATCTTTTGCACGGCCGGTTGCCATTTATTGGGCACCCAGTCGACGCCGATCACGTCGTATCCTTTCTCCAGAAGGGTTTCACATAAGCGGGTGCCGATAGTTCCCGACGAACCGGTAACAAGGATTTTCATCCTGCATACCGTAGCGGAGATTGATCAATCTGCGCTACGGTATTCCCGTGCTTTCCCTCATCCTTCCTACCTACAACGAAGCGGAGAACATTCCCGATCTTCTTCCGAAGATCCGCGCTGTCCTTAAAGATATTCCCCACGAGATCATCGTCGTTGATGACGATTCTCCGGACGGGACGTGGAAGATTGCCCAGCAGATTGCGCATGATCTCGGAGATGTGCATGTCATCCGCCGCATCGGTCGTCGCGGTCTTTCCTCGGCAGTCATCGAGGGATTTCTTTCAGCAAAAGGTGATGTCCTTGCGGTGATGGATGCCGACGGACAGCACGATATGGCACTCCTCACTACATTGCATGCAGCGGTTGTAAAGCATGGTGGCATCGCCATCGGTTCGCGCTATGTCTCCGGTGGAAGCGTGGGGGAGTGGGATGAACGGCGGTACATGCTGAGCCGCATTGCTACACGGATGGCGCTTGCTCTATGCGCAGTAAAGGCAAAAGATCCCATGAGCGGATTCTTTGCAGTTGATCGGGAATCCTTTGAAGAAGTTCTGCCGCGTCTAAACCCCAAAGGCTTCAAGATCCTCCTCGATCTTCTGGTACATATGCCGAAATCTACACCGGTGACAGAATCTCCGTTTACGTTCGCTGCGCGGCGTCATGGCGAGAGCAAGCTTTCGCGCAGAGTGCAGCTGGAATTTCTGGAATACCTCTACGACGTGAGTCTCGGAAATTGGATTCCGCTTACGTTTGTAAAGTACTGCATCGTCGGTGGATTTGGCGTTGGTGTACATCTGACATCGTATAAGCTTCTTTCGATCTTTTTCGCCCATGGATTGCCGCTCACAGAACAAGGGTTCTCCTTTGCCCTTCTTGGAGCGATTGAAACCGCCATTGTGTTTAACTTTTGGCTGAACAATCTCTGGACCTTTGCGCATGCCAAGCTGCAGGGAGTGGGCATGATGAAGGGATTTCTCAAATATAATCTGGCATGTGGCTTCGGGGCTCTGGCGAATTATGCGGTCAGCACGTACCTGTA
The DNA here is from genome assembly GCA_964471125.1 of uncultured Candidatus Peribacteria bacterium. Lineage (GTDB taxonomy): Bacteria > Patescibacteriota > Gracilibacteria > Peribacterales > Peribacteraceae > 2-12-FULL-55-11. The sequence goes on from CAYYFD010000072.1 coordinate 2,283, forward strand.
TTCCTATGGGCTTGGAGAGATCTCAAGTGTAATCGTGGGAGCATGTGCGGGGATCGTGTGGAATTACACGATGAGCAGGCTATTTGCATGGAAGAACGCTTAACCGCGATGAAGTAGGAATTGCACATTGCACATTGCACATGACGAAGCGAGAATTGCACTATGAACAATCGTTTATTGTGGGGTTGTTTTTGGTTGATCTGCACAGTGATTGCGGTGGCGATCGCCACCCGTCTTTGGGCGATGCGGTTACTGGCTGATGCAACCATCCGTCACCAAACGCAGGCGGCACTGGAAACCGTCGCAAAGCGCGAGGGGTGGTTTGTGTCGGACATCTCGATTATTCACGTAGAGATGGACAACATAACGGTGCAGTATCGCCAGCACATACGCGGCAGAGATCCAAAAGCCTGTTATCGCATTCCTCTGTATACTCTTGAGCTTCTTCCTTGCACCATCTGATGCTTCTGCGCGTGCTGATGTTCGGCTTGCTTCAGGGCTTTGCCGTGCTTCTCGCAGAGCTCCACAGGTATCTCGGCGTGCATACGGATGAAGCGAAGTACCTGATGAACATTCCCTATCCGCATCCGCCGCTCGTACGGTGGATTCTTGAAACCACGGATGGCTGGCAGCATCAGGAACTTTTCTGGCGCATTGTCTTTGCATCTTTGCTCACACATGGCACATGGCTGGTCTGGGATATGGCGCGAAAATTACATAAAGACCAGCGTGTGACGCTCTGTGGTTTATGGCTCTTTTCTGGCGCAATGCTCCTGCAGGCGGGGACGCTCTTCATGCCGACAATCACCGCAGTGCAGGTCCTCTTCCTCTGCTGGATGCTGACGCGTAAGGATCTTCTGAAGAAGTGGAGTTCGCTTATTGCACTCCTCTGGCTCGAGATGCTTTTTACTGCGTATCAGGGCATTCTCTTTGCGCCCCTAATCTATGTCGCATTGCTGAGGTCGGAGATTGGCCAATGGAAACGCTGGAGTGTATTTCTGGTGCCTATTGCATTGCTCGTTCTCTACACGCCGACAAATCCATTAACTGTTGTGACAACAGGGTTTGTGAGCGGCATGAGTGCAGGGTTGCCCATTGAAGAATCCATTACGCGCGTGCTCAAGCTTTGGGTAATCGGCGGAAGCGCGGCTCTTAGTATTCTCGGCCTTTACGGGATGGTGCGTAGTCGTGATTACGCACTGGTGCTTACGCTCATGCTCGTCACAGCGTACATCTTCGTCGGGTTTAGGAGTTACTACGCCATTCTTTTCACGCCGTTACTCATTGCAGGGCTCCTGAGTGCGCCACGACTACTCAAGTCATCAGCCTTGCTCCTTGCTCTGCAGATTGTCGCCGGTATTACTATCTTCCTGTATGTGCCATTTTCGGAGATGTCGAGTGCGAGATCTATTGGGCGTGCTCTCTTGGAGGCGGGCGTTCATGGAGAAATTCTTATCGAAGGTAGCTTTGGCCACGAGTGGCAGTACCTGATGCCGGGACCGGTGCGGCGCTACCGGCCGGAATTTATAAAAGATGCTTCGGCGATTGTGTGTTTGGATCGGTGCACGGGGATTGATATGACTACATGGCGGCGATTACCGGGAATCGACGAAGAGGTGTGGGTTCGGATGTAGAGTCACACTCAAGAGCTGTTTCCAAATCAAACGTATCCACTATTTTTGTGCGTTCCTCATCAAGCATTGCCTGGTAATAGGGAGGGACATATCCTGCAGGTCTTTCCACAGCTTCTGTTTTCAGTCCTTCCGCACTACCGGGACCGGGTGTGTTGGTGGGGCCGTACCATTTTGCAGCAACAACTTCATCGAGATATGACATATATACGGGGGAAGATTAGCTATGGTAATACTCCCTGTACCACTCCACAAACCTCGGTACCCCCTCAGAGATTCTCGTTTTGGGATCATAGCCCAGAGCCTTGCGCGCCTTGCTGATATCCGCAGACGTTGCAACGACGTCACCGGCCTGCATCGGCAGAAATTCTTTCTTCCCTTCTTTGCCGCATGCCTTCTCTACTGCGCCGATGTAGTCCATAAGCTCTTCCGTTTTTCCTCCGCCAAGGTTGTAAATCTCATATGGGTCGTTGCGATCAAGCGCTGCGATAATGCCGGAGACGATGTCATCGATGTAGGTGAAGTCGCGCTGCATTTTCCCGTGTCCGAAGACCGGCAGTGTTTCTCCTTTGAGGACTTTGTCGGTAAAGAGAAACAGTGCCATATCGGGGCGACCCCATGGGCCATAGACGGTGAAAAAGCGCAGTCCTGTACACGAAATGCCGTACATCTTGTGGTACAGGTACGCCTGCAGCTCATTCGCTTTCTTCGTAAATCCGTAGATCGAAATCGGGTTATCTGTCCTGTGTGATTCAGAGAACGGATGCTCTTTGTTGTCTCCGTATACTGCGCTTGTTGATGCGTAGATCATGCCGCCCACCTTTTTCTTGCGGCACTCTTCAATGACCATGTTGAATCCGTTGATATTATCTCTGAGAAAAATCTCCGGATGATCGATGCTGTGGCGCACTCCAGCTTGAGCAGCGAGGTGGCAAACGCGGGTTTCAACATTTCCTTTTATAAGAAGATCAAATGCCTTATCAAGATCTTTCTGGTTGGTGATATCACCACGAACGAGTGTGAATCCTTTACGCTTTTCGAGGGTCGCATTGCGGGCGATTTTTAGCGTCGCGTCATAGTACTCGTTGAAGTTATCGATCCCGATCACCTCATCACCGCGATCCAGAAGCTTGGAAGCGACCGAAAATCCGATGAAGCCGGCGGAACCAGTAACAAGGACGCGCATTGTGAAGACATTCTATCGTGTTATACGAGCTTTGTGGAGATATTTGATGAGGAGAAAATTACTTCACCCCAATCCCCCAATAATTTAACCCAGCCTCCCGCGCTTCGGAGGGCTCGTAAACATTGCGGCCGTCGAAGAGCTCCTTTCCCCGCATGATCTCTTTGAGCTTCCGGAGATCTACACCACGGAAGAGATCCCATTCCGTCATCAGAATAATGGCGTCAGCTTCTTTTGCAGCTTCCATATGTGATGTCGCGTATGTGACGCGTTTTTTGAGAATCGGTTTTGCTTTCTCCATGGAGACCGGATCGTAGACGGTTACTTTGTGTCCGGCGCGGGTGAGCAAGGGAATCAGATCCAGACTTGGAGCTTCGCGCAGGTCATCGGTCTTGGGCTTAAACGATAGTCCCCAAATCGCAACGTGGGCACTGGGCGGAAGCGCTCCGAGAATCTTTTTAAAGAAGCGCTGACGCTGGCGGTTATTCATGTCGTGCGTCGCCTTTACCAGTGGCAGAGGCACCCCGGTTTCTTTTGAGAGGGCAATCAGCGCTTTTACGTCTTTGGGAAAGCAGCTTCCACCGTAGCCGATACCCGCATGCAGGAAGCGCGGGCCGATGCGGTCATCGAGGCCCATGCCTGCAGCGATTTCACGGACGGATCCTCCAGTGGTTTCACAGAGCTCCGAGATCATATTGATGAATGAGATCTTTGCGGCAAGAAAGGCATTGCTAGCGTACTTCACGATTTCAGCAGACTCGCGGCTCATTACCAGAAGAGGCTTCCCTACCTGAAGGTGGTCCGTCGGGTTGACCGCGGACGTCGCAGCGTAGGTCCCGGCGTCATCGACGCGTTCTATTCGGGGTACGCCGCCATCAACCCGGACGACTAC
>CAYYFD010000073.1:0-5828 GCA_964471125.1 uncultured Candidatus Peribacteria bacterium
GCGAAGAATCCGGGCGCGTTCCTCTTTCTGAGCGCGGGCGGGACGGGGTCGGTGGCGTGCCTGGCGTTTAGCGCTGGCGCGAATTGGAGGCAGGTCGCCCTTGGGGCGAATTGCATTTAGCGCCAGAGGCGCGGGGCGATCCTCCTTCGCCCTCCGGGCTATGGCCGGCAGGCCATTGGATTTTCTTCGCAACGACGATGCCCTTGCGTGCGAACATCCATTGGACCGAGCCGAGCTCCGTCCATCTCCCGCCATTTTTTTCAATTTTTGATCGGACATTACCGATCGTGCGATTTTTATTGTCCGTGAGACATTCAATGAGACATGCGACTCCGCCCGGGCCCATCGCAGCGTAGAGCACTTCAGCCATCGCATCGCCTTGGAGAGCACCTGTTCCCTTCTTTATCGCACGTTCGATGTTTGCATTGGGCACGCTGTCGATCTTTGCATTTTCGATGGCATGCTTAAGAGCATTATTACTAAAAGGATCCCCGCCGCCTGTGCGTGCAGCCATTTCAATAAGTCGTGCATGGCGCGTGTAGACTTTGCCGCGCCTCGCATCCTGTGCACCCTTGCGAATGCGGATGTTGGCCCACTTGCTATGTCCGGACATATGAAGAGAAAAGAGGAGAGAGTAAAGGGCAAAGACAATTCAGTGCCCTCGAATAACTATGCTGAGACATTAGCACGGTCTTTTCTCTTTGCTCTATGGCCTTTGCATTTATTTTCTGTACGCCAGCATTCCCATCCGGCTTCGTCCGACTGAGTCGGACTACGCCGTGATTGGGCGGCAGGAATTACTTCCTATAAGCAAGCATGCCCATGAACCGTGCGCGCTCGATGGCCTGACGGAGCATTTTCTGGTGCTGCAGACAGACTCCCGTGAGGAAGCGCTTACGGACAGCACCGAAGTAGTCGACGTGGGGCTTGAGAGTCGGGTAATCCTTCCAGTCCATGTAGACGGTTTCCTTTTCACAGAAGTGACACTCCTTCGAGTGCAGATCTGGCCGTTTCTTCTGGGATTTGGCGTTGCGCATTAGATACCGAGGGAATCATCGGAAATAATCTGGTCGAGCTTCTTGCCTACTTCTTCCTTGCTCATGGTTTCGGGAGCAGCATCCGTCTTTGCGCGTTCGGTGCGCTTCACCTGACGCTTGGCCTTCTCGGCGACACGTTCCTGGATCTCTACCTCACGCTCACGCTTGGTCTTTTCGCTGGCGCTCTCGCGTTCCTTGAGCCACTGCTCGTAGCTCTCGGAGAACCGTACGATCCTGTATCCCTTTGGTGGCTTCACGACGATGTGGCGAAGGACACCAGGGACGATACGCAGTGCGATATCCACCTCTTTGAGCTTCGCAGGATCCATCTCCTGATGATAGACGATGAAGTTCCCTTCGTTATGACCCTCGATAGGGTAGGCAAGTCCGCGTGCTCCCCAGACATCCTTGCTTACCTCCCTTGCGCCGGCTTCCTTGAAGATAGCTTCGATTTCCTTTACGGCCTGCTGCTGCTCCTTTTGACCCATCGGGTACGGCAGAAGTACCGCAAACTCATAGATGCGGACATCAATCTCGTTTTCTACGTCGGCAGATGCTGAGGCAAGTGGATTCATAGGCGACTCGTGGGTAGAACCCTGCGGCCAAAGGACCGAAGGGAAATCGCGGGGAAACTGTAAGGGGAGAGGGAAGGGGTGGTCAAGCGCTTTAGTCAGATTATGGAGCCGTCAACGGGGATTGAACCCGTGACCCCGTCCTTACCATGGACGTGCTCTACCACTGAGCTATGACGGCGTATGTCTTATGATGATATGTGAAATAGCGCAGGAAGCCTACAAGTGAGGAGCTATAAGCGACAAGCTATTCGGCTACAGTTTCTGTCCAACTCTGTAATTCCTTTCCCGCGTGTTTCCGCATCGTATTCTTCAGGGTATGTAATCCCAGCAATGCACATTTGGTACGTCTAGGACCAATGGGTACTCCGAGGAGGTCATAGACATTCTGTGGCATCAAAGCCTCCAGCTCCTGCATTGATTTTCCGCTTAACTCCTCACTGAGCATCGACATTGCGGCTTGGGAGATGGCGCAGCCGGTTCCTTCCCAGGAGATCGACGCGACGTGATCATTCTCCATTGTCAGCTGAATGGTGATGGTGTCGCCGCAGCTGAGATTTTCTTCGGTGTGCGAGATTGCAGATTGCAAATTGCACATTGCAGAGCATTTGTTCCTCGGTTGCCGGTAATGGTCGAGAACATTTTCAGCGTATACATCCATAGTTAGGGGTGTAATTTTTTCTGTGCTTCTACAATAGCTTTTGCACACACATCAATTTCCTCCTTCGTCGTATAGATTCCTACAGAGAGGCGTGTGGACGCAGTGATTCCCAGTCTCTTATGCAGTGGCATGCAACAGTGGTGACCGGCGCGAAGGGAGATTCCTTTGCGGCCGAGGATTTCGGTGAGGTCGTGGGGGTGGACGGAGTCGAGGGTGAAGGAGATGCAGCCGTGCCTTGGAGGTGTTCCAAAAATTCGAAGACCTTCTATAGATGACAGATGACGGATGGCGGAAGATAGAAGATTTTGCTCATGCAATTGGATATCGCTCCACGAATATTGCTTCAGCCACTCGATCGCCGCCGCGAGCCCCACCGCCTGCGCGATCGGCGGTGTACCCGCTTCGAATTTCGCAGGGAGATCTGCTGCAGAAAATCCTTCCGTAGTGACATTACGGATCATCATGCCGCCGCCGAGGAAGGGGGGCATGGATTCCAAAATCTTTCGCTTGGCGTAGAGCACGCCGACGCCCGTGGGTGCATAAAGCTTATGGCCGGAGAATGCGAGAAAGTCACAGTCGAGCGCCTGTACATCCATCGGCATGTGCGCGATGGCCTGCGCAGCATCCAGAAGGACAAGTGCACCAGCTTTATGTGCGAGAGAAATTATTTTTGGAAGATCGAGCGCAATACCGAGGACATTACTCAGTGCAGTGATCGCTACGAGCTTCACGCGTCCGGTTCTCAGGTGCGTTTCAAGCTGGTCATACCGGAGCGTTCCTTCATCATCGATATCTACCCAGAGAATATCGATGCCCTTGCGCTCCTGAAGCTGCTGCCATGGCACGATATTGCTGTGGTGTTCGAGTATGGAAAGGACAACTGCGTCGCCTTTCTGGAGATTGGTTTCTCCCCAACTACGTGCAACGAGATTGATCGCCTCGGTGCAGCTTTTAGTAAAGATGATTTCATCGGCGTGCTGCGCATTGATAAATTTCTGTACGGTTGTTCGCGCAGCTTCGTAAGCGATGGTGCTGGCCTCCGCGCGTTCGTGCATTCCTCTGTGGACATTGGACCTGGAGGATTGCTCCCATACTTTCACTGCGTCCAACACGGCATCCGGCACCTGTGCCATTGCTGCAGAGTCGAGATAAACGGGCTGCGGCGTAGTTTGCAGGAACCGAAATTGCCGGCGGATCTCATCTATTGGGAAAGGCACACGGAGATTATGAATGCAGAAATCAGAATGAGGAATGGGTTTATCTGCCGAAATTTGCATTCCGCATTCCTTTCTTTGCGATTACAATCCCCGTTGTCATGCAACAGCGAACGATTCATATTCTCTCCATCGCGCTCTTCGTCGCGCTTCTAACGTGGGGGGTCTTCAGTACGCTCGTCTATCTCGGTGTTCCTGTGCATGGCGCTGTGTATCTCACGGATGCGGCTTTGCAGTCGCTGAATGGAGTATGTGACGCAGGCGGGCTGCTGTGTCGCGGCGTCTACACGATCATTCCGATGATGCTGCGGACGATTGGTCGCAGCGCACCATTCCTCGGTTACGGCGTGCTCTGGCTGATTGTCGCCGCTGCCATTGTCGTCCGTAGTGGCATGCAAACGGGAGCGTTTCGTTTCCGGTGCACGCTTTCACCGCTCCGGATTCTCCTCTTCTTTATTTTCGCTGTCTGGTCACTCTTCACGGTGCTGAGCTATTCGCAGGTCGGTGATGCGCCGCTGCGTCGCATCGTGGAACCTCTGGAGGGGGTGTACATGAACGTGGGTGACGAAGGGCTTCGGGAATTGAAAACCAATTTCCAGAGACTGGAGGACGGCGGGTGTCTGCGGCAGGCAGGGATGTTCACCAACAGTGCGCGAGTATTCACTATCTCGACGTTCTGCATGCAGAAGTTCTTCATCACGCGTGTGTTTACCCAGATCGTGTGGGCGCTTTTCCTACTGACGGAGATGCTCATTCTCGGGTATGCGGTATTGAAAAAGCTTAAGCTATCGATGGCGCCTCTCACGGAAGCGGTGCTCTCACTCGGTCTTGGTGCGGGACTATGGATTGCACTTCTCTGGTTTCTGGCCGTCATCCATCTCTTCGTATCGGGAGCTATCTGGGCGCTTCTCATCATTGTCCCCGCGCTCTGCTACAGATCAACGATCTATTGGTTGCGTACAGCGGTAGGGCACAAGTGGACTATTGATCTTCCTTTGCGCAGTGCCGTTGTCTGGCTCACGTGGCTTTTGCTCTCGTACTTCGCTCTGAACTTTCTCAGCGTCATCAGACCGTTTCCCATCGGCTGGGATGATCTTGGGAGTTACCTGAATCGGCCGAACCTTCTCGTCAGTTACGGAAAGTTCATTCACTCCATGGCGCCGTTTCACTGGGAGTACCTTACGGCGGTCGGGTTTGCGATCTTCGGGTTTGGCAGTCCTGTCGGTGCGACCGCCGCCATGGTAATCAACTGGACGCAGGGTGTGATCGCGACACTCGCAGTCATCGCATTTGGTCGGGCGTACTTCGGGAAGGGCCGAGGACTTCTCGCAGGACTTCTTTACTACTCTCTTCCGCTCGTAGGACATTTTTCCTACGCCGACATGAAGATTGATAATGCAGTCTTCGCTCTTGGGGCATTGGCGATGCTCGCTTTGTTCTTGGGACTCTTCTCTCCAGATAGTGAAGATGAAAGTGCACAGAGGACGCCGTCGGAGACGCTGCGATGGATTGGGCTTGCGGGCGTACTCGCAGGCTTTGCATTTGGTATGAAGGTCACCGCAGTCATGGTGCTTCTCGCACTGGCGTTGGTTCTCGGCGGCGTGACATTGCACTGGACTGCAGCGCTTGGTGCCGGGGCATTCGCTGCCGTTGCGCTTGCCACGAATGGCGGATTGGATTTTGCTTCGGTGGGACAGAGATTGTTTGGAGAAGGAACGGCTGTGGCAACCAAAACCGTGCTCCTTACATTCATCGTTACGGGAATAATCTGTACTGGCATTGCACTTTTCCTCGGACGTTCCCGGTGGAAATTTTCTCTGAGTGCCTTAGCAGTTTTTCTCATAGGCTTCCTTATCGTTATCGCTCCATGGGTCTGGCACAACAATATCCAGAATGGACACATCATTCCTACAAGTATCGCTCTGGGTGCCCCGAATAAGATCAGTTTGAAACTGGGAATAAAGTCCTCGGATATTCAATCGCAATTCGGCGAGCCGGTGCGCGTGCTTCCTCCCGAGCTGCTTGTCGATAAAGAGCATCCTGCTTGCAAGGGCACCGGCCATAGAGAGGAGGTCGACCGTTACTGGGGATTTAGTATTGGCTGGCGACATTACCTCACGCTCCCTTGGCGCACCGTGCTCAATCTCGATAGCGCCGGATACTACGTGACGACCATGCCGGCACTTCTCCTCTTTCCGTTACTCCTTCTACTTCCCTACTTCTGGAGCCGGCGCGGAAGGTGGTTGCGATGGATGTGGATCAGCACGCTGTTCATTCTTTTGGAGTGGATGTTTACCGCAAACGGCATTCCCTGGTACGGCATAGGCGTTTTCCTCGGGCTTGT
>CAYYFD010000074.1:0-5786 GCA_964471125.1 uncultured Candidatus Peribacteria bacterium
CACCATGCCCCACTGCTTGCCTCGGTGCAGGTACGGCATGCGGGACACCGTGCTGCACTTCTACAGGGCCAGTTCCGAACGTCAATTGCTGCGCTCCTACGGTGTGTACCTTTGGGAGTATGACGTGTCAGTCACCCTCCTCTTCCACTTCTACTTCCTCTTCCACTTCCACTTCCACTTCCACTTCTAGTACGCCACCGCCACCTACCTGTGCATCGGGCACCGCCCCCACCTGTGGCGGCACATGCCCTTCGGGTCAGACATGTCAGACACTTTCCAGCAATTGCATTTGCATGTTTTCTTCGCCGTCGTGTTCAGCGGCGATCGCTCCAACGTGTGGGGGAACGTGTCTTTCGGGTCAGACATGCCAATTCATCTTGGGGAACTGTTCGTGTGGCGCCCCTCCCACTTGTGCAGGAATAGCCCCTGCTTGCGGTGGCGTATGCACTGTCTCAGGTCAGACCTGCCAAGCCATAAGTGGCAGTTGCGTTTGTGCAGTTCCTCCTTCGTGTGCAACGAGCACCGCACCAACGTGTGGCGGCACATGCAACGTCCCAGGCCTGATTTGTCAGCTGATTGGGACTAGTTGCTTCTGCGCTCCTCCAGAGAGCAATTGCAGCGATGGCCTCGATAATGACGGTGATACTGCAGCAGATTGTGCAGATTTTACAGATTGCTTTGGGCAGTCGTGCAGCACTACACCTCCCAAGACTTGTTCGGCCTCGGGCATGTGCTGCGCTGCGTCCGAAACATCTTGCACCAACAATTCCGATGATGATTGCGATGGGCTGGTGGATTGCGCCGATACGGGGGACTGCTCATCTGCACCACAATGCCAAGAAGTTTGTGATGACACTCCGCTGCCAGGGCTTGATGAAGATTTCGATGGGGCTCCCAATTGCGCAGATACGGGTAGTTGCAATGGAGCTACGTGCAGAAGATCTGTACTTCCCGGTGATCTTGGTACGTGTAGTGGGGGTCAATGTTGTACTGCTTATGAATCCAATACTTTTAATAACCAATGCGGCAACGGTCAGGACGATGATTGCGGTGGAGGGATCGACTGTCAGGATAACGATTGCATTGGTTCTGCGGTTTGTTGTCCTGTGTCAGGTGCTCGCTGTGTTATTCCGTCGGACTGTTGCTCGGGATTAACATGTCAGGGGCCTATAGGGAACCGTACATGTCAGGGTGGGCCTCCATCTATTGTCCCTCCTATAGCTCCAATTATTCCGGTCCTTCCTACTATTCCCACAGCGCCGGTTGCCCCAGCACCTGTCGCTCCTCTTGGGCCCCTTGCACCTACCGTCCCGACGGCACCGTCGCCATTACTCGCGCCTCTATTCGGTCCTACGCCTGTAGCTCCGTTCGTACCCACTGGGCCCGCGACGAGTCCTGTATGGCCTGCATCACCCACTCCCGCAGCGGTTCCTTCGTTCTGCAGCTCTCCTGCTGGATGTCATTTGGGATTCAGCGCCGGTGTATGCAGCTATCTCCCCAATAGTGTTTCTGGAGAGCCGAGCACATGCACGACTCCGGGGGAGTCGGCTTCCACCCCTGTTGCACTACCGGGCCCCGCAGGACTTACTGGTGTCCCGACCGCCGGACTTCGAAGAAGAGAGGTGACGGCAGGCGCCCCTGTACCCACAACCTGCCCATACACCACCGGTTGCCACACAGAATGTATACTCGGGCGCATGCGTCTGCGACCGGGATTAACTGATGAGGCAGCCAATATGGAAACGGTCGGTACAGACTGCGAAAGTCCACCCGACGCTCCGCGTCCAAGCCTGTTTGACCGCATGGTTTCCGGTGTGCGGAGACTCTTCTATCGGCCTCTTGAGACAGAGTAAAAGAAAAACCTGTACCGCCGTACCGCTGCAGTGGTAAAGTGCTCTGCATGCCCCGTACGATCGATCCTGATTTGAAGAGCCTCTATCGCTTGTTTGCAGCAGCCGAGAGCCCACGTGAGGCAGAGATGTTGCTCCAAGACATGCTCACGCCCCAAGAGCTTGGAAGCCTTGCCGAGCGCTGGCAGCTCATCCGTATGCTTGATGAAGGCGTTGCTCAGCGGGAGATCGCCGATGCGCTTGGTATCAGCATCAGCAAGATCACGCGGGGGTCACGGATGCTGCAGTTCGGCAGCGGGGGATTTCTGTATTTCCTGAAGAAACTCCGCAAACAGAAGCGATAAAAGGGTCATCGGTTTTCTTGATTTGTCTTCCGAAAAATGTAATGATGTAACGGTACATCATGTCATTTCTCGATAGCACCGATTTCGGCAGCGATGCATACCGTACGTGTGCATTGTCCAGGTCCTCTGCGGATATTCCATCGTGCAACGATGTTGTGGTTCCTGCTGTTCATGCGGCGAGAGAGGATATATCCGTAGCTTTGGTGGCCAATCCGGATCCAGAGGCTTCTCCGCCTGAATTTTCTTCCGATGATATTGATCGTGGGCGCTGCTTGGGCATGTTTCATCCTGTAACGGGGGATTGTATTATTGGAGCCACGTTCGATGAAGCTCAGGGTGTGTATATCGTTGAGCATGTTCAGTCAGGATGGGGTTCTCATGAGACTACGCGCAATGCACTCCCCCGTATCGGTGACGGAAAGCCGCATAGTGAAAAGGATTTGCCGCTTGCGCACTGGGTGTTTGACTCACGGACGAGAATTCCTTTGGAAAAATAGATATCAACATTTGACATTGGACTTCGCGTGATGTACCTTTGTACCAGTACATCAGTACATATGTTGTTTACCCATTCCCCCGTCGGCGCTTGGTGGCTCTCCCTACACGAGTGGAGCGCTCTGGAGATTGTATCTATATGAAAAAGCTGTCTGTAGCGCGCTCTGCTCTTGTGAGTAGGGCTGATTCGCTATTGCGAGTCTTGGCTGCAGATCTTTTACAACATCGGTAAGGAGGGCATATGTTCGAACGACTATATACACGGGATCAACTGAATCGCGGAGAGGGGATGCGCTTTCATCCTGTTTGTGGACTTCTTTTGAAAGATTTGCACTATAACAGTGCTTTGCAGTGCTTTTGTTCGCCTGTTAGTTTTCAGGCCGGTGGGTGGTCCTTGGACAGCGAACGGGTGACTCCCCGTTACGCCTGCATCGGTGATGAGCGTGAGCTCTACAAAAGAAACGACGTTTACCCGCAGCATTGGGTCTACGATCCATGGAGTGGCAGAGAGGTTTTTCCGTATTGGACCTGTTGATTGTTTCTCCTCCCATGTCGGGTGGAGATCAGCAGTTATCCAATTTCTAAAAGGAGAGAGTGATGCTATCGAACCTTTCATTTCTTCAGGATGTTCAGCGTAGAACGTCCAAATTGCCCAGTCACCGGAAGGCACTAGGCAGTAATCCATTGTTTTCCTCTAACGTCCAAACTCTGGATGGGTTTCAGATCGGCTTTATGAGTCCGCGGATTCTTGCATCTCTGTGCGCAAAGCACGGTCTGGATCCGGCGATATGTGAAGTGGTTTTAATGCAGGCGGAGCGGTGTACGGAGCCGCATGTGCATTTTGCAGGGAGGAGCATCTTTCTTCCCCTTGGCTCCGATGAGGGATTCGAGCGCTGCGTGGGCGGCACCTATACCGGTCCGTACAATCCAGGCGAACAAAGGTTTGAACTCACGTTTGAACCTGCGGTTCCTGGGAAGCCTTTTATCATCGATCCGGGTGTGTTGCATTTCTTCACACCAGGTTCGGGAGATCGATTTTCCGCCATTGCGTTTGTTGCACCGCGCATCCGGCATGATGACGGTAGCTTCGACATTATGCGCTTTGGTGCGCCATCCTTCAGCTTCGATGCTTTGAAGGCCGTTGTTGATGCCCTCTAACTACGTTGTTCGTGATATGTTTTGCAGCCTCTCCCCTCCGCCTTGTGCGGAGGGGTTTTTCATACGGGGATTTCCTTCCGTTAGCATTCCTGAACGGGTATAATTACCATAGTTCTTTCCCTCTACCGATCTCTTCAGTCCCACCTTTGGGTTTACGTTATAGCTCCCTGACATTCTCGGGATCTGCAATGTGAATCCATCCGAGGAATGAGGAGCACGCTTGAGTGGAAGGGTATTTCCTTCCTCTTTCTTTTATGTCCACACCATCGTCGGCCATCGCGCCGAATAAAGAGTTTACCTTGATGCTCGGGGATGCCCCGCTCATCGTCCGTACCGGCATGCTTGGTAACCAAGCCAATGCCACGGTGCTTTGCCAGATGGGCGATACGGTCGTCATGGGTAACCTCACGCTTTCGGCCAAGGCCAGAGCGGGAGTTGATTTCCTGCCGTTGCAGGTCGTGTTCCAAGAAAAGTTCTATGCCGGAGGAAAGATCGCCGGATCACGCTTCCGCAAGCGCGAAGGCCGTCCTTCCGATGACTTCGTCCTCATGGCCCGTGTCGTTGACCGTGGGCTGCGCCCGATGATCTTGAAGCACATCAGAAATGACATTCAGGTCTTCTGTACAGTACTCAGTTATGACTTTGAGAATGAGTACGACGTTGCCGGTGCAAATGCTGCCAGTCTTGCTGCAGCCATTTCTGACTGTCCGTGTGATGGACCCATCGCATCCGTGCGCGTGGGATTGATCGGCGGGGAATTGGTCTTGAACCCTTCCCGTGAAGCGATGACCAAGTCCGATCTGGATCTTTTCCTCACAGCTTCACTTGATCGCGTTGTGATGATCGAAGCAGGAGCAAATCAGGTATCCGAAGAGGAAATCCTCCGCGCCATTGAATTCGGCAAGAAGTGGGCTCAGAAAATTGCGAAGTTCTTCGCCGATATCCAGAAAGAAATCGGGAAGCCCAAGCGCGAGTTCGAGGCTCCGTACGAACACAAGGAAGCCTATGAATTCCTTAAGGCTTCCGCACTCCCGGTCATCAATAAAGCGATCAAGGACACACTTCCAAAGCTTGATCGCAGGGCGATCTTTACGGCATTAATGGCAGAGGCCGGTGAAAAAGTGAAAGCCGAAGTAGAAGCCGGAAAACTGAAGGTGGCGGATGATAAGGAGAAAGAGAAACTTGTGGGATATGCATCCGCGATGGTCGACAAGATCGTCAAAAACGAGATGCGCAGATTAGTTCTTGAGGAGGGGCTTCGCATGAGCAGCCGCAAGTTCGACGAGATCCGTCCGATTGGTTCGATGATCGACGTGCTGCCGAATCGCGTGCACGGAAGTGCGCTCTTCCAGCGTGGAGAGACGCAAGGACTTACGACATGTACGCTCGGTGGCCCTGGTGACAAGCAGCTCAGCGAAGGTATGGAAGGGGAATCGGAGCTCCGGTACATGCATCACTACAACTTCCCGCCGTTCTCCGTCGGAGAGACTAGCAATCGTCTCTTTGTAGGAAACCGCGAGATCGGTCACGGAAACCTTGCGCAGAAGGCGCTCGATCCTGTGCTTCCGGATACAGAGAGCTTCCCGTACACCATCCGTACAGTTACGGAGATTCTCGAGAGCAATGGTTCTTCCTCGATGGCTGCAACCTGTGGTTCCACGCTCGCCCTCATGGCGGCCGGTGTTCCGATCTCCGCTCCGGTAGCGGGCATTGCCCTTGGTCTTATATCCGACGAAGAGAAGGGTACGTACATCATTCTCTCGGATTTGCAGGACGAAGAGGACTTCGGTGGTGATATGGACTTCAAGGTCGGTGGTACAGAAAAAGGAATCACCGCGATCCAGATGGACATCAAGATCAAGGGATTGCCCGACAGCGTCTTTAAAGAGGCTCTCGAGCGTAGCAAGACTGGCCGCGCATTCATCATGACGACGATGCT
>CAYYFD010000075.1:0-5750 GCA_964471125.1 uncultured Candidatus Peribacteria bacterium
CAACGGCGCGCGCCTGATCACATCCCAAGACGACAGCGGACTGAGCAATGCACGACAGGGCATCCTGCGTGGTGTCGCGGGCCTAACCCTCGTGATGGTCGTAGGATCCGTACTCGGTGCATTTGAAACGAACAGTAACATCGACATCAATAACGAGTTGCTTGGTGCGGGAAGCTTTATCATCACCGTCTTCGGAGCGCTGGCAGTGGTTGCCGTTGTAGCTGCCGCCATCATGCTTGTGCTTTCGGTAGATGATCAGATGAAAGACCGTGCAAAGAAAGTCATTATCGCGGTCGCAGCATCCGTCATCGTGGTAATGGCCTCTAAGATCATTATTTCCACATTCATCTGATGCAATTGGCGCACATCATCATCGGTATGCTCGTAGATGCGGCATACGCTGTCACCATCATGGATGCAGCAAACACTGCAGGAGCGGGGTTGCTTAGCGGAGGAGGTATGACATTTGGAGGAATCGTCGGCTCAGTTGCATCGAGCTTCATTCCGGTCATCAATGTCGCTGCGTCGCTTGCTATAGTCATCGCCGGTTTCTTTCTGACGGTTACAGGGAATGAAAACCAGTCGACAACGGCGAAGCGCGTCTTCATCAGCGGCATCGCGGCTATCGTACTTATCAATGTCGGTGCGGCATTTGTCGATGCACTTATCCTTGGTGGCTTTAGCGTGGATCCATCGACCCTTGCTCCTTCTGGGACAACTATCCTCACTGCACCGCTTCCTTCCGGAGGAATCATCAGCGCAGAAGCACTGGGCATCATGGACTTCATCGCGTTCCCACTCGGTATTCTCTGTGTGGTAATGATCATCATAAGCGGAGTGCGGGCGATTGCGAACTTCGGATCGGAAGACGGTGTTACGCAGCTACGCAGAACTGTGCTCTTTGTTGTTGCAGGATTTATCCTTGTTGCATCCAGAGTATTCCTCGGAGGTTTCGTGACATTCTCCGGTCTTACGGCCACAGCTGCTCCCACAAATATCATCACGAAGATGCTGGATATCGTATCAGACATCATCGGACTCATTGTCGTCCTCGCCGTTGCCATGCTTGTCTATGCCGGAATCCTGATGATCGCGAATGTCGGTAAAGAGGATCAGTACGCCAAAGCAAAGGGCCTAATCATCCGCGTTGCGATCGGACTCATCATATTGCTCGCAAGCGGAGGCATCGTGCGCTTCTTAAAGCAGGCTATCTGTAATGGTGCAGTAGGGCCCTGCGCCTAATAATATTGCAAGACCATCATTCGAGGAACCCCGCCAAGTGAGGGGATTTCAGCGCATCTCGGCTGCAGTTGTACATGCCCTCTTCACTGCGGCAACATCATGGGTACGGATAAACGATGCACCATGAAGCACGGCAATAGCAGAGGCTGCAATCGTTGCTGGTAAGCGGTCTGCAGGAGGAAGTTTTTCCTTTCCAGCAAGAAAAGATTTTCTCGAGGGACTTAAAAAAATCGGGCACCCAAGAGACAGCAGCTCCTCCAGACGTGCAATGATCTCAAAGGAATACTTCGGGTCACTGCTTACGAAATGCCCAAGACCGGGATCAATGATGATGCGATCGCGCGGGATTCCTGCTGCAACCGCCGCATCGATTCTCTCTGAAAGAAATTCTTTGATAGTCGCCATAACATCGTCGTACTGAACAGGACTGATCGTCGTCCGCGGCGTGGGATCCTTGGAGTACATCAATACCAACTTCGCAACCCTTCGACAATGCTCAGGACAGGCCTCCGCAAACCCTTCGACATGGCTCAGGACAAGCTTCGCAACCTCCGCAAACATTTTCTCATCCCCCCTACCCGCCGTCACGTCATTGATCATCGTCGCACCTGCAACGATAGCCTCACGCGCAACCTCTGCCTTATATGTATCGATCGAAATATTCACTGAGCCCCATCTGTTGCGTATTTCTTTGATCACAGGAATTGTTCGATCTATCTCCTCCTGGAATGAAATATCCTTGGAATTTGGCCCCGTAGACTCCCCTCCTACCTCGATCCAATCTGCGCCTTCTGCGATCATCTCCTCTGCCCTTTTCAGGGCCATTTCCAGAGAATTCCACTTTCCTCCATCGAAATAGGAATCCGGAGTGACATTGAGAATGCCGACTATGGAGACAGCATATGCGATAGATAAAGAATGTGCTAATGAAGGCGCTTTATCCAGTCCATATACCAAAGCAAAGTGATTCCAGAGCATTGACATTTGACAAAATTGTAATAGAATGTTCCGGCTTCAGACCAATTGGTCATTCACATCACCCACCCCTGTTACCCCGTTTTGCTTATAGGAGAAGCGAGACGACTGTCAGTGTTTCTGTCCGATGTACGATAGTTTTTTGTATGTTTGTGTCCGTTTCACTGCCTCGCACATGTGCTTTACCCAAAGCCTGCACATGTGCACTACTCAAAAAAGGAATGAGAAATCATGCGAAACTTGTTTCCAAGTCTTGGTGGCCAATCCGGAAGTAGTTTGCTGGAGGCTCTGGCCCGAAGTTTTGGTGCCGGTGGCAGCGAAGATCAAATGGGTCTCGGCCTGCTCACCCTCGGCGCGGGAGGACCGCGCATTGAATTGATTCGCGGTCTCGGCGATGACAGTGATGTCACTGCCGATGGAATCATCCTCCATGACTCCGGAAAGTACCGGCAAGTCGTGCAGGACGGCATCTGCAAAGAGGAAAAGACTGTGCAGTTGCGCATCGAAGTCCGCGGCGGAATTGTCGAGAGTGTTGTCGCAGTCTACGAGACGGACGACGCCGCAAAACCCCAAGCCGAATGGCGAGGTCGCTTCAGCAAAGTGCTGCCCTTGTCCGCGCTGCGGGCTCTGGATCTCTTGAAGAAGTTCCGCGTCATCGGTCGTGACAGTACGGCGATCGCGTTCCCGGCCGTGCTCGGTTCACCAGGTTCCAAAGACCAGGTCATCGAACTCATTGGGCAAGACGCCTACGACGAAATCGTCGAAGGTGCCCCCGATGGGACAATCGAGTTTCTCCAGAAACTGCACGAAAACGGCATCGACTTCGATGTCGCCGAAGTGCAGCAGGCAGTGCGGAGCATGGCACTCGAAGAGTGCGATGGGCTCGAAGCGCTCGGCATTGAGCACCCCACTGTGCTCGACGCACGCATTGCCCGGGAAACCAAGGACACGGAGCATCTCGTTGATGACATGAAAACGTGGCACACGTTTATCGGCCACGACACGTCATTCTGTACCTGCATGGCGGATCTGCGAGGTTTTACCGCTCAGGCACTCAGTCGTGGCATCGACAGTGATGCCTTGGCTTTGGGCACTGGGATCTTCGTTCAGGAACTCAGCCGAGATACGGATCTCAGCACACTCTCTCAGGAGGGACTGAATGAGGCCATCGATGACCGATCCGATGCACTGGATAAGGTCAGCGAGTTCGTTGCGGTTCGCTTTCAAGGTGATCCGCATGTGATCTCCCATGAGATCAGCGAAGCAGTTCGGTGGTGGAACGTCACGAAAGTCCGATCGGCCAGTCTGGTCGAAAAGTCTCACGTGACAGCGTGATGGGTGGTGATGCTTGACATCATCGTTTGAAGCGAGCCCGACCCCTCTCTGGGGGGTCGGGTTTTTTGGTGTGTTCGCATTAGAGGAATGGAAGCCAATTAAAAAAATGTAGGACAGGAACGTTCCTGTCCTACATTTTTTTAATTGGCTTCTGCAATTACTATAGAATCACTCTAGCAATACTTTCCTGCCTTTCCTGCAACTTCCTCACGCATTCATGCCCCTCATTGATCCAAACATCTTTCGTGCCTACGACATCCGCGGGAAAGCGGGTACACAGGTCAGTGAAGAGGCATGCACACTCATCGGGAGAGCATTCGGCGAAGAGGTGGTAAAGAGATCGGGAAATCCAAAGCCAACGATTGTCGTTGGAAGGGATGCAAGGTTAAGTAGCCCCGATTTGCTTAAGGCATTTATAGAAGGATTGCACATTGCAAATTGCAGAGTCCTTTCTATAGGAGAGACGCCGAGTCCGGTGAACTACTTCACGATTTGCAGACTGAAAGCAGATGGCGGCGCGCATATCACCGCGTCACATAATCCCGGAAGTGATAACGGCATCAAGCTGCAACTGAAAGATGCGGAGGCGTTTGCGGGGGAGGATTTGCAGATGCTAAGGGAGAAGATTGAAAGAATGGAAGTTGCAAATTGCAAATTGCAAAGCAGTGAAGGAAAAACTATTGATGCAATAACTCCATATCTAGAACACCTTAAAAAAATGTTCGGAAATATTGGTGTAGGAATGACCGTAGTGATCGACTGCGGAAATGGAGTCGCAGGACCGGTCTATGTACAGGCCCTCAAGAACGCAGGATGCAAAGTGATCGAGCTCTACACGGAACCGGACGGGAACTTTCCGAATCACCCTGCAGACCCAAGCAAGCACTCCACGCTCAAAGATCTGCAGGCAACGGTACTGAAGGAGAAGGCACATCTGGGGCTTGCATTCGACGGCGACGGTGACCGACTCGGAATCGTCGATGAACAAGGAATCATCCGCACTGCAGACGAGATACTGCTCCTCCTCGCACGCGATCATTTGACGCGACACAGCGGAGCTCCGGTGATCTTTACCGTCAGCAATTCCTCGATTCTCGATACGGAAATACGGAAATACGGTGGCAAGCCCGTCATGTGTAAAGTCGGCCATTCGTTTGTGGAGCACGCCATGCGGGAGCACGGAGCACTTCTCGGCGGCGAGCAATCCGGCCACTTCTTCTGCGGCGAAGATTACTACGGATTTGACGATGCGCTAGTTGCTGCACTTCGCATCCTTAACATCTACTCTGCAATTTGCAATTTGCAACCCTTCGACGGGCTCAGGGCAGGCTCTGCAACCCCGCAAACCTTCTCCTCCCTCTTCTCCGACTTCCCAAAAGTCTTCCAATCCCCCGAGCTCCGCCCCCACTGTCCCGATGACCGCAAAGGAGAGATCATCGCAGCGATCACTGCGCATTTCTCAAAGCACTATCCGGTGAATACTCTGGACGGCGTGCGCATTGATTTTGGTGAAGGGGCTTGGGCAGGAATACGGCAGAGTAATACTTCACCGTGTATTTCGATGTGTATGGAGGCAAGAAGCCCAGAGAAGCTCATAGAAGTGAACAAAATAATTCTTGGTCATATAGAGTTGTATCCGGAGCTGAAGAATCATGGATAATGTTTGCGCGGCCAAGAATGGCCACGCTTGTGTATGTTTTTCTTATAACCGAACAAATTTTTTATTCAATACTGTAACGTGCTATACTCCCCTCCGTTATGGGACTTTTTCGCAAGCGGCCAAAGCCTGAAAAGCATGTAAAAAAGCTCGTTGTGGGCTTTATCATCGGCGCTGCTATCAGTTCGATTATTGGAAAGAAATTGGTAGAGAAAGATGAAGAAGACAAAGAAGACGAATAAGCGAATACGGGAATACGGGAATACGCGTACTCGCTTATTCGTGTACTCGCGTATTCGTATTCGATCATTCATCAAGTTCGCCAACCAAGCTCTTCTCCATGATCTCCTGCAACCGAGCGGGCTTGTCTGTCTGTCCCAGCGCCCACATCAGTTTCACGATGGCACACTCGAAGGTCATATTTTTCCCGCTGATAACACCGATGCGCTCGAGCGTGAGCTGCTTGCGGTAGCGCTGAAGATCCACCGATCCACGGATGAGCTGTGAAGTAATGACAATCGGGATGCCTTGCGCACTCGCC
>CAYYFD010000076.1:0-5695 GCA_964471125.1 uncultured Candidatus Peribacteria bacterium
CCAGTCGAACCAGCACTGAAGAAAGAGGCATCCGGTGATGAGCACGCCAAAAATCGCCGAGGCTCCGTGGAGATTGACCCAGAGTAACTGAATACCGAGGATTGAAAAAAATAATGTGCGGTGCTGCTTTACCGTTGCAATGCCATTCTCGCGATTGCGAATGTACCGGAAGACTATTGCAAGAGATGCGCACAGCAGAAAGATGGTGAAGAGCTGTGGTCGTACCATCAGGCTTGCGCGATGTGCATAGAGTCCCCACACAACAACCGGTGCGGTGATGTACGAAGACCGCCGATCGATAAAAAGAAGCGTGACTGCAGCTGCCGCTACGACAATCCCCCGCAGTAGGATTGATCCCGTTACTCCAGTCGTACTGAAGATAAGATAAAAGATGATCTGTGCGAGCCACTCGTGCAATGCTCCGTAGGGTTTAGCCGCAAGGACATACGAGAACGGTTCTATACGAATGAGCGAATGGGATTTCCACATGAGCTCACCGGACTTCACATGCCAGAAAAAATCATTGTCGATCAGTTTGAATGTGCAGATGTAGACTGCGATGCCGGCAACCGTTCCAAGAACGAAAAGCATACTGAGCACTTGGTGCATGCGGTTTTCGGACTGTGAAATGGTGGAGGGGGTCATTTGTGGAGTTTATCATTGTTAGTGTGTGGATTTGGTGATCGAAAGACAAGTCATCTGCTTCTTGGCTCATGCCTAATATTTCCGGGTACCGTTGAGGAGTACGGTGAGACCGCTTCCCGCAAAGGTGCTGCCGACTTGCGTAACATCGAGCGAGACGATGGAGCTGAAGCTCAGAGTGGAGTTTGATATAACGGCATTGCTCCCACCGGTAAATGCCCCGGCATCGATTTGGGGTTTGGTGGAGAAAATCGTCGTTCCGTCTTTTTTTAAGTCAACGATTACTGCTGCGCCCGTTGGCGCACCGGTAATGACCATGTTTACGCTCGTTGCAGTAAAACCAACAGGCATATAGATCTGTGCTCCCTGCTTATTGCCCACAACCTGCGTACCTCCGAGGTACCACACCATGCTTACAATGGGATCCTTCCACACCGGTGGAGCAGCACCCTGTCCAATGAGCACCTGCCCGGTTCCCGGTCTTGCCGTCGCTCTCACCTGACTGCCGCTGCTGTAGAGAACTGCTCCGGATGTCGCGATATTATTCACCCAGAGATTGGAGCCGGAGAGTGTGCCGCGCACACGGAAGGAGTCATCTGTCATCAGGACATTTGCTGCGTGGCGGAAGAGGTTTGTGTCAAAGGTTCCCTGATAGCCGAAAAGAATATGTGGTGCACGTGATTGCCCTCCATTGCGCTGATCAGTATAGGTATCCAGCGCAAGGATTGAAGCACCAGAAGCATAGAGATATGCACCTGTCTGATACTCCGCAGCAAGTCCTACGATGGCTCCCGATCCTCTTTTCCACAACGATTCGACAATGAGATTTCCGGAAGATGCAAGCGTGTCATTAGCAAACACTGTGCGACCTGATGCTGTGCCGATGATCTCGAGAGCTGTTCCGGAGAAGCTTGTGCTCAACGAAAAGAAATTTGATCCGTTCAATGTCAGTGACTGTCCTGCGTAGTAACTGCTTCCTACACCACCATCATCATCCCCGCATTCAAACTGCTGACTTGTGCTATTCCATCCCAGAGTTTCTCCGTCTGCATTACAGGAACTTACGAGACCTGCACCTTTGAATTTTGAAACCCAGAGACTTGCACCGGATGCTGCACCTTCCCAGACGAGGGTGCCGGAGGAGCGCAGAGACTCCGTAGCAAAAACCGTTTTACCTGATGCGGTTCCTTTTACGTTCAAGTCGCCGGAGACATACACGTCGTCGTTGAAGTTGAATCGATCGAGTGTGCGTTCGAAGGTGAGACGCTTATTGAGGGCATCGCCGAAGCGGACGTACAAGTCGGAGGCAGTGTCCGTATCGTCTATCACCTGAAATGTTTCGGTGTTTACGAGAAGCCCCGGATTCCAGCTGCTTGCATAGGCAGAAACGTTCTGCAGCAGGAGTGCGAAGAGACAAGCAACGGCGATTGATGTTTTTTGTTTCAAATCCTATTATTCTACTACAAATTCTGCATTTGATCTTTGGAGTGGTATTGCAGGAATGTACGCTCATAGACTATTAGTGAAATGTTAATAGTAACTGACAATAGCATTGGGTTTTAATACTCTAAATGTGCAATGAAATGGCAATTCTCAATAAAATTTAAACATGTAAAGTACAGATAACATTTTCCATCAGAAACTTGCTTTAAATCGTTAAATAATTACTGGAGCTATTGGAATTTATTCACCATCCTCGTCGGGAATTTGGATTGATCCGGTCCAGAATTGTGAGGAGGGGGCTAGACAGGTGATGATGCCGATGCCTTCGCCTTTATGCGGCTCCAGAGCGGTGCACACGCTTTGTGCAGGTGCTGTGAGTCGGGTGCCGACGCCGTCGAGTGCTGATAGTCCAATAATGTCACCGATCTCTACAGTCCCTGTAACCTTTGTTGGGATTTGGCCGAGAAGTCCTACAAGTACGGCCCTCTTTCCGGCAAGCAGAAACTTTTCTTCCTGACCGCCCACGAAGCCCGGTTTGGTGGAGACGATACCGATGATGCGCTGCTTTACGCTATTGCAGCGCTTCACGTGGAGCGGTCGCTTGGGGTCTAGACAGGCAAGGTCACCGGGACTCATGCCCGTGTCTGCCGTGGCAAACCATTCGGCAAGGTCGGCTCCTCCGCTGTTCCAGGAGCCGTCGGCGTAGGCCTGGCCGTCGGCGCGGAATCGGAAGATACGGTTTTCATCCGTGGAGACATCGGAGTAGATCTCCATGAGATCCTGGGTGGATGTCGTCTCCTCGGAATCAATGCGGAAAGCGTGCCGGTTGAATGCGTCGGTTGTTGTGATAAGGAATTGGTCATCCGTGCGAAGTGTGTCGACCGCCGTACGGTAGAGATTCGTATCGAAAACACCGGTGTAGCCAAAGAGAATGTGTGGATTACTCGCGCCTGTTCCCCCGGAATTATCAAGCGTCAGCACAGAGGTGCCGCGTATATTGGAAAGTGCAAGGGTTGCACCGGAATTCCCGTGTATTGCACTCTGACCGTAGACCGCGAGCCCATCGCCCACATTCAAGCTTCGATCGATCGTAAGATTGCTGTTGATGTGAGAGTCTCCCCGCACATTTAGCGTATTGGTCTCGATTGCACCGATCATGGCGCCGGGGGCATCTATGCCATAGACATTCATTATTCTAATACCGGGCAGACTATCCGCGAGATAGACATAGTGACCTGCCACGGCAACACCCTGCGTGTCACCACTCGAATCGTATATGCCGACCAGTGCAGGGACGGCAGGATTGGATATATCCAGCATATAGAGTCCACCAGTCGCACTTGCGAGATAGGCATAGCGGCCGGCAACGACAATTTTCCATGCAGTGCCGGTGGTCGCATAGCTCCCTACCAGAGTTGGAGACGCAGGGTTGGAGATATCAATAATTTTTATTCCTTCGCCATCCGCAATGTACGCATAGCGTCCCTGTACGGCGACATCGTACGAGCCGCCGCTCGTATTGTAATTTCCGGCAAGTGTCGGGTTCAGCGGATCGGCAATGTTGATAATGGAAACACCGGATATTCCGTCTGCGACGTATGCGTAACGCCCCAAAACGGAGATACCCTGGGTCTGAGAGGACATAGCGTAGGTAGAGACAACGGCCGGACGGAGGGGATTGGCGATATCAATGATCCGCATGCCGCCAGACTGGTCAGCGACGTATGCATAGCGCCCGGCAACTACGACGTCCTGATAGTCTCCTGTACCGTTGCCCACGCTTCCGGTGAGGACGGGCGCGTAGGGGTTTGAAATGTCGATGACATCGAGGCCGCCGGTATCCTGGGTGGCGTAGGCAAAACGCCCCGCGACAGCAACATCCCCGGTCGTATCGCTGTTATCGTTGGCAATGCTCCCGATAAGTGCCGGTGCAAGAGGATCGGAAATATCGATGACGCGTACGCCGTATTCCCCATCGGCAAGGTAGGCATAACGGCCTGAGACAACGATGTTCAAAGCCTGATTGGTGTCCAAGGTGGAGAGCAATGTCGGTCCTTTTCCTCCGGCGATGAGGGACCCGCTCGTCGTCAGAAGATCTTGTGCGTGGAGTCTCCGTCCCGATGCCGTTCCCACAATTTCCAATTCGGTGTCCGGTGTAGCAGTTTTAATGCCGACGCGGTCGTTGGCCCCATCAATGCTCAAGGTATTGGCATCGAAGTTGATGCCATTGAGTCCGCCGGTAAGACCAATGGCTGTATCATTGGCAAATGTCCATGTTGCACTATTTACGGCAACGGCATCACCTGAAGCGTCACCGAATGTGAAGGTTCCTCCATCAAACTGAGCATTTCCATCCACTTCAAATGTGTTTTGCACATAGACATCATCACTGAATTCGAAGCGGTCTGCACTGTTGGCAAAGGTAAGTGTTTCTGCAGTTCCGTCACTTCCAAAAGTAAGTACGGCATCAGCAGCACCGTTATCGGAATTGATAGTGAGGTTTGTTTTCGTCGCCATGCTGCCGTCAACGATGATAGAGCCAGATCCCTGAATCTTATCGTTACCATGGAGGATGCGGCCGGAGGAAGTACCCATGATCTCAAGAGCTGTACCTGAGAAGCTTGTATTCAGTCGGAAGAAATTACTTGCGAGACCCAGCCCCTGCGCCGCAGCGTAGCTCGTACCGGTATTGAGATCTGTTCCGCAGGCAAATTGCTGCGCAGTAGAGTCCCAAGTGAGCTTGCCCGTGGTTGGGTCGCAAGTAGAGATGAGACCTGCACCCTTAAACTTCGAGACCCACAGACTTGCTCCGGATGCAGCTCCTTCCCACACGAGGGAGCCGGAGGAACGGAGAGACTCGGCTGCGTAAATGGTTTTACCAGATGAGGTGCCTTTGACACTTAGTCCGTTTGTATCAATCCGCGCAGTCTTTGCAGCATTTGTAATGAAATCAATGGTATTTGCGGTTTGGGCGCCCAGCATGCCTGTATCGGTGTCCCCCACAAATGCGTATGTTGGTGTCGCTGTCTCTCCTTGTATGCGAATAGAAGGTCCACGTGTTGTTTGTGAGTCAAATACTGAGCTCGAGTATTGCCATACGGCACCTCCGGCAGTCAGGCGCAACTCGTCATTATTGAAATGTCCAATACCTGTGTCCGTGTCGCCTGTGAACGTTAGGCGAGCGTTGCTGCCATCTGCCAGAGAGACGGTACTACCGACGGTTAACGTAGAGTTAAGATACGCTGCCCCGTCTATAGCCAACGTGCCTGAGGAACGCAATTCATCTTGGGCATGAACAATGCGACCGGAGGAAGTACCCATAATCTCCAAGCTTGTTCCCGAGAAGCTTGTACTGAGACTGAGAAAACCAGAAGCAGGTGATGTCAGTCCTTGTCCCGGTGCAGTAGAACCTGCACCAGAGTCATCATCCCCACACTCAAACTGCTGACTTGTGCTATTCCATCCCAGCGTTTCTCCGTCTGCATTACAGGAACTTATGAGTCCCGCCCCCTTAAACTTTGAAACCCATAGCGAGGCACCCGATGCCGCACCTTCCCAGACGAGAGAGCCAGAGGAGCGAACGGACTCCATAGCAAAAATTGTTTTTCCA
>CAYYFD010000077.1:0-5592 GCA_964471125.1 uncultured Candidatus Peribacteria bacterium
GCGATCACCTGCATGATGCCGATACCGGCGCATATACAGAGTAGCTGGAGGAGTGCGCACCGCAGACGGGTTTCTTTGTGGAGCTCCGGAATGAGGTCTGCTCCTGCGATGTAGAGAAAGTTCCCACCGGCAAATGCAAGAAGGTACATGGAGAGATCGGGAATCTTCCCCTGTGCCAGAAGCACCAGTGCTGCACCGGCGATGGATGCAAGTGCTGAAAGAAAATTCCAGAGGAGTGCGGCCTTTTTGGTGTATCCGCTGTAGATGAGCAGAGCAAAGTCGCTGATCTCCTGAGGAATTTCATGCAGAGCAATCGCGATGGCCGCTGCGTACCCCAGAGTGGGGGAGATGAGAAAGCTTCCGGCGATGAGTGCCCCATCTACGAAGTTATGGATGCCGTCTCCAAAGAGCGTTAGTGCGCCAACAGGATGATAATGATCTGCTGATGGAAGGACATGGCAGTGATGCCAGTGGATGATTTTTTCTATGACGAACGATGTGAGGATACCGGCCAGTAGCATCAGGCTTGCGCTCGTCGTCATCCCGTCGCTTTCGGATAGCTCCGGAAGAATGTGCAAAAATACATCACCGAAGAGCACACCCGCCGAAAGACTGACAAAGTATTGCAGCGAACGACGAATCAGTTGTTCAGACGCAGAGAAAATCAGGATCCCAACAAACGATACAAGGCTTACGAGGATAACCGTGCCGATACTAAGAACTGCGGGATGGAACATGTATAGAGCAAGTACAACGGGGCTATTGTGCCTGTCTTACGTTTCTCATTCCACTATTACACCGGACAACCCTCCGGAAAAAGCTCTGCTTCCACGCCCTTTGCTTCCTTGTACCAGGTTTCCCCGTCAGTACTTCTTTTGCCATCGCCGTAGCGTTTGGCAAAGTCGGCAAAGCGTTCATCGAGCGTCACCCGCTTGTCCACCATCACTCGCTTGTCGGCGTAGAAGAGCAGCTGCTGCTCGATAGTACGGCGTTCGGGGGAGGGGAGTACGAGTCCATGTACCGCGACAATGGTCGCGAGAGCGTGGTACCCCTGAGATTCCAGAAATGCCGCACAGGCGGGCTCATGCTTCAGTTTTGGGTATTCCTTGCGTACAACCTCCCAGCGCTGAAGTTCTTCGGGCGAGTGATGCTCTCCAGCAAATCCTCCGGCACGAAAATCCAGAAATCGCAGCAGGTCATGGACCTCAGCTGCTGCACGCAGCAGTTTCGGGCGCACGGGAATTCCTCGTTTCAGCATGCAGGATGCAAGCTCATCACAGAGATCGGCAACTGCGTCGCAGTGTCTGCGAATGTGATGCGGGAGCATAACGTCCTCTCTCCATTGCTCGATCGTTTCGCGCTGGGGAATCTTTGCGTCATCAAACACCATGGTGACGCTACGGCCGAGAACTCCAGTATGTTGCTTCTCTGTCATGGTGATGTGGATGGCAGGCCCTGCGGGAATAGATTCTGCTCGTTCCCACCATTCGATGCAGCGGATTCCCAGGTGATCGTCTGTTGCGTGCAATAGATGGTGGGCTTGTCGAGGTTCTAAGCGGTACAGATCTATGTGAATGAGCTCAGTTATCTGACCTCTGCTTTCTGCATTCTCGATTGGGTATCGCTGCTCAAGTGCAAATGTCGGACTGACCATCCGATCCTTGATCCCGAGGCCTTTCGCAAAACCCTGCAGGAATGTTGTTTTTCCTGCCCCCAGATCTCCCGTGAGGAGAATTTCCACGGGAAGGTTGTAGATGGTCTTGCTCAGGCCCGTACCGCAAAGAAGAGTCTTTTGCTCATTGGATAGCCAAATTTCAATAGTTTCAGTCATTGATCAATATGCGAAAATATGATAGAATATATGTATCAAAAAAACACCAATGACGATAGTCCATCGAAGCAAACACGGCTTTACGACAAGACAAATCCATACACCTGTGGAGCCTCATGCTTTGCATTATCTTTCGCAGCGCACATCGTTTTGGATCGCAGTGCTTTCGGTGATCGCGTATGTCGCCGGCAATATGATGGGGCAGTACGGATGGCATACTTTTTGGGCTTCGGTGCTTGGTAAGACGGATGATAGTCTCATCGTCTACTCCGGCACAGTGACGCCGCTTGCCCAGGTTCCGGACTACGCTCGCTGGAGCAAGCTTGGAGGAAATCCCAAAGAGCATACCTTCCAGCAGGTACCGAGGGATCTTCTCGTGTCTTTGCCGAAGTACGATCCCAATGCTGTAGACAATAGTTTGTCTTCGATCTATTCCATCGGTCACCTCGGATCCTATGCAACGGGCCAGGAGAATACCGGCAGCCACGTGGGTATGGATATCCGCGTTCCTGTGGGTACCCCCGTACGGTCCGTGATGAATGGAGTCATCGAACGTGTGGAAACGAGTGACAAGGGCGGCATGGGCATTATGGTGATTGTGCGTCATCCCAATGTGCCGGATCCAAGCAATCCACGGTTTACAACGACGCTCCACTCGATCTACGGTCACTTGAGCAGTGCGATGGTTGAAGTGGGAATGGTCGTATCGAAAGGCGAGCAGATTGGATATTCCGGTCAGACAGGATTTGCGACGGGGCCGCATCTGCACTTCCAGATTGATCGCGACGAAGCGCCGTGGCATCCCTACTGGCCGTTTAACGGTGAACAGCAGCGCACAGCCGGCTTGAGCTTCGTTGCAGCCGTGGATCAGGGACTGCATCAGGCGGAAGGAAAAAGGTTCACCATCCAGCCGATCCTCTATGTTCAGAGCAACTACCCGGCTGTTCGTACGACGATTGCATCTGCGGATCCTTCGGATGTTCCTGTTGTGCGATCGGCTTCTACGGTATCTAGCGCATCCTCGCAGCGTGTTAGTGCCGTACGGACTGTAAGCCGCCTTGCAGACCGTCGTCAGAGCCGCATCGCTTCCCGTGCTTTAC
Organism: uncultured Candidatus Peribacteria bacterium; assembly: GCA_964471125.1. Lineage (GTDB taxonomy): Bacteria > Patescibacteriota > Gracilibacteria > Peribacterales > Peribacteraceae > 2-12-FULL-55-11. The sequence continues at coordinate 2,932 of CAYYFD010000077.1, forward strand.
GAAACCGCATAGCGGCAGCTACTCCGGTTGTAAATCAGCCCGCAGCTACTCCCGCAACTTCCATACCACCTGTCGTTCTCAGCCGGTCGACGGTGGTGACTGCATCTCCGGAGTTTTCTGCAACTGCGTCACTACCTGGAGGATATACCGTGGAAGTCACGCATGATGGAGCATTTACGGGTCGCAACTGGGAAACCATCCGCGTGCGCATTCTCGATGCTTCGGGGGAGCAGGTGCGCTCACCGGATCTCCCTTCGGATATATACCTGCGCACGGCATTCGGCGAGGCGGAGTTCAAGCCCGCTCAGCTCACTCGTTTTGATTTCGATAACGGGACAGCAACTGTACAGATGCTTCCGCGCGGAAAGCGCACGGTGATCGTGGAAGTGAAGCCGTATGGGGTTATGAGCAAGCCGATGGCGTTTGAGGGGAATTGAAATGAATCGCCGGTTTATCGTAACGATGCATCGATTACTCTCCCATCCAATTAGTATCGAGGATTCTTTTATCGTTTACGATGGCATCAGTATTTCCACCTTCTATTTTCAGCTTATTCTTTTTCAGTCTTCTGTCTTCAGGAGCAGTAACAACTTTCAGGACGGGGAAATCTACGCATCCCTGATGGGTCGAGCTCTTGGGTTTAGTGTGACCGAATTGGAACACGCCTGTTTCTTCTGTAATAGATCGGGCAACCCTGATAGCGGCTGGCTCCCCGCATCGTGTGCATTGAATTCTGTGATTAATTGAAGAAAGAACTGCCTGAATTCGTCGCGCAGTATCCTGCTTTTCGGCGAATGAACTAAATTTTCGTCCAGCTAATCCGTCCAGAATTGCTTGGAGTTTCTCTGCAAAGGTTTGTTGTGCATTTCCTACTTCTGCTTCAACAGATGCCAGTCGGTGCATTGCATCACCGCTTGCCTGTGGGGATTCTTGGGGAATCAATTGTTTAGAGAATTTCTAAAGTAATCGAGTATATCTCTATATCCATCTTCCAATACAAAAATACCCTTCAAAATGCACAACAATCTCCTAATTTCCTGTCTTCAATTTCCTCCCCGAATACACCGAAAGCAGCAGCATAATCCCGAGGAGCGCGAGAGCTGCGAGAAATTTCTCTACGGTACTCATAAAGAGAGCAGCAACGCCGAAGCTGCTCCCAAGAATTGCCGTGAGAGCTATGACCTGTCGCTCGCTCCACCCAATGCGCAGGAGTCGGTGATGTAGATGTTCATCGGTTGCGTTCCCACGAAATGGCGAAGCGCCTTTAGCGATGCGCCGAACAATAACGATCATACTATCAAGCAGCGGTACTCCAAGAACCAGAAATCCCGTTGCCACTTTTCCGCCAGAATAAATCGTAAGGACGCCCAGCATGAGACCAAAAAACATCGAGCCCGTATCGCCCATCACCACCTTTGCCGGAGGGAAATCAAAGAGCAGGCCTGCTGCGGCAATACCTGCAAGCGTGAATGCCAATGTCGCCAGATGTGCGTCGCCGACGCGGCTACTGATGGAAAGTGCGCCAATAGTGAGAAATCCGAGGAGAGAAACGACGCTCACTTGTCCGCGTATGCCGTCAAACCAATTGAGGGCGTTCATGGTGAGTCCCAGCCAGAACATGGTAAAGACTGCACCAGCCAGGGAGGGGTTTTTGAAGAGTGGCGAAACAATCACCCAAGTATCGAGCGGGATAATGCCCCCCAGCGGATTGGTGATCGTGAAGATCCGGGTTCCGGTCAAATATATCAACAGTGCACACGCGAGTTGCGTAAAAAGCCGAAGTGAGAAGGGGAGTGGCCGACGGTCATCGGTGAAGTTTACTAGTGCGAGAAGAATCACCGCGGCAGCAATGCCTGCGGATTCAAGGTTCCAGAGTTCCAGTGCAAAAAACAGCAGAAGAAATATGCAGACACTCAGGATGCCGGTGGGGTAGGGGAGTCGGGAACGCTTGAGACTGTAGCGCTCAGGAAAATCGAGTAATCCCCACACTGGAAATATCTTGAGTGCGAGTAAATGCAGGACTGCACATCCCAGAAATGCGATGAGCGGTGCAAACCAGAGAACCATGAAATTATGGTACATTGATGAAGAAATATTTCCCATGTGCCATGACAAAACCCCGCATATCGAGCGATAGAATTCTTCTCGGTGTTCTTGGATCATCTGCAGATTCCAGTGCCATTCTCCGTGAATGGAATTCCTATCTCCGCGCAGCCGGTATTGATGGCTCTATGGATCGCTATCCGTGTAGTGAAAAAACGATCCCCGAACGTCTTTCGGAAATGGTCCACTTCGATAGATTGGGGTACATTGTCGTGCCTTCGCTGCAATCCGCGATGCTTCAGGAAATGGACGATCTGGATTCCTCTGCAACAGAAAGCCAAAAAGTAGATACTATCCTGAATGATAACGGCGTGCTTACGGGGTACTTTACGAATGGGGAAAGCGCGTTGCGGAGGGAATTATGGTTTACGAAAAAATTTGTTACACTCTGATTATGACTACGAAGGCATTGCCTTACCCTCTCCTCAGCGAAGCGCAGCTTTCCGGCAAGCGCGTTCTTCTTCGTGCAGGTTTCGATGTCCCGATCGAGGACGGAAAGGTCGTGGATGCTTCCCGTATCGAGGCGGTGCTGCCCACCATGAACGCAATTTTGAAGGG